>NZ_CAJYVU010000133.1 GCF_913778135.1 uncultured Sphingomonas sp. | reverse complement strand
TTGTACCGACCGAGCCCACCTCGGAGTTGAAGTTGGCACCGACGTCGATACCGCTCGTCTGCAGCGTGCCGAGGTTACGCGTCAGATCGGACACGTAGCCTTGATTGGAACGCCACAGCGATCCGGTTGCATCACGATTGATCAACGAGCAGTAAGGCGACGCCGCGTTGGCCGTGCAAGCCGCCAAGATCGTATCCTGACCAATCTTCTGCACCAGGTTCTTCACCTTGATGTTGAAGTAGTCGACGGTCACCGCGAAGTTACGCAGAAACGAAATGAACTCCGGCCGTAGCACGACGCCAGCCGTGTAAGTATCCGCGATCTCGGGCGTAAGGTTCGGATTGCCGCCGATCAAACCATTGTACTGGCCCGATGGGTTAGCGGCAATCGTTTGCCCCACCCGCAGACCTTGCGCCAAGCATCCTACGTCTGCTGCGGTCAAAGCCACCGGCCGGTTTTCAGAATCGACCTTTGCGCACGGATCGGTTGCACCATTCAACGCGACACGCTGCGTCGCAAAGAATTCCTGGATGTTCGGCGCGCGAACCGCACGATTGTACGCGCCGCGGAAACGGATTGCACGGACCGGTGCGAAATCAACCGCGACCTTGTAGGTGTCGGTGCTGAAGTCGCGATCACCTACTTCGTACTTAGAGTAACGATAGCCGCCTTCAACCGCGAGGCTGTTGATGAACCCGTCCGAGATGATCGGCACGCGCGCTTCACCAAAAGCTTCGTAGACGTTGATCGCACCGGTAATCGGCAGCGTCGCCGCGCCCTGACCTGCGAGATCACCAGTCTGGAAGGCGGTATCGGTCTGGAGATTGAGCGTCTCACGACGATATTCGCCACCGAAGTTGACGCCGACACCCTCGTTCGCCCACGGCGACTGGATGCCATACTCGCCCAGCAAACCGGTGAAGTTCACTGAAGCGATCTGTTCAGTTACCTGACCACGCTGGAAGCCCGGAGTCGCGAGGTACGCGACTGCCTGCGGCGTAACGCCGCCCTGTGAGAAGATGTTGTAAGGGACGCAGTTCGGATCGCTGCCGTCGACGACCGAGCGGCAGGTCGCCACGCCGTTGACGGATACGACATCCAGTGCACGGCCAAGGCGCGTAACCGAAAAGTCGTTCAGGTAGGTCTCGGAGTAGTTGGTACGCCCGTACTGATAGTAAGCATCGTAGGTCAGGCCCTTGGCCACATCGCCGCGCGCACCGGCCACGATACGATAGGCAGTGTGCTGCAGGTCGTCCTGACGCGGGCCACCCTCGACGTTACGCCGCAGGATCTGCGCGTAGCCACGATTGTATGTTGCACCAGTTGCGGTGTTGATAAAGTTGAATGCGTTGAAAGCGTTGGCAGGCCCGGTGAACGTACCGCCCTGATCCAACACGCCCTGCCTGATGGCTGCGTTGGCGTTGATCGATGATACCACCCCGGTTGGGGAGTAGGAGGGAGCGACGGTCGTATAGACGCCGGGGTTGAACGCGTCGCGAACAATCGTGCTGGCGACCAGATTGCCCGCCGCGCAGATTACCCCGCGCTGCTGCGCACTCAGAAGCGGATTGTCGCAGTTGAGCGAGTAGGTGTTGCCGAAATCACCCGATGGCGCGATCTGGGCGACCGTGCGGTCGTCCATGAACATGCCTTCCATGTACGGCTTGAACGAGTCCGAAACCTCGTAGTTAGCGAAGAAGCCGGCGGTGTAGCGCTCGTCAGGACGCTGATAATAGTTGGTTGGCGCATAGTTGTAAGGCGTGAAGCCGGGAACCAGCGTCTGGTTCGCACCGACCTGATAGCTGTTCGACAGACCATCCAAGAACGTACCATTGGCCGAGGTTGCCGAACCGCCGCAGCTGGGCACGCCGGCGCGGCTAAACGCGAGCGCGCAGGCGCTGTAGTCGCGGTTGTCCTGCGTGATCGCGTTGATCTTGCGGTAACCGAGGTAGGCAGTGATATGACCGCGGTTGTCGTCGAACGACGTGCCCATGGTAGCGCTTACATCGAGCGTACCGCCGTCGGCGACCGGACCACTCGGATAACCGAAGTTTCGATTACGCAACGCATTGATGACGCCGGGGCCGGCATTGTTATCATGCTGGTAGAGGCTGTACTGCCCGTCGAGCTTGAAACCGGTGAAGTCAGTGTCGAGAATGAAGTTGACGACGCCGCCGACCGCGTCCGCGCCGTAGGTCGACGACGCGCCGCCCGTCAGCACCTCGGCGCGCTTGATCAGGGTCGCGGGAACGAAGTTGATGTCGGCAGCCGAATCGCTTGGGTCACCGGGGACGAGGCGACGGCCGTTGATTAGCACCAGCGTGCGGTTCGCACCCAGGTTGCGCAGGTTGACGGTCGAAGTACCGGTGGCAGCATTCGAGACCGAGCCGCCCTGGTCGGCGAACACCTGCGGCAGCGAGTTGAGCAAATCCTCGGTGCGGGTCACGCCCTGCAGCTTGAAGTCCTGCTGGTTGACAACGGTAACCGGGCTGCTCGAGGTCAGGTTCGGCTGCGGAATGCGCGAGCCGGTGACGACGATGTCGCCGGTCGCGGCGGCGCCGGCGTTGTTGCCGTCGGCGCTGGCGGGCCGTTCGGCGGGACTCAGGCCCTCGACCGGACCGGCGGTCGGCTGCGCCGTCTGCGGCGTGGTACCCGTGGTCGTGTCAGGCTGCGTCTGCGCGAACGCCGGCGCCGCCAACAGGCCGAAACCGATAATGACCGGCGCCGCACCCGCCTTCAAACTGGCAAGCAATTGCTTCTTCACTGCCGAGATCCCTTTCCGTTCTTTCACGACACATTGCTGTGGTCGCAACTTCGTGACGTGTTATGTCCTGCTTGCTGCCGTATCGTGTCGCCTGTAAATCCATCGTTACAATGCGGCGACGCTTTCCGTGGCGAGCGTCACCGAAAAGACACAGGGTGGGCAGATGGCAGTAATCGGCGTCTTGATCGCGATGGCAGCGCAGGCAGCCAATGCAGCGCCGGCGAATGCGCCGAAAAGTCAGGCACTTGATCCATTGATCGCGTGCCGAGCCATTACGCGGGACGCCGAACGGCTGGCCTGTTTCGACCGCGAGGTCGCGGCGCTATCGTCGGCGGCCGAGACGAAGAAGATCGTGGTGCTCGACGAGAAAGCGGTGCGCGAGACGCGCCGGTCGCTGTTCGGCTTCGCGCTGCCGTCGCGCAACCTGTTCGGAAAGGACGACGGCGACTCATCGAAGCGCGAGTCGGCCGAGCTGAAGCGCCTCGACACGGTGGTGACGAGTTCGGCCAAGAACAGCGCCGGGCAGCTCGTCTTCACGGTCGAGGGCGGCGCGCGCTGGGTACAGGACGACGACCGCACGCTGATGCTCGCGCGGATCAAGCCCGGCACGAAGGTGCGGATCAGCGCAGGGATGCTCGGCAGCTATTTCGCGGTGTTCGACGGCAACGGCTCGGCCAAGGTACGGCGTGACCGCTGATGAAGCTGCTCAGCGCGGGCGCATCGCCTCGCTCGCCAGCTCGGCGGTTGCGAACGGGCGCTGCCCGGCGACATCCCAGTAGCGCAGGTCGTCGAGCGCGATCGCCGCGCCCGAGGCGGCACAGACGACGTGATCGCCCGAACTGAGCACGCGAAAGCCGTTCGCCATGTAATGCAGCTTGGCAGGACGGTTGGTGTTGGACATCAGCATCTGTCTTGTTCCGTCAGAGTAAGGTCGGCTGCTCGGGCTTGCCGGCGTCGGTGGCTGGCTTGCGACGCAATTGGGGTCGGGCGGGCGCTTCCTCAACCGTGCCGGCGACGATCACGTCAATCACCTCCTGATGGCGGAAGTGGAGCGTCAACGCGCCCGCGTCGCGTGCGGCCTGCGCGCTGGTGATCGTCGTGCCCGCCGGGGTCGTCACGCGGGCGTAACCGCGTTCGAGGATGCGATCGGGGTTGAGGCTCTCGACCAGCCGCCCGACATCGGAAAGGCTGCGGCGCGCCGCGTCCAGCCGGCGGTCGAGCGTCGCCGGGCGGATCGCGCCTGCGACACGGTCGAGCGCCCCGCGCGCGTTCGCGACGCGACGCTCGAGCGCACGGTCGGCGCGCGTCGCGGCCTCGTCCATCCGCTGCCGCTGCGGACCCAGCAGCCGGTCGCGCGACGGCAGCAGGCGAGCCATCGCAGTCAGCCGCTCGCGCCCGCGCTCGACATGGCGGTTGACGCAGCGCGCGGTGCGCGCGCTCATCGCGTCGAGCGTGTAACGCAGGTCGGCGAGGACAGGTACGGCGATCTCCGCCGCCGCGGTCGGCGTCGGCGCGCGCAGGTCGGCGGCGTGGTCGCACAAAGTCGTGTCGGTCTCGTGCCCCACAGCCGAAATGATCGGGATCGAGCAGCCGGCGACTGCGCGAACGACCGGCTCCTCGTTGAACGCCCACAGATCCTCGATCGAACCGCCGCCACGCGCGACGATGACCAGGTCCGGTCGCGGGATCGGCGCAGCCCGATTCCCCGACCCGGCCGGCGTGCCTGCCACGTCCGACGTGACCTCGCTCCCCGCAGCAGGAAGCGCATCGAAGCCGCGCACGGCCGCCGCGATCTCCTCCGCCGCGCCCTGCCCCTGCACCTTGACCGGCCAGACGATGACATGCGTCGGGCAGCGATCCTCCAATCGGTGAAGAATGTCGCGGATCACCGCCCCGGTGCCAGAGGTAACGACGCCGATGACGCGCGGCATGAACGGCAGCGCGCGACGCGCGCGCGACTTGGCGAACAACCCCTCGGCATCGAAGCGCGCCTTGTTCCGCTCCAGCAGCGCCATCAGCGCGCCTGCGCCCGCCAGCTCCATACGCTCGATGATAATCTGGTATTTGGAACGCCCCGGATAGGTCGTCAGCCGCCCGGTCGCGATCACCTCGATCCCGTCCTCGGGCCGGAAAGCCAGGCTCGCGCTGTTGCCCTTCCACATCACACCGTCGATCACCGCGCTGTCATCCTTCAGCGCCAGATACGAGTGGCCCGAAGCGACGCGCTTGTAGCCCGAGATTTCGCCGCGCAGCCGAACGTGGCCGAATTCGCCCTCGACCATTCGCTTCAGCCGGCCCGACAGCTCCCCGACCGACATCGCCATCGCATTGTCGCCCGCGACCGGCTCGGCTACCAGCCGCCCTGCCGCAGCGTCCACGGACGTATCGAAAAGGGGGTCGGCCATGAATATCCTGTTGATCGGGTCGGGCGGCCGCGAACACGCGCTGGCGTGGCGGCTGGCGCAGTCGCCTCGTCTCGATACGCTCTTCGCCGCGCCGGGCAACCCCGGGATCGCCGAGCACGCCCAGATTGCGGAGCTGGATACGGCGGACCACCGCGCGGTGATCGACTTCGTGCGGCGCCAGCAGATCGGGCTGGTCGTGGTCGGGCCAGAGGCGCCGCTGGTCGAGGGGCTGGCCGACAACGTCCGCGCGATCGGCGTGCCCGTGTTCGGTCCGGGCCGCGAGGCAGCGAAGCTGGAAGGATCGAAGGGCTTCACCAAGGATCTGTGCGCGCGCGTCGGCATTCCGACCGCGCGCTATTTCCGCGTCACCTCGCGCGACGGTGCGCTCGCCTGCCTCGACGATTTCGCCGACGGTGACGATTGCCGCTGCGTCATCAAGGCAGACGGCCTCGCCGCGGGCAAGGGGGTGACCGTCGCGATGTCACGCAGTGAAGCGGAGGCGGCGATTGCCGACCTGTTCGCGCACGGTCCCGCGGAGGCGGTGATCGAGGAGTTTCTGGAAGGCGAGGAAGCCAGCCTGTTTGTGCTGAGCGACGGCACCAGCAGCGCCTCGTTCGGTTCGGCGCAGGACCACAAGCGCGTCGGCGACGGCGACACGGGCGCCAACACCGGCGGAATGGGCGCCTATTCCCCTGCAGTGTGCCTGTCGGTGGAGGACGAAGAGCGTGCACTCGGCGAAATCGTCCGCCCGACGATCGACGCGCTGGCGGCGGCGGGCACGCCCTACGTCGGGGTGCTCTACGCCGGGCTGATGCTGACCGCGGACGGTCCCAAGCTGATCGAGTATAACGTGCGGTTCGGCGATCCCGAGGCCCAGGTGCTGATGGCGCGCTTCGACGGCGATCTGGTTGAGGTGCTGCTGGCGGTGGCCGAAGGACGCCTCGCCGACCTGCCCGCGCCCACTTTCCGCGACGAGATCGCGCTGACCGTCGTGATGGCGGCGCGCGGCTATCCGGGCACGCCCGAGACCGGCGGCGCGATTGGTCGGATCGCGGAGGCGGAAGCGGACGGCGCACGCGTGTTCCAGGCGGGTACGCGCATGCAGGATGGACAGCTGGTTGCGAGCGGCGGGCGCGTCCTCGCCGTCACCGCGATCGGCGACAGCGTGCGCGCCGCGCAGGCGGCGGCCTACGCCGCGGTCGACCGCATCGACTTTCCGACCGGCTTCTGCCGCCGCGACATCGGCTGGCGCGAGATCGCGCGCGAGGAATAGGGTCGGGCCGCTTGTGGCCAAGACACGCGCGCGGCGGCTTGAGGACATATCGGGGGCGCTCTACGTTCTCGTCGCATGGGTAATTACGCAATGATACCGTTCTCGCAGGACAGTGTGCTGGTGCTGGTCGCGCTCGGGCTGGTCGCGGTGCTCGCGATCCTGACGATTTTCGGGATGATTAAGGGCGCTCGGCTAAAGAGTGCGCGCCGCGCCGCCGAGAAGGAAGAGCAGGCTCGGATCGACGCGCTGCGTGAAGACGGCGTCGCGGAGCGCGAGGCCGATGACGCGGGTGAATCGTTCAGCGACGCGCCGCGGCGAAACGCGGCCTCGACGCTCGCACCCGAGAAGCCGGAGGATGCCGGCGACCGTGCCAATGACAAGGCTGCGCTACCAGCTTCCACGACGTCGTCGGGAACGGCGGCGCCGATTGCGACGGTCGACCAAGGTCAGACGAATGACCGCCTGTCCGATGAGCAGCCAAGCCAAGCACCCTTCGCCGACGAGCCGATCGCGGCGGCGGCTCCTCTCGATGCCTCGCCGGCCAGCACGGCAGCGGACGCGCCTACCGCGATTGCACCTGCGACCGACCCCGAAGTCCCTGCATCCGAACCAGTCGCGACGACACCCGGCGCCGGGTCGATCACGCAGCTGAAAGGCCTGGGTCCGAAGATTGCCACGCGTCTGGGCGAGCTCGGCATCACTCAGGTCGACCAGCTCGCCTGGCTAGACGACGCGGAAGCTGCCGATCTCGACGCGAAGCTCGGCGCGTTCCAGGGCCGGATGGAGCGCGACCGCTGGCGCGAACAGGCGCGCTTTCTGGCGAAGGGCGACCGCGCCGGCTACGAGGCGCAGTTCGGCAAACTCGGATGAGCGTCGCCTTTCGCCGCGAGAGCGACGACGAGCATCTGGAACCGACGTTCGAGCTGCCGCTGCCGTCCGGGCCCAATCTGGTGACGCCGAGCGGGCGCGCGCTGATCGATGATCGGATCGCTACGCTGGAACGGCAGATCGTCGAAACGAGCGATGCCGAGGAGGTGAAGAAACTGCGCCGCGACCTGCGCTACTGGCAGACGCGTCGGGTGACCGCGGTGGAGACTGCGCCGCGCTCGGACGGGGCGGTCGGCTTCGGCAATCGCGTCACCTTCACGCTCGCGGGCAAGGAGCGGCAGGTCACACTGGTCGGCGACGACGAGGCCGATCCGGCAGCGGGTGCGATCCCCTTCTCCGCCCCGCTCGCGTGCGCACTGATGGGGGCGGAGGCAGGCGAGACGGTCGCCTTCAACGGTCGCGAGGATGCGATCGCCGTGCTGGCGGTCGACTAGTTTCTGGCGGTCGATTAGGCGCCCGCGCCGCGGCGCCACGGGATACGCCCCGCGAGCGGCCACAGAATGTTGAGCGCGAGCCCGCCGAGCACCAGCGCGCCCGCGCCCAGCTTCCATCCCGGCAGCGGCTCGCCAAGCAACAGCGCGCTCGCGCCCATGCCGAACACCGGCACCAGCATGGCGAGCGGCGTGATCGTTGCAGCCGGATGGCGCGCGAGCAGCCAGCCCCAGGCGGCATAGCCGAACAGCGAATTGCCGACCGACTGCCACACCACCGCCGCCCAGGCGCCGGGGGTCGCGTGCGCCAGCGCGATCGCGATCGGGCCCGCTCCCTCCAGCAGCAGCGCGGCGACGACCAGCGGCGGCACCGCGAACATGCTCGACCAGACGACGAAGGCGAGCATGTCGGTCACTCCGCTCGCCTTCGCGACATGGTTCCCGCCCGCCCAGCTGAGCGCCGCCGCGATGACGAGCACGAGGCCGAGCGGGGTCGCCGCCCCGCCGCCGTGCGCGACGATCACGCCGATCCCGGCGGTTGCCATGACGAGCGCCAGCACCTGCACCGGCTTCACCCGCTCGCCGCGAAACGCGATGGCGAGCGCGATGGTGAAGAACACCTGGCTTTGCACCACCAGGCTGGCGAGCCCGGGCGAGATCATCCCGTTCATGGCGATGAACAGCAGTCCGAACTGCCCGGCGCCGATCAGCACCCCGTAAGCGGCGAGATCGCGCCAGCGTACCGCCGGGCGACGAATGAACAAGGCCGCGGGCAGGAAGGCGAGCGTGAAGCGCAGTGCGGCGAACGCGAGCGGCGGCAATTGCTCCAGCGCGACGCGGATCACGACGAAATTGGTGCCCCACACCACCACCACGGCGAGCCCGAGCAGCAGGTGGCGCAGCGGCACGTGGTCACCCCCCGCCCCGGCGCTCGCGGCCGGCTGGCTCAGCGCAGCAATCCCAGCTCGGTCAGCTCGGCGCGCAGTGTTTCGGCGTCACGGAAATGATGCGCGCGGATGCCGACCGCGCGCGCGCCTTCGATATTCGCCGCATTGTCGTCGACGAAAATGGTCTCGTCGGCCGCCACCCCGAAGCGGCGCAGCGCGAGGTGGTAGATCGCGGCGTCGGGCTTGATCAGCTTCTCGTCGCCCGAGACGACGATGTCGCGAAAGCGGTCGAACAGTGCCGCCTCGCGTGCACGAAACGGCGCGAAGAATTCGCCCGAGAAGTTGGTGATCGCGAACAGCGGCACGCCATTGGCGTCAAGTTCCTCGACGAGTCCCGGCATGCCCGCGATCGGCCCCGGTATCTGCTCGGAAAAGCGAGGACCCCAGGCGCGAATCATCTCCGCATGCTCGGGGTGGAGCGCAATCAGCTCGGCCGACGTCTCCGCGAAGGGGCGTCCGGCATCGTGCTGGAAATGCCACTCGCGCGTGGCGACGTCGCGCAGGAACGCGTCGAGCGCCCGTTCGTCGTCGAACAGGCGCTCGTACAGGACACGCGGGTCCCAGTCGTAGAGGACGTGCCCGACATCGAAGATCACCGACGTGACGGGCATGAACCGCTTTATCTCAATTGTGCCGAACGAATCAGCGCCGGACGACTCAGCCCTGGCGCGCCTTGAAGCGGCGGTTGGTCTTGTTGATGACGTAGGTACGGCCGCGGCGACGGATCACGCGATTGTCGCGGTGGCGGTCCTTGAGCGACTTCAAGCTGTTGCGGATCTTCATGGTGCGCCTTTGGGAACGTGTTACGTGTGAGAATAAGGAAGCGCGCCGCCTAGTGAAGCCGGACGCGCAAGTCAACCGCGCCGCGGAATGCACCCGTGCACGATCGCGCTGCACCAGACGGGAGCTTGCGCGCGCCTGCGGCGTTACTGCACCGAAACGACCCTTCTCAGGAGAGACGCCTCATGCGCGCTTTGCCCATCGCTGCCCTCGCCGCTGCCACCATGATGTCGGCCTGCGCCACCGGGCCGCAGCGCTTTCCGGTGTCCGCCACCCGCTTTCACTATGATCCGGTGACGCAGCGCGGCACGATCTCGGTCGAGCCGCTGGCCGGTCCCACGACGCCCAGCATCGAGTACAAGACCTACGCCGCCGCGGTGCAGAGCGAGTTGTTAAGGCAGGGCTTCACCAATCCCGCGCCCGGCGCGACCGCCGAATATATCGCCACGGTCGGCTTCACGCGCGCGCCGCAATCGCTGCCGCGGCGCCGCTCGCCGATCTCGATCGGCCTCGGTGGCGGCGTCGGTGGCGGCGGCTGGCGCAGCGGTGGCGGGGTCGGCGCTGGCGTCGGCTTCCCGGTCGGCGGTGGCGGTGGCGGCGAAGGCGTCGTGACCGAATTGTCGGTGCGTATCCGCAAGGGCCCCGACGCGATTTGGGAGGGCCAAGCTCAGTCGCTGACCGACGTGAGCGCGCCGACCGCCGACGCCGCCTCGATCGCGCAGCGGCTCGCACGCGCGCTGTTCACCGGCTTCCCGGGCGAATCGGGTCGCACGATCGAGGTGAAATAGCTAGGCGAGGTCAATGACCCTATCGATCAACGCCGCCTTCGATGGCGGCAACATCCGCGTCGTCGCCGTCCACGACACTTACGTCGATCTGGAGATCGTGCACGATCACCAGTCCGACTTCTTTCAATGGTTCTACTTTCGCGCCGCTGGGCTTGCAGGGCGCGCGACGACCTTCCGTATCCTGAACGCGGGCAAGTCGGCCTATCCGTTCGGCTGGCCGGGGTACAAGACGCGCGCCTCGACCGACCTGATCCACTGGAGGATGATCGAGACGCGCTACGAAAATGGCGTGCTCGAGTTCGACTGGGCGGGCGACTCCGACCTCGCCTGGTTCGCCTATTTCGCACCCTATACGATGGAGATGCACGCGCATCTGATCGCGCGGGTCGCCGCGCGCCCCGGTGTCACGCATCGCGAGATCGGCCAGACGCTCGACGGGCAGGCGATCGATTATCTCCGCATCGGGTCGGGCGAGAAGCAGGTGTGGCTCTACGGCCGCCAGCATCCGGGCGAATCGATGACCGAATGGTGGATGGAGGGTGCGCTCGACTGGCTGACCAGCGACGCGGCGCGGCCCTTGCTCGACAAGGCGACCGTCCACGTTGTCCCCAACATGAACCCCGACGGCACGCGCCGCGGCCACCTGCGCACCAATGCGGCGGGGGTGAACCTCAACCGCGAATGGCACGCGCCCAGCGCCGAGCGTAGCCCGGAAGTGCTGTGCGTGCTGGCGGAGATGGATCGCACCGGCGTCACCTTCGCGATGGACGTTCATGGTGATGAGGCGATCGCGGCAAACTTCATCGCGGGCTTCGAGGGCATCCCGTCGTGGACCGACGCGCACGGCGACAAATTCTACGAGTTCGGACGGCGGCTGGCGGCACACACGCCCGATTTCCAGACCGAGCTCGGCTACGACAAGTCGGCGGCGGGCAAGGCCAACCTGTCGATGTCGACCAACCAGCTCGCCGAGCGCTTCGGCGCGGTGTCGGTGACGCTGGAGATGCCGTTCAAGGATCACGATCCGAACCCGGACGCTGAATTCGGCTGGAGCCCGAAGCGATCGAAGCGGCTCGGTGTGTCGTGCCTGGAAGTCTTGTCGGAGATGATCGACGGATTGTGACCGGTCGACGCTCCCGCCCACGCCCGGGCGGGAGCCGGCAGCTCAATAATCCTTCGATACGCGGATGTTGCCGCTCTGCCGGCCGAGTGTCGAGATCGATGACAGTAGCGACAGCCAGCGTGTGACCTGAAACTCGACCCGCGTCGCGGAATAGCCCTGCCCGTCGGTGATGATCTCGGCGTACAGCCGCCGCGTCACGTATTTGCCCGCCGCGATCGAGGTCGCCTGCCCCGTCTGCGGGTCGGCCGGCAGGATGCGCAGGCGATCGAGCCCGGCGGCGCGGCGCACTGCATTGATCGGATTGATGCCATTTCCGCCGTCCTGCAACGCCGCCACCGCGGCGGCGAGTTGCAGCGCCTCGGGCGCGGACAGGTTGGTGATCGAGGTGCCGAACAGCAGCCGCGACAGCAGTTCGTCCTGTGGCAGCGCGGGCACGCTGCTGAAGGTAATTTCCGGCTTCTGCGCGACGCCGGTCACGCGGATGCTGGCGCGCAGGCCGGTCGAGTCGGCGTTCGCCTCGATGTCGAGCGCGGGATTGGCGGGCACCTCGCCACCGAAACGCAGCACGCCGCGCTCCAGCTCGAACTCGCGCCCGGCAAATTCATAATCGCCGCGGATCAGGTCGGCCCGACCGGTGATCGCGGGATTGTCGGGCGTGCCGGCGATGTTCACGTCGGTCGACCATTCGGACGACAGCCCGAGGCCGCTGACCATCAACCCGCCCTTCGCGCGCGCGTGCACCGCCAGCGCCCAGGGTGCAGGTCCGGTGTCGTCGTCGGCCTCGCCACCGCCGGGTAGGTTGATCTCACGCACGTTCAGCTGCGGCAGCGCGCTCGCGACCGTCGCCTGGCCGAGCCGGTAGCGGCTGGCGTCGAGCCGCACGTCGCCCGCGATCCGCCCGCCCGACCCGTCGGAGGTGAAGGTCAGCGGCCCGGTCACCGTCGCGCCGATATCGTCGCGGTCGATCAGCACTGCACGGTTCGCCTGCATCCTGAGATCGAGCGCGACACCCTTCGCGCCGGCGAAGTCGAACCGGCCGGTACCCGTCACCGTCCCTCCGCGCCCGGCGTCGGCGGTGAAGCTCTGCACCTGCAACTGCGATCCGGCGAAGCGGCCCGCCGCCTGTACGTTGGTGAGCGCGGTGCCCGTCGTCGCGCTGCTGATGCGCGCGCCGGTCGCCCTCACCTGTCCCCTGATCTGCGGAGATCGCACGCTGCCCGATACGTCGGCGGCGATCGCCACGGGTCCGGCGAGGTCGAACAGCTCGACCCGCGTCAGCCGCCACAGCGTATCCGCCGGGCCGGAATAGCGCAGCTGCGCGAACAGCCCGGCACCCGTCAGCCGCTCGACCACGTCACCCTGCCCCAGCGGCCGCAGCAGCGCCTGTGCGCGCCCGATCGTGCGCCCGTTCGACGCCATCACGGCGCGCACGCCTGCCTTGTCGGCAGTCAATACGCCCGCGATCCCGAGGTCGATCGGCGTCGAGGACTGCAGCAGCCCCGAGCGCGTCAGCCCGCGCACTGTCATGTTGACGCGACCGGTCGGAGCCTCACTCCCGCGCGACGCATAATGCAGCGTACCCGATGCATTGCCGCCGAGACCGAGTCCGGCATAGCCGATGTCGAGCACCGACAAGGGCATCGTGTCGACGGAGAGGTCGACCGCCGTGTCGACCGCGCCGAACCGCCCCGACACCTGCGCCTTCCCTTCCGCGAACGACAGCGCGGTCGGCGCGAGCAGCCAGTCGTCGCCGTCGCGGCGCAGCCGCGCGGACGTGTCGAGCCGGATCGGCTGGTTGCCGACCTTCCCTTGCGCCTGCACCGTGTAGCCGTCCGCGGCGATCTGCGTCACCGTTTGAATCTGGAATCCCGCACCGCGCGATCCCGCGATCGAGGCGCGGACCTCCCCGGTGTCACCGTTCAGTGCTGCGGTGCCGGCGAACCGCGCGATGCTGAGCGAGCCGCGTCGCAGGCCGCTGCCCGTCGCCGTCGCGGTCACGCGCGTGCCTGCGGGATCGAGCAACGTGGTGAAATCCACGTGTCCCTGTCGCACTGACACGGTGCCGAGTCGCGCCGTCCGCGCGTCGAGTGCACCGACGATGCGCTGGATCGTCCCCTGCGGCGCGAAGTCGAGTGTGCCCGTGATGCCGCCACCCGCAACCGTCAGGCGGCCAGCGAAGCCGTTCGGCACGATGTCGAGCGCGCCGCTCGCGCGCGTCCCGCTCACATCCAGCCGCGCGACCGCGATCCGCGCGGTGCCGCCCTTCGGCAGCAGGATTTGCCCCTCGGTCGTGAACGGTCCCAGCCTTGAGCCCCCTGCGGCGGTAAAGGCGAACCCGGCAGGCGTCGGGTCGAGGTGGGCGCGCACCCCCGTCAGGCCAAGCGCCGCGTTCGGCCGCTGGAACACGAGGTCGATCACCGGCCGCTCGATCTGTCCGTCGAGCTTCAGGGTCAGCGCGCCGTAGGTCGCCTGCGTTCCCGCGCCCTCGAAGTGGAAGGTGCCGTCACGACGACGATAGCCGCTTCCCGCCAGCCTGATCTGGGGCGCGGTCAGGACGAGGTTGGTGAAATGAAGCACGCCGTCGGGCGTGCGTTCCAGGAGCGTCTCGACGTGCGGCAGCCCGCCCGCCAGGCTGCGGAAGAACGCATTGTCGAGCCGCACGACCTGCGCGCTGCCACGTCCGACCACGCGCGTGCCCTTGCCGCCCGGCCCGGGCAC
Source organism: uncultured Sphingomonas sp. (assembly GCF_913778135.1). GTDB lineage: Bacteria > Pseudomonadota > Alphaproteobacteria > Sphingomonadales > Sphingomonadaceae > Sphingomonas. The sequence continues at coordinate 1,792 of NZ_CAJYVU010000133.1, read as the reverse complement.
GACGGTGAGACGTGACTGCACGTCGACGATGCCGAGGCCGGGGATCAGCAATCGGCCCAGTGCGCCGTTGACGCCGATATCGAACTGTCCGTTCGACAGGTCGAGTTGCAGGTTGATGCGCCCGGTCAGCTTGTCCGATCGCAGCCGCAGGTCGTCGCCGGTGACCAGCTTGGACGTGACTCGCAGCGTACCGTCGACGCTCAGGTTGCGCAGGATGCCGCCCGCGACGTTGCCGACGCCGGTCACCCGCGCGGCGGTGAAGCGGACCGGCAGCGCGATCGGTGCCTTCGACCAGCGCCCCCGCCCTGCCGCACGCGCCTGCTCAAACCCGGTCTGATCAAACGAGAAGCGCGGTGCCGTGATGCGGTAATCGAACATGAACGCGCGCAGCGGCCCGCTCAGGATCGCACGCAACTCCATGCCCGTCGCCCGCATGTTGCGGAACAGCGCCTCGGGCCGGAGCAGCCGCGCGCGCAGGCGCAGGTTGTCGAGCCGGCTTCGCGCCAGATCGACCACGCCCGTCGCCTCGGCGGCTAGCGCGGCGGAGCGGAGCGACAGCGTACCGTCCAGCCGTCGATCGGCGAAGGTGCCACTGCCGTTCACCGCGACGCGCGGCGCGGTCAGCGCCTGGAGCTTGCCGCGCGTGATGCTCGCAACCGCGAGCGTCCCCGTCAGCGTGTAGCGACCCGCGTCATTGCCGAGCGCGAGGTCGAGCACGCGCGCGCCTCCGACCTGCCCGCGCGCGCGCCCGCGCCAGCGCTGCCAGTCACCGACCCCGTCAACATCGAGCGTCACCGCGCGGCGGAGGTGCGTCAGTTGCGCCAGCACGCCGTTCGCCGCTCCCGCGGCGTGCACGTCGACGTCGAAGCGCCCGGCATCGGGCACCGCGTCGATCCGCGCGCTGACACGGTCGCTTCCTTCGATCAGCGCGGCGAGATCGACCGCGGCATGGCCAGAGCGGATGTCGGCGCGCCCTTGAAGCCGCCCATAGCGCAGTCGCCCCGTCACCCGCGGCGCAACCACGAGCCGCGCGATACGCAACCGGCGGATCGCAATGTCGAAATCGGGCAGGATCGGACCCTGCTTGCCGGTGTCGATCGTCCGCGGCAGCTTGGCGAGCGTGGCTTGGGGTACGTCGAGCGCATCGATGTCGAGCCGGTTCGACATCCAGGCGAACGGATCCCAGTCGAGCGTCGCGCGCGGCACCGCCAGCACCAGCCCATCGGGATCTCTCAGGCGGAAGTTGACCAGCTCGGCCTTGCCGTAGAGCGACCCGTCGATACGGCCGAGGTGGAAACGCAAACCGTTGGCGGGCGCGAGCGCGTTGACGCGGTCGGCAACGAAGCGATGGCCGATGTCGCTGTCGAGCACGACCGCGACCAGCGCGATCAGCAGCGCCAGTGCGACGACGATCCGCACCAACCAGCGCAGCGCGCGCCTCAAAACGCCTGCCCCAGCGAGACGTAGACCGCGATCCGGCTGTCACCCGGCTGCGGGTTGAGCGGGGTGCCGACATCGAGGCGGATCGGCCCGAAGTTGGAGTAATAACGTACGCCCAGTCCCGCGCCGTACTGCAATCCTTTGAAGTTGGGCACGACGCCGGTGTAGATGTTCCCGCCGTCGAAGAACGGCACGACGCCGAAATTGCCGAACGCCTTGACCCGCGCCTCGATCGAGAATTCGGACAAGGATCGCCCGCCGATCGGATCGTTGTTGACGTCGCGCGGACCGATCGCCTGGAAACCATAGCCGCGCACCGACGCACCACCGCCGGCGTAGAAGCGCCGCGACG
>NZ_CAJYVU010000132.1 GCF_913778135.1 uncultured Sphingomonas sp. | reverse complement strand
ACGAACAGCAGGTGCGCGCACTGGCTGATCGTTTTCGGATTTTCGACCATGTAGGTGACGAGCGTGCGAAAAATGCTGTCGTAGAAATCGTCCAGCGCGTCGTCGCGCTCGCAGATCGCGATCGCGGCGTCGGGATCGCGCGCGGCGAAGGCGTCGAGCACGTCGCGCACCATGTCCGCCGCCATTCGCGCCATCGCGGGCAGCGTGGAGATCGGATCGATCCGGTGCTCGCTCTCGATCTGCGGCACGCGCTTGGCGATGTTCTTGGCATAATCGCCGATCCGCTCCACCACCGTCGCGATCTTGAGTGCGGCGACCACCTCGCGCAGGTCGTTCGCCATCGGCGCGCGCAGCGCAATGATGCGCACCACCGCCCGCTCAACCTCGTGCTGGATCGCGTCGATCTTCTTGTCGTCGGCACGCACCTGCGCCGCGAGCGCGTGGTCGCCGCGCTGCAGCGCCAGCATCGCATTGCCGATCGCCGCCTCGGCCAATCCGCCCATCTGCGAGATCAGCCCGCGCAGCTGCCCGATGTCCTGGTCGAACGCCTTGACCGTATGTTCCTGGCTGCTTGCCATTGCCCTTGTTCCTTGGCCGTGTCGCTCAGCCGTACCGGCCGGTGATGTAATCCTTGGTCCGCTCTTGCCGAGGATTGGTGAAGATGTCGGAGGTGTCGCCGTATTCGATCAGCTGGCCCAGGTGGAAAAAGGCCGTGCGCTGGCTCACGCGGGCGGCCTGCTGCATGTTGTGCGTGACAATCACGATCGCGTAGCGCCCGCGCAGGTCGTGGATCAGCTCCTCGATCCGCGCGGTCGCGATCGGATCGAGCGCGGAGCAGGGTTCGTCCATCAGGATGACCTCGGGATCAACCGCGATCGCGCGCGCGATGCACAGTCGCTGCTGCTGCCCGCCCGACAATGCGGTGCCCGGATCGGACAGCCGATCCTTTACCTCGTTCCACAATCCCGCGCGGGAGAGCGAGCGTTCGACGATGCGGTCGAGTTCGCCTTTCGATTGCGCCAGCCCGTGTATCTTCGGACCATAGGCGACATTCTCGTAGATCGATTTCGGAAATGGATTGGGCTTCTGAAACACCATGCCGACGCGCGCGCGCAGTTGCACCACGTCCATTTCGCGCGCGTAGATGTCTTCGCCGTCGAGCCTGATGTCGCCCGACACGCGTGCGGTCGGGATCGTGTCATTCATGCGGTTGAGGCTGCGCAGGAAGGTCGACTTGCCGCAGCCCGAGGGGCCGATGAAGGCGGTGACATCCTCCCGGTACACGTCGATCGACACGTCGCGGATGGCGTGGTTGGTGCCGTAGGACACGTCGACGTGGCTGGCAGTCATCTTTGGCGGATTGTTGCTCATCACCAGCGCGTCTCGAAGCGATTGCGTAGGAAGATCGCGACGCCGTTCATCGCGAGCAGGAAGACGAGCAGCACGAGGATCGCCGCCGATGTCTTCTCGACGAAGCCGCGACTGACCTGGTCCGACCACAGAAAGATTTGCACGGGCAAAGCGGTTGCTGAATCGGTGAACCCGGCAGGCGGCGCGGCGATGAAGGCGCGCATGCCGATCATCAGCAACGGCGCGGTCTCACCCAGCGCGCGCGCCATGCCGATGATCGTGCCGGTCAGAATGCCGGGTGCGGCGAGCGGCAGCACATGGTGCGAGACCACTTGGATCGGCGACGCCCCAACCGCCAGTGCGGCGTCGCGGATCGACGGCGGCACGGCGCGGATCGCGTTCCTAGACGCGATTACGATGACGGGCATCGTCATGAGGGCGAGGGTCAGTCCGCCTACCAACGGCGCCGAGCGGGGTAGGTGGAGCGTGCCGAGAAACACTGCCAATCCCAACAACCCGAACACGATCGACGGTACCGCGGCAAGATTGTTGATCGATACCTCCAGGAAGTCGGTAGCGCGATTACGCGGCGCATATTCCTCCAGGTAGATCGCCGAGAGCACGCCAACCGGAAAGGCGAGCGCGAGCGTGACGATCATCGTCAGCAACGATCCCTTGAGCGCCCCCCAGATCCCTGCGCGCGCCGCGTCGGTCGAATCGGCGCCGGTGAAGAAGTCCCACGCCACGCCGCGAGACAGATGCGCGCCGAGCAGAGCGACCGATCGTTCAGCTACGGGCGTGCCCTTGCCCTTGGCGGCGACATCAATCGCGCTCGAAACAGGAAGCGCGAGCGTGAACGGGTGGGTGAGCAGCCGCGGATCGTGCTTCACCGCATCGCGCACGCGCAGCCATGCTCCATCCGACAGCAGCGCTGCGCCGCCCTCGGCCTCGTAGGCTCGGTTCGCTGCTGCATCGACCACGCGCTCCAGCCCCGCGCCCGCGAGCGCCAGGTCGGCACCGGGTGCCCTTAACCGCTCGGGCGAGCGCTCCAGCCTTAGTTCGCGCAGGTCGAGCGGCAGCGTCAGGCGTGTCTCGACGAAACCCTGATAGCCTTGCGCGATCATCACGATCAGCAGGAACGCCAGGCATGCAGCCGACAGCACCACTGCGCCGAGCCCGAGCAGGCGGAAGCGCCGCTCGGCCGCGTAGCGGCGCCGGATGCGCCGCTCCATCGCGTGGCTGCGCCAGTCGGTGGGGCGATGCGGTGCGATCTCGGCCGTGCTGACCGGCGCCTGGGGAACGAGCGTCTCAGTCATACGCCTCGCGGTAGCGTCGAACCACCATCAGCGCGACGACGTTCAGCAGCAGCGTGATGGCGAACAGCGTTAGTCCCAGCGCAAAGGCGGCAAGCGTCTTGGCCGAGGCGAACTCGGCTTCTCCGGTCAGCAGGTCGACGATCTGCTTGGTCACGGTGGTGGTGCTGGCAAACGGGTTGAGCGTCAGCGTGGCGATGCCCGACGCGGCCATCACGACAATCATCGTCTCGCCGACCGCGCGGCTGATCGCGAGCAGCACGCCGCCGATCACCCCCGGCAGCGCCGCAGGGACGAGCACGCGCTTGATCGTCTCGGCGCTGGTCGCCCCCATTGCGAGGCTGCCGTCTCGCATCGCGGAGGGGACGGCAGCGAGCGAGTCGTCCGCCATCGACGAGACGAACGGGATGATCATGATCCCCATCACCAGTCCGGCCGCGAGCGCACTCTCCGACGACGCAGCGGCGATGCCAAGCGCGCTGCCCACCTGCCGCACAGCAGGTGCGACCGTCAGCGCGGCGAAATAGCCGTAGACGACTGTCGGCACACCCGCGAGCACCTCCAGCAGCGGCTTCATCCAGCGACGCGCGCGCGGCGTGGCATATTGCGTCAGGTAGATCGCGCTCATCAGCCCCAGCGGCACTGCCACCGCCATCGCGAACACCGCACCAATGAAGAACGTGCCCCAGAATAGCGGCACCGCGCCGAGTGCAGCGCCGGGATCGCGCGGGTCGATCACGCTCGGGCTCCAGTGCGTGCCGAACAGGAAGTCGGCGACGGGCACGATGCGGAAGAAGCGCGCGCTCTCCACCACCAGACTGAGCACGATCCCGACCGTCGTCGCGATCGCCACCAGCGATGCGGCGAGCAGCAGCCACATGATCAGCCCTTCGGTGCGGCTGCGCGCTGAAAAGCCGGGGCGTACCCGCAGGAACGACCACGCGCCGCCCGCGAACGCGAGCAGCAGCGCCACCACGGTGCCGATCGTGTCGAACCGCGCCTGTGCGGCGGCGTAGGCGGGGGCGAGTGCCTGGCCGAGCGGGGTAAAGGCGCCGAACGCGCGTCCGGCGGCGATCTCACGCGCTTCCGACAGGATCGCGGCGCGATCGAAGCCGGGCGGCGGCAGCATGGCAGCGCGCGGCGTGGCTAGCACCGCGTCGGTCACGAGCGCGGGCGACACGAAATACCAGATCAGCAGAAACGTGAGTGCGGGCACCACCGTGCATAGCGCGACATACCAGCCGTGATGCTGCGGCAGCGAGTTGAACCGCTGGCGTGTGACGCGGCGAAAACGGCGCGCACGGGTGCGCGCGATCACCCAGGCGACGAGCCCCAGCGCGGCGATGAGGAACAGGAGCGTCAGCGGCGACATCAGTCGAGCGCCTGCGGGTCGAGCGCGCGATCGTGCACGATCGTGTCGGCGGCGCGGGCGCGCACGCTCGCCGGACTGGGGATCAGCCCGCGACGCGTGAGTGCCCCGCCCGGTGACCAATTGGCGGCGTAGAGCGCGAGAAAGCGGCGGAGCCCCGGCACGGCGCGCAGGTGCGATCGCTTCGTGTAAACGTACAATGGCCGCGCGCCTGGATAGCGCGCGTCGGCGATCGCCTGGTACGTCGGTTCCACGCCGCTGATCGCAATGCCGCGCACCGTGTCGCTATTCTCTTCCAGGTAACTATAGCCGAAGATGCCGAGCGCCTCGGGATTGGCGCGCAGCTTCTGCACGATCAGATTGTCGTTCTCGCCCGCGTCGATAAACGGGCCGTCGTCGCGCACACGAAGGCAACGAGCGTCGAATGCCGGTCGGTCGCGCTCGCGCAACGTCGCCATGCGCGGATCGAGCGTCTCGCATCCGCGCGCGAGGATCAGCTCGGCAAAGGCATCGCGCGTCCCGCTTGTCGCGGGCGGGCCATAGACGCGGATCGGTGTCGCCGGCAGGTTAGGGTCGAGATCGCGCCAGGTGCGGCTGCGGTTCGGTTGGCCGCCGGGGGCGGCGGCGAGCGCGCGGAACAGCAGCGCAGGGGTCAGCCGCATCGGCGGTCCGCGACGTGCCTCGGCAAGCGCGATGCCGTCGATCCCGATCTGCACCTCCATCAGATCGCCCGCGCCGTGGCTGGCGCATTCGTCATATTCGCGGCGCTTCATGCGACGAGATGCGTCGACCAGATCGGGATAGGAGGCGCCGATGCCGCTGCAAAACAGGCGGATGCCCGCTCCGGTGCCCGTCGACTCGATTACCGGCGGCCGCGCGTCGGGATTGGCGGCGAGGTACTGCTCCGCGACCAGCGTCGTGAACGGGTAAACGGTCGAGGAGCCGACGACGCGGATCTGGTCGCGCGCGCCCGCACCGCCGCCGGCCGCCTGATCCACGCAGGCGCCGAGCGCGACCGGCAATACTGCCGCGAGCGCCAGGACGAGACGACGCATCGATTCCCTTAAACAGACAGTCGCGCCCCCGCGGCGCCGACCCGCTCAGGCTCCGTGTGACACTCGCGTTACCGCTTGATGACAGCACCCACGGACCGGGGGATGATCAGCGCTCCGCCGCGCGCAGCGTGACCGTCACGCGCGTGCCCGTGCCGACCACGCTGGCGATGTCGAGCCGCCCCCGGTGCCGCTCGACGATGTGCTTAACGATCGCGAGCCCGAGCCCCGTTCCTCCGAGCGAACGGCTGCGTCCGGCGTCGACGCGGTAAAATCGCTCGGTCAGGCGGGGAAGATGCTCCGGCGCGATTCCTTCGCTCTCGTCCTCGATCTGCAGCAGCACTGCGTCGCGTGATCCGGTCTTCAGCGTGACCGACACCGGTGTCCCGGCACGACCATATTTCATCGCGTTGCCGATCAGATTGTGAAGCAATTGCG
>NZ_CAJYVU010000131.1 GCF_913778135.1 uncultured Sphingomonas sp. | reverse complement strand
CCGGCGAGTCAGGCGTGATGCCGAAGGTGACCATCCAACCATCCTCGACCAGCGGCAGTGCAGCGTGGATCGCGGCATGGAACGCGTCCGGATCGGCGATCACGTGGTCGGACGGCATGACGAGCAGCGGCGCCTTGCCGTCGGCTTCGAGCGCCGCCAGCGCGATCGCCGGCGCGGTGTTACGCCCGGCAGGCTCCAGGATGATCGCCTGCGGGGAGGCGGTGATCTCGGCCAGTTGTGTCTCGACCTGATCGGCATGCGCCGCATTCGCAACGACAATCGGCGCGGCAAACGCGTCCCCATGCGCGCGTGCCGCGGTCAGTTGCAGCATCGTCTCGGCTGCGGTCAGCGCCAGGAACTGCTTGGGTCGCTCCGGCCGCGACATCGGCCACAAACGCGTTCCCGATCCGCCGGACAGGATCACCGGCACGATTGCTGACAAATGTATTCTCCTCAGTCCCCCCGCTGCCGCTCAAGACGGCAACGCAGGCGTAACACTTATGCTGGTACAAAGCTTTGAAGTCCACCTCAGGCGAACAGGTCACCCATGGCACGGGTGCGAAACGCGTTACGCCAGCGTCTTCGGCGATGCTCATCGGCATCGTGGCGCATGTGGCAGCGTTGGCACAGTGCGGCGAGATTGCGAGCGCGATTGTCGCCCGGATTATGGTTCAGATGCGCGCTGGCGAGCACCACGCGCGTGACGCGAAGTGCAGCCGGCGCGCCGATCCCCACGAACCCCGGTTGCGCGCGCGCCAACTCGGCCGGACTGGCGAGTGCAGGCACAGCTCGCCCACGTCCGTCACGCCAGCGCGAGGCCTCCTCATCCCACCACATGCCGTCGCCGAGATGCAGCACGTCGCGTCCATGCGGACGCCGGCAGTGCTCGCACCGCCCTTTCGCACGCGTGAAGCGGATGAACGTGGACAGCTCATACCAATCGATCGGGTACAACCAACGATGCTCACGCGCGATCGGCATGTCGACTCTATGAGTCGGAGCCACACGGAACCAAAGCAGAAAACGGACTGATTCAGATAATCAATCAGTGAGCTAAGATGTCGATCACTCCGCTAGATGGTTTAACAGGGATGAAGCTGTTCGTGCGTCGACGCGAGCGACCATGATGGGCTGCTGGTCGGCTAAGTAGGTCCATTTCGCGTGACGCAAGGTTGCGGTAAGGGCAGCTATGAGCGCAATGCATCCGGGTAGGCTAGGTAGACAGGCACGTTCCGTAGAGGCGGCAGCGACGGGTGTGCGCCGTCAGCTTCGCATCCGAAATATCCTACTCGCAATTGTTGCTCTCGAAGCGATTGCGCTTTTCAGCATCCAACTTTGCACTACTTCATAAGCGAGCGAGTTACCGGCCAATGGACGTGCGAAGCTGCTGCGTTGCCAATGGCCATCAAACCCTTTGGATGACGAGCAACAGCGGCTTGTCTCCCTAACGGCCTTCTGCAACCATGCCTGCGCGGTCCGGTAAATCCCGGCCGTGGGGCGTCGTAACCCCGACATTCACAAGGTCCGGTCGAGCTATTCGGCCGGGCGGCTGTCACGCATGTCCAAGGCCTGGCCCAAAGGTGGCAGCGCCTTGTCCTTGTGCAGGGTTACGAACGCCCGGCTCTCCAGCCGGGTTTGCCTCCATTCCAAGCAAGGAGGCATCGTGGCGACTGATCTGGAAAACAGAATGCGCGAGTTGCTCGCCGAGCTACGTGGATGCCGCGAGCACATACCCTTCTCAACCGAACTCGAGAATTCGTTGGTCCTGGCCATGACAGGGTTTGCTCTGAACCGGCCGTCCAGAATGACCCGGTGTCAGGACGCACATGTCGATTTTCTAATCGAGGAAGCCGAGCAGTTCATGTCATTGGTGAGCACGATAATGCTGGAAATCCATGACGGGTTTTCGAGCCCGCAGCGATCGTTGTTCAGGACGATCGTCGCTGATTTAAGACGGGATCTGGAGCGGTTTACCAGTGATGCCCTCCTCGCAATCGGAGATAAGCAGGAGATACGTCGACGTATCCAGGCGGGCTAGGACGATCACGTTCAGGCATCGTAGGCCGGCTTGGCATTTTGCCTCTCTTGTGCATCCGATCTGCCCCCTTTTTGCATCCCGAATGCCCCCTCTGTGCAACCTTTCTGCATCCTATCTGCGTCCATCCGCATCAAATCTGCATAATAAATGCGTCATATGCGCATCATCAGCGCATCATTGCCCGCTGAGCTGCGCTCATCGGGATAGTTTGGACCCTCTTGAAGCCCGGACAGTCCATTTTCGGACTGTCGAGAGCTTCATTTTTGACCCTTAAATTCGTGATTTGAGGTCGTACACCATACGCACCTTCCGGTGCTGCTAAGATACTGAAACGCCCCAACTTTCTATATCCAGCTATTTGGATGATGGATCCTTCTAGGACCATGTTCTTCTAGAAGTTGTTGTAATGTCGTGCTCTTTGAGAACAATATGGGGTCCATGTTGTAGCCGGAGGTGCAATGGCTCTGTCAGACTCGATCAAGGTCCGTTTAAGAGAGGGACAAGCGCTAGTTTACGCTGCCGAGGCGGAGGGCAGGGGCGTTGGCATGGCGACCGTTATTCGCGAGCGTTTGGAGCGCGCCGACAAAGCGGATGAGGAGCTTGCCAGCATCCGTGCTTCATTGATCGAACTTGGAGACGACGTCGAAAAATTAAGTCGCCTCATGGCCGATCGACCGGTTGAGGCGCCTGGAAGAGCGCAGGGTGACGATCAGCCCAGCGCCGTGCACCTTGAAATGCTGCTGCTGTTGCGGGGGCTGGTGTCTCCGCAAACCCTTCGGATGGTGATTGCTGAAGTTGAGCGGCAAGGCTTGGTCGCTTGGGGGCGCAGCGTTCGCTAGTCGTAATGTCGCTGGTTTATCGAGCCATAACGATGCGAGACCTGCGATTGATCGTGCAGGATCGATTACATTATCGGTCGTTCCAACTACCGATCTGCTAGACCCACTTTGAGCTATTTCAAAACAAACTAGTACAAGCAGGTTCGGCCCGTGCTTATGCATCTCAGCAGCCGTCGCTGATCGCTCAGCCGGCGTGGTCGCGGCCTTCCACCAGCCGTCCAGCCTCAATCGTCAGCACGCGGTCGCAGCGCGCGAGCGACTCTCCCCGATGCGCGACGATCATGGTGACCGGTCGGTCGGGCAGCGCCGCAAGCATGTCGAGAATCCTGCGTTCGCCGGCGATGTCGATCGCGTTGGTCGCCTCGTCGAGGATCAGCAACGCCGGCCGGCGAATTAGTGCGCGCGCGAGCGCGATGCGCTGGCGTTCGCCGCCCGACAGGCGTGCGCCACGCTCGGCGACCAGGGTATCGAGCCCCTGTGGCAGGCTGTCGATCAACGCCGTCGCGCCGACCAGTGCCAGCACTTCGTGCAGCACGTCATCTTGCACCGCTGGTCCGTCGAGCGTCAGGTTGTGGCGCAGCGTGTCGTGGATGAGGAAGCTGTCCTGCGCGACGTAGGCGATGCAACGGTGATCGACCGGCAGTCCGCCCAGCGTGACGCTGCCGGCGTGCGGCGCGATCAGCCCGGCGAGCAGATCGACCAAGGTGGTCTTGCCCGCGCCCGACGCGCCGACCAGCCCGACGATCTCGCCCGGGCGAAGCACGAGGTCGATGTCGCGCACCCCGCCGCCATCGGCGTGCGCGAAGGTGACGTTGTCCAGAACGATCGTGGCGTCGCCGACACCGGGGGTCTGCGCGACCGGCGCAGGCGACGCGGGGAGCACGCCCGGCGCGAGGTCGCGACGCAGCTCGGTCAGCGCCGCGTGCGCGGGCAGCAGCGTCGCCAGCTGCTGCGCTGCCTGCTGGATCTGGAGCGCAGGCCCGCTCATCCGCGACAGGATCACGATTGCGGCGAGCAGGCTGGCGACCGGCATCGCCCACCACGTGCCGACGAGCAGCAGCCCCGCGCCGACCAGCGCCGACGCGCTCGCGGTGGTGACGCGCGCCAGGCTGTGGTGACGCTCGAAGGCGAGCTGAACCGCGGACAATCGCCGCGCATCCGCCTCCACCCCGGCGACGAACGCAGGCCCCGCGCCGTGCGCGATCGCGGGCTTGAGCCCGGCCAGGAACTGACCCGACGCGTGCATCATCTCGAGCTGCCCCGCGGTCATCGCCTCGCCCACCCGGCTCGCGCGCGCCAGCGTCGGCAGTGCGAGCGCCGCGGCGCCCAGCAGCAGCAATGCGGCGAACAGCGCCAGCGCGGGCGCGATCGCGAGCGCCAGCAGCCACTGCACCGCCAGCATCACCGCGGCGACCAGTGCCTGGAGAAAGTAATGCACTGCTGCTGCGACGCGCTGCACGTCGCCGCCCACTGCCGCGGTCAGTCTCGCGTGGCGCAATCCGGCGACATCCTGCCACCGCGCGGTTGCGAGCGCGCGCAGCAGCGCCACGCGCTCGCGCTCGACGAACCCGATCCGCAGCGCGGCGAGGTGGCGGTCGCGCAGCAGCAGCACGCCCGCGCGCACCAGCATGACGAGCACGAACACGACCAGCAGCGCGGAAAGCCGCTCGATCCGCGTGTCGGCACCGACCAGCGCGAACCAGCGCGCCGCGATCGCCTGCGCGCGCCCGCCGCCATCCACCAGCAGTCCGGCGAGCGGCACCAGCAGCAGCAACCCCGCACCCTCGAGCAGCCCGCCGAGCAGCATCAGCCCGGCCGCGCGTGGCCAGCTACCGGGCGTGTCGGCGAACACCGCCCGCGCGAAGGCGCGCGCCGCAGCGACGAGCCGACCCGGACGCGCGAGCACGGGCACCGGCGTTCAGCCGCCCCCGGGGCGGGCGAACCGCGCGGTCACCAGCGCGGAGGCCTCGTCCAACCGGTTGAGCGCGCGTGGCCGCGCGAGCGCGAGCACATCAGCGCGCGCGAACAGCTCGACGCACTGGCGCCAGTGCTCAGTCCCGCGCGCCATCGGCGCGACCAGCTGGCCGCGAAAGGTGTTGGCGACTAGCACGCCGACGCCTTCGGCACCGCGGAGCGGGGTGAGCGCGGGTGCCTCGCCCCAGTCGAGCCGGATCACCGCGGCGAGATCGAATGCGCGGTCGTCGGCGAGCGCGTCGATCGGCACGCGGTACTTGTCCATCGTCTGCAACACCGGCTCAAACCCGTCGGGCGCGCGGTCGATCGCGCCGAGCGAGGCGCGCCACAGCTTCAGGTTGCGCAGACCCGGCCACAATCGCGCGCGGTCGCCCGAGACCTCGACCGCGCACAGGTCGTCCGCGATCACGCGGTGGCCGAGATGGTGGAGGTGCATCGCGATCGTCGACTTGCCCCCACCCGAGGGCGCGACGAACGCGACCGCGTGCCCATCGATCTCGACCGCGGAGGCGTGGAGCGGCAGGTACCCGCGCTGGTGGAGCAGTGCACCGACCGCCGAGCCGAGCAGGAACGCGCGCACGTCACCCTCAGCGGCATCGCCGATCGGTTCGACAACGATCCGCGTGCCCCCGATCACCAGGTAGCGCGCGACCTCTGGCACCTCCATCCAGAACGTGTCGGGCGCGGCGCGCACCCCTGTGACCACGGTTGCGATGTCGGGCGCGGGTGCCCGACCAATCTCGACGATCACGTCGCCCTCCGCGCTCGCATTGCCTGCATCCGCGTCGCGCAGTTCGGGCAGTGAAAGTTCGGATTGCCAGCCAAGGCCGAACGCCCGATAATGCCGAAATCTGGGGGACATGCGGGCGGGTGTTATCCGCTGCGCCGCACCCCGCCAAGCCGAGAGAAGAAATGAACGGAGCGATGCTGGTGACCCGCCGGCCGGGGATGATCGAGGCAGACGCGGGCGGCGAGCTGGTCGGGCTCGACGTCGACAGCGGGACCTGCTTCGGCTTCAACGCGACCGCGACGCGCGTGTGGCAGCTGATCGAGACGCCGCAGACGGTCGACGCGCTCGTCGCCGCGCTCATAGCCGAGCATGACGTCGAGGAGGCCGAGTGCCGCGACGGGCTGGCCGAGCTGCTGCGCTCGCTCAAGGCCGAGGGGCTGGTGCGGCTCGACCAGGCATGACCGCGCTCGCCGGCCTGTGGGACCGGCGCGGAGGGCAAAGCACGGGCGAGGGAGCCGTCGGGCGGATGCTCGACGCGCAGGCGATCTACGGTCCCGAGCCCGCCGCGCGCCGCACGCTGGGTGAGGCGACGCTCGGCCGACGCCTGTTCTCGCTGCTGCCCGAGGACGATTTCGATCGCGGGCCGGTATTGGGCGGCGACGGCAATCTGCTGCTGGTCGCGGACGCACGGATCGACAATCGCGACGAACTCGCCGAGCGCCTGGGTCGCAACGCGGCCGATCTCACGCGGCTGCCCGATCCGGCGGTGATGATGGCGGTTGTGGAACGCTTGGGCGTCGCCGGGCTGCGCCATGTCGTCGGCGCATTCGCGGTTATCTTTTGGGACGAGCGTCGTCAGACACTCACGCTGGCGCGAGACGCTTTGGGGGAGCGGCCGCTCCACTATCACCGCGGCGATGGCTTCCTTGGCGTCGCGTCGATGCCCAAGGGGCTGCACGCGTTGCCCGAGGTACCCTATCTCGCCAACGCGGAGACCTCGGCCGACTTCCTCGCGCTGTTGCCGCAGGGTGGCGAGAGCTTCTTCGCCGGGATCGAGCGCGTGCTACCGGGGCACGCTCACACCTTCACCGCCGACAGCGTCACCCAAATACGGTTGTGGACGCCGAGCGACGCGCCGCTCCACCTCAGCGCCGCGGAATATGCCGAAGGGTTGCGCGCCGAACTCGACCGCGCGGTCGCGTGTCGCCTGCGCCGCGGCGACGGCGCGGTTGGCGCGCATCTGTCGGGCGGGCTCGACAGCAGCAGTGTCACCGCCAGCGCCGCGCTCGCGCTGGCAACCGATACGCTCCACGCCTTTACCGCAGTGCCGGGCACGCCGACGCCGGTGGGTGCCGGGCGGATCGGCGATGAGGGACCGCTCGCCGCGGCACTGGCGCAGCGTTACCACAACGTCGCACACGTGCTGGTGCGCGGGCAGGGCGCGTCGCCGCTGCCGCTGCTCGACCGCCATTTTGACCTTTACCAGCGCCCGATCACCAATCCGTGCAACGCGGTCTGGGGCGAGGCGATCAACGACGCAGCGCGCGCGCGCGGCGTGCGCGTGCTACTGAGCGGCAACATGGGCAATTTCACGCTCAGCCACGACGGTAGCCAGTATCTGCCGACGCTGTTCAGGAGCGGGCGGATGCTCGCGCTGGCGGGGATCGCGCGGCAGCTGCGCACGCGCGGGTGGAGCGCCAGGCGACTGGCATCGACGACGCTCAGCCCGTTCCTCTCGCCGCGCCTGTGGGAATGGGCGAACGCGCGGCTCGGCCGGTCATGGGCGCTCGGCAGCTATAGCGCGCTGCGTGCCGATGCGACGCAGGCGCACGACATCTACACGCGGGCAAGCGCGCGCGGGCTCGACCTGTCGTACCGGCCGTGGGCCGACGGGCGCGCGATGCGATTGTGGGGGCTCGAGCGCGTCGACATGGGCGTGTTCAACAAGGGGACGCTGGGGGGCTGGGGGATCGACCTGCGCGACCCGACCGCCGATCGCCGCCTGATCGAATGGGCGCTGCGCGTGCCCGAGGAGCAATACATCCTGAACGGCGAGCCGCGCTCGCTCGCCAGACGTGCCTTTGCCGACCGGCTGCCCGCGGAAATCCTTCGTGAGACGCGGCAAGGATATCAGGGCGCCGACTGGCACGTCGGGGCGGGTTCGGTGCTGGCCGGACTGGGCGAGGAGATCGAGGCGGTGACGCGCTGCGCCGACGCCGACGCGCTGGTCAACGCCACGCGGCTGCGCGAACTGGCGGCGGACTGGCCCGACTTCGCACCCGACGACCCGCGCTGGAACAATCCCGCAATCACCAACCGCTACCGCTACCTGCTGCTGCGCGGCGTCGCGGCGGGGCATTTCCTGCGCCGGGTGGCGCGCACCAATTGATCACCGGCCGATCTAGAGGGCGTCCCCCCGCGCTGCTGCTGGCGGAGGCGCTGGTGATGCTGGCAATCGCCTCGCTGCTGATCGCGATATTGCCGTTCCGTCGCGTCGCCGCGCTGTCGGCGCGCGGGCGGCAGGGGCGCGCAGCCAACGCGCAAGAGGCGGCGCGGCTGTCGCGCGCGGTCGCGGCGTGGGGCCGGCGGGTGCCGTGGCGCGCAGTCTGTTTCCAGCAGGGGCTGGCGGCGCAACTGATGCTGCGCCGGCGCGGACTAGCGGCGCGGCTCCATTACGGCGCGCGCCGCGACGAGGCGGGCATGCTCGTCGCGCACGTCTGGGTCCTCTCGGGCGACGTCGACGTGATCGGCTGCGACCGGATCGAGCGCTACGGCCTGCTGGCGGTGTTCCCGCCCGCCTGACGCGTGATCAGCGCACCACCGGGTCTAGTTCCGCCGCGTGATCGCGGGGAGCTGGTCCATCGCCGGGCCGCGCACCCGCTACATCGGCATAGCGCCCGCAATACGGCTTTCCGCCTGCCGCGCGCTCGCCGCAATAATCCGCGGTGCGCATCTGCACGCCCCGCAGCACCAGCGTGCGTCCGTCGTGCAGCTCGATCGTCAGATAGCCATCAGGTCCAACACGAACAAAAGCGGTGGACAGTGTGCGACGCCCCTGCGCCTCCGCGGACGTATCGGCGTGATGAATGGGCTTCCCCGCCATGGCGGCCTCCGCTGCCGAGAGGGTCGGGGCGGCGAGCGCCACACAACAGCACAACAGGATGCGGTGCATCACTCTCTCCATGAAGGTGCTGCATAGGTTGATCGGCAGCCCCAGTCACCATGATTACGCCCATGTTGCAGCGCATCATTCCATCCGTGACCAACATAAGGAAAACACGATTTTACTTCTCACGATACATCTTTGTGCAATTCCATTGTTTTCGCAGCCACATGTCGCTTGACGCCCGACGATTCTGCGTGATTAGTGTAACATTATCTTAACGGGACACCCATCGTCCGCCCAGACACCCTCAAGGGTGCGCGGACCGCAGGGTTCGCCCGGCATGGGGGAGTTCATCGATGAGCAGTTCAGACCTCGGCGCAGGTACGCCATCCGACGACGTGGTGATCGGCATCCGCGATCCGCAGACCGACTACGCACCCACCCCGGTCAACGACATGGCGGTCGGTTCCCCCGGCCTGGTCGACATGGGTCAATCGCCCAGCTCGGACCCGCTATCCGAGCTCGTCCACGACACGACCGTGGTGCAGGGCTGCAACTGCCCCTTCTGCCAGGGGCTGAGCGCGGGCGGTGACGCGGCCGTGCCAAAGGGCGGGATCATCGACGCGAACCCTGAGGGCAATCCGATCGGCACGCTGTTGCCGCTGGTGACCAACCCCGACGGCAGCCGCTCGTTCACAGGCAGCCGGAACGTCGATGCGATCCTGATTGGGTCGAAATGGGGCACCAACAACCTCACCTACAGCTTCCCGACCTCAGGCACGAACTACAACGGCACCACGCCGTACACCGCCGGCGTCGGCGACTATCACCTCGATCTCGGTACCCAGCAGCAGGCCGCCGCGCGCGCCGCGTTCGCGCAGATTTCGGCCGCGACAGGGCTGATCTTCACCGAGATCACCGAAACCGACACGGTTCACGCCAATTTCCGCATCTCGCAGACCGCCAGCCAGGGCGTCGGCTCCGCCTATGGCGGCTTCCCCTCGGACAAGCAGGGTGCGGCGGGTGACATATGGTTCGGGCGCACCAACCAGCCGTATTACGATCTCGCGTTCAAGGGCACGTGGGGCTTTGCCACCATGATGCACGAGATCGGCCACACGGTCGGGCTGAAGCACGGGCACCAAGATTACACCAATTCGGACCTGTCGTTCTACTTCGGTACATATCCACGCTTCGGCACGCAGTCGCTGACGCCTGATCGCGATGGGCAATCCTGGTCGCTGATGACCTATACGCCCGCGCCATTCACCAACAGCAACTTCGCCGGCGACAAGGTCAACCAGCCGCAATCGTACATGCAGTATGATCTGGCGGCGATGCAGTACATGTACGGCGCCAATTACAACACCAATTCTGGCGACACCGTCTATACCTTCAGCCAGACGACAGGCGAGATGTTCGTCAACGGCGTTGGCCAAGGCGCGCCTGCGGGCAACAAGATCTATCTCACCGTATGGGATGGTGGTGGCAACGACACGATTGATGTCAGCAATTACGCCAACGGGGTCACCGTCGACCTGCGTCCGGGTGAATTCTCCACCTTCGATCAATCGCAGTTGGCAAACAACCTGGCGGCGCAGGGGCTCACCAACCTCGCCCCCGGCAATATCGCCATGTCGTTGCTCCAGAACAACGACACGCGCTCGCTGATCGAGAATGTGAAGGGCGGTGTCGGCGACGACGTGTTCGTCGGCAACATGGCCAACAACGTGCTCGACGGCGGTGCCGGCAGCGACACGGTGGTGTTCACCAACCCGGGCGGCGTTTCCGTGACGCTGAACGACACTGGCGCGGACGTGATCGTCAACCACGACGGCGAAACAGACACGCTGCGCTCGATCGAGAACATTGTCGGCACCAGCGGCAACGACACGCTGACCGGCAACAGCCTCGACAATTTGCTGACCGGTGGAACGGGCGGCGCCGACACGCTGTCGGGCGGTGCGGGTAACGACCGGCTGATCGGTGGCGGGTTCACGATCGTCACCAGCTTCGTGGTCACGCCGGACACCGCGCCGTCGCAGCCCGACATCACCAAGGCGCAGTCGACCAACAACAACAGCATCGCGAATGCGGTCAACACCGCCGGCGCGTTCGACATCGACGCCAACGCGAACATCACCAACGCGACCACCATCCCGCACGCGACGATCAACGCGACCGCGGCCGGTGGTGCGCTCGAATATTACCGCATCGACGTGACCGCGGCGGGCGCGCAGGCGATATTCGACATCGACGGGGCCGGAACACTTGACGATAGCATCCTCGAGCTAGTCGATTCCACCGGAAAGCTGATCGCCACCAACGACACCGGCCCCGGCGATCCCGGCACCACGGTGAATGACGACGCCTACATCGTCCACACCTTTGCCGCTGCGGGTACCTATTACATCCGGGTCGGGCGCTACACCAACAGCGCGGTGGCACAGCCGATGCTCGCCGGGCAAACGTACCAGCTCCACATCTCGCTGCAGGGCGCAGCGGGTGCGACAGTGTTTACGCCCAACAACACCAGCAGCTTGGTGGCCGACGGCGGGACGGGTGACGACTTCATCCAGGGCACGCTTGGCAACGACACGCTGACGGGGGGCGCGGGCAACGACACCGCCTCGTACGTCACCGCGTTCAACGGCGGCTCGGCCACCGGCGTCACCGTCGACCTGAGCAAGCAGGATGCGGCGCAGGACACCGTTGCGGCGGGCACCGACACGCTGTCGGGGATTGAGAACCTGATCGGATCGGCGCTTAACGACACGCTGATCGGCGATGCCAACGCCAACGTGATCGAGGGCGGGCTGGGCAACGACACGCTGGTCGGCGGGGCAGGCGACGATACCGCGTCCTATGCGGGCTCGAGCGTCGGCGTGACCGTCAGCCTCGCGCTTCAAGGACAAGCGCAGAACACGGTCGGGGCGGGCATCGATACGCTCAGCGGGTTCCAGAACCTGCTCGGCGGTGCGGGGAACGACACGCTGACCGGCGATGCGGCGGAAAACGTGCTGACCGGAGGTGCGGGGAACGACGTGCTCAATCCCGGTGCGAACGCGGGCGGCACCGTCGACCTGCTCGACGGCGGGACGGGGTCGGACACCGCATCCTTCGCGGGCTATACCGCGGGGGTCACCGCGACGCTCGCCGGCGCGCGCGACGGCGTTGCCAGCGTCGACGGCCTGCAGATCGCGGCCTTGCGCTCGATCGAGAATCTGCGCGGCGGTGATGGCAACGACGTGCTGACCGGCGACGATAACGGCAATGTGATTGAGGGCGGGCTTGGCGACGATACGCTGAACGGTGGTGCTGGGATCGACACCGTCGCCTTCACTGGCGCGACCGCGGTCACGGTCGATCTGAACATCACGACTGCGCAGAACACCGGCGTCGGCAACGACACGATCACCGGGTTCGAGAACGTCCGCACCGGGTTGGGCAACGACATCGTCACCGGCGATGGCAACGACAACACCTTCTTCGACGGGGGTGGCGCCGATACCTACACGGGCGGCGCGGGGTCGGACACGATTGACTATACCAATGTCACCGCGGCGCTGACGGTCAACCTCAACACCACCACGGCGCAATCGGCCTCGACCGGTGGCGATATCCTGTCGGGTATCGAGAATGTGACCGGCTCGCTGACGGCCGCAAATGCGCTGACCGGCGGGGACGACACGCAGAACCGGCTGATCGGCGGTGTCGCTGCCGACTTCCTGGTCGGCCGTGGTCTTGCCGACACGCTGATCGGCGGTGCCGGCAATGACGTGATCTTCGGCGACTATGTCAACGCGTTCAGCGCCACGGCCGCAACCGCGGACGGTGACGACGTGCTGGAAGGCGGCGATGGCAACGATCAGCTGGTCGGTGGTCTCGGTAACGACCTCCTGCGTGGCGGCGCGGGCGACGATCTGCTCGTCGGCGGTCTCGCCAACGGCACCGCGGCCGGGTTGAGCGCGGTGCTCCTCAACGATGGTGGCGACGACACCTATGATGGCGGCGAGGGCACCGACACCGCTTACGCTTATTACACCGACCGCGCCGCGGCGATCGGCTTCGACCTGTCCAATCTGGCGGGCAACAGCGCGATCACGGTCGACGGTGTCGCGCGCGGTGCGTTCATCAGCATCGAGCGCGTGTTCTTCCGCGGCGGTACCGGTGCCGACGTGGTGACCGGCACCGGTGGAGCCGACCAGCTGATCGGCAACGCCGGCGACGACATCCTGAACGGCTGGTACGGCAACGACACGCTGTCGGGCGGACTTGGCAATGACACGCTGATTGGCGGCGAGGGGCTCGACACCGCCACCTATGCACTTGCCGGTGCGGGTGTCACCGTCGACCTGCGGATCACCGGCGCGCAGGATACTGGAGGGGACGGCATCGACACGCTGTCGGGCATCGAATATCTGATCGGGTCGGGCTTTGGCGACACGCTGCGTGGCAGCGACGACTTCAACCTGCTGATTGACAATGCGGTTGCGGCGACAGCGGCCGCCGGGCAGACCGACGCCTTGTACGGCTATGGCGGCAACGACACCATCTCGGTGGTGCGTGCGGCAGCCGCGGTCGCGACCAACGTCCTGATGGATGGTGGCGACGGCAACGACCTGATCCAGCTGCTTGCGGGCACGGTGACGCTCAACGTCGATGCAAACGGCAACTCGGCCGATCCGGCCGGCCTGTCGTCAGGCGTGACCTATGCCGCGCCGGGTCGCAGCGGCACGCGCTTCCTCGACAACGTCACGGTATCTGCCGGCAGCGGCGATGACCGGGTGGTGCTTACCGGCGTCGATGCGGCGGTGGTTGACCTCGGCACTGGCAACGACCTGCTCAGCATCAGCACTCTGGGCGGTGCCGGAGTCAACGATTACGACATTACGACCGGCGCGGGACAGGACACGATCCAGCTCGCCGGCAGCGGTGCCGCGGCCACCACCACGGCGCGTGCAACCGTGGTGCGCGACTTCACCGTCGGCAATTCGGGCGACCGGTTCGAACTGCGCACCACCAGCGGTGGTGCATTCGCAGCCACGAGTTGGGTCAACACCACCAACTTCACCGGGCTGACCAGCGTCACGCAGGACATGTTCGACAGCGGTCATTTCCGCCTGCTGCAGGACGGCACCGACCTGCTGTTCCAGGCCGACCGCGACGGTGCAGGCACGACGAACGGCTTCGTCACGATCGCGCGGCTGACGGGTGCCTATACCGGCGGCCTTACTGCCTACAATTTCGACGGCATGATCGGCTCGCTCAACCTGACCGGTCAGGGCGCGCTGGACGAGACACTGACCGGCGCATCCAAGGCGGACGTGCTCTCGGGTGGCGACGGCAACGACACGCTGATCGGCCTTGCCGGCAACGACACGCTCGACGGCGGCAACGGCGACGACCTGCTGCTCGGCGGTAGCGGCGACAACACGCTGATTGGCGGTGCGGGCACCGACACCGCCAGCTACGCCGACGCGACCGTTGGCGTGACGGTCGACCTCTCGATCGCCGGCGCGCAGGCGACCGGCATCGGCAACGACACGATCACGGGGGTCGAGAATGTCATCGGCTCCACGTTCGCCGACACGCTGACCGGTGACGCGGGCGCTAACCGCCTCGACGGCGGTGCAGGCGACGACACGCTCTCGGGCGGTGACGGCGACGACGTGCTGGTCGGCGGTTCCGGCAACGACACGCTGCTGGGTGGCGCGGGCATCGATACTGCCGACTATTCGGGCGCGGGCGTCGGCGTGACCGTTAACTTGGCGCTGGCGGGTGCACAGACCACCGGCATGGGCGACGACACGCTTGGCGGGATTGAGAACCTCGTTGGCTCGGCGTTCGGCGACGTGCTGACCGGTGATGCAGGCGCAAACCGGATCGAAGGTGGCGCTGGCAACGACACGATTTCGGGTGGCGCCGGCAACGACGTGCTGATCGGTGGCGATGGTATCGATACGCTGTTCTACGGCGATCTGACCGACGCGGTGTTGATAAACCTGACCGATGGACAGGTGAGCGCAGGCGCACAGGGCGGCATCGATCAGGTGTCGGGCTTCGAGAATGCGGTTCTGGGTGCGGGCGACGACCAGTTCGTCGGCGATGCCAACGACAACATCGTCGATGGCGGCGCGGGCGATGACATCATCCGTGGTTTGGCGGGTGACGACACGCTGGCGGGTGGCCTGGGCACCAATTTCATCGACGGCGGTGCGGGCACTGACACCGGCGTGCTGGTGGGCAACTATGCCGACTACACGATCTCGCAAGGTGGCAGCGCGGTTACGTTCACGCGCAACGCGGGCGGCGAGACGACGACCTTCACCAACGTCGAGCGCTACCGCTTCGCCGACGGCGTGGTGCTGACCCCATCGGCCAACGGTGCCGCTACGTACGACCTGTCGGGGAAGACGGGTGCGGTGACGCTGGCGACGGGTGCGGGCAACGACGCGATCTACGCTGGTGCGGCACTGACCGGTGCCGACCGGATCGATGCGGGCGCGGGCAACAACGACCAGGTCGCGCTGCAGGGCAACTACACCGGTGCCAACCGGCTGGTGCTCGAGGTCGGCACGCTGACCAACGTCGAGGTGCTGGCGGTGCTCGCGGGCGGTCAGTACGACATCGTGTCGAATGACGCGACGGTCGCGGCGGGCCAGGTGTTCACCGTGTTCGGTGGCGGCCTGGGTGCGAGCGACACGCTGACCTTCAACGGCTCGGCGGAAACCGACGGCTCGTTCCTGTTCTTCGGTGGAGCGGGTACCGACACGCTGACGGGCGGTGCCAACAGCGACGCATTCTTCTTCGGACCCGACCGGTTCGGGGCGAGCGACACGGTGGTCGGTGGCGCAGGGGTCGACCAGATCGGCTTCGACAGCTTCTCGGCTCCCCTGACGCTCGATGCGCGCGTCGATGTCGAGGTGGCAGCGCTCCTGCGCGGGCCGAACGGCACGATCAACACCTACGGCGCGATCACGGTCGACGACAGCTGGGTGAATGCCGGCGAGACCAAGACGATCACTGCGGTGACGAGCTTCCAGGATCAGGTGGGGCCGGTGCTCGCCGACCTCACGATCGACGGCAGTGCGGAGACGAACGGCAACCTGCGCATCCTGTCGGGTTCGGGCAACGACACGCTGATCGGGGGTGCCGGCAACGACATCATCTTCGGCGGTCTGGGCCACGACACGATGACGGGCAGGGCTGGGCGCGACACGTTCGTGTTCAACGGCGCCGCTGACTCGGCGAGCATCGGGTTCGACACGATCCTCGACTTCGATCGCGCGAGCGACACGATCCAGGTGAACGGTCAGACCTATGCCAGCTTCACCGACCAGAGCGGTGGCCAGCTGTCGCAGGGCAGCTTCGACGCCGATCTGTCACAGGCGGTCGGTACGGCGCTGACGGGCACGAACGGCGTGTTCTTCACCGCGAGCTCGGGCGATTACGCAGGACAGACCTTCCTGGTCGTCAACACCGACGGTGTTGACGGCTACCAGGCCGGCTCCGACCTCGTGATCCGCACCGATCCGGGTGCGCCGGTCACCGTCGAGGCATTCGGAGGCGGCAACAGCGGCATCGTCGCACCGCTCGCCGACGCAGCACCGCTCGACCACCACCAGACGATCATCGCCTGACCCGAACAAAGCAGAAGGGGAATACACATGACCAAGACCACCACCACGCCCGCCCGCAAGCCCTGGATCCGCCCGGCCGTCGAAAAGATCGCAGCCGGTCAGGCCGAGGTCGGCACCCGCCAGACCGGCGACGGCAGCTTCACCACCAGCTGATCACACACCTACACGACCACCAGGACCGGCACGGATCACATCCGCGCCGGCCCTGCGCGTTGATGAGACTTGCCTAGCGCTCGCGATGCAACCGGAGTGGGCGCAACAATAATCGGATTGGCAACCCGCCCAGGATTACGCCAGGAACCGCCCAGCGTGGAACGGCGAGATGATGGGGCAGGTAGGGGCGCATCAGGAAACGTCTTATCGAGCTGCGGCGGTGCGCCGTGCCCGGCACCAGCCAGGCCTGCGCGCGCGCGTAGGCGAACAGTTCGCGAAACGGTCGTGCCAGCCGTCCACGCTCATCCTGTTCCGCGATGATTGCGGCAATTGAGTAGCGCAGCAGCCGTTGTATCGTGGGATCGCATCGAATGCGGTCTAGCAGCGGCGCAGGGGCGTCCAGTCCGAGCAACTCATGCGCGAGCAGGATCGCAACACCGGGCGTTAGCCCTGCGCCAAACGCGACCGCCTCGTTGTAGAGCCGCGTGATGTCCTCGTCCCGAAGCAGTGCGGTGACATCCGCCAGCCATTTCAGCCGCGCCCACAGGTGCGATGAACCGTGATAGCAGAGGTAGGCGAACAGCGGCGCGGTGGCGAGGGTAGCGAGCGATCCGCCCGGTGTCAGTTCCACCGTTTCGCGCGGGGAGCCCAATCCGATCGTCGGGATCGCAGCGGTGTTGTCGGCCAGCTCGGTATGGAGCTCGACCACGGTGTCACGTTCGGCATGACGCCATTCGGCCTCCTTGTTAGCGGCGAGGTAGCGGCGTACTTTTACCGGATCCTCGATCCCGCCCAGCACCCAGAGCTGATATCCGAGATCACGCAGAACCGCTCCCGCGGCGTCCAGCCGGTCACGCGCGACCAGCACGTCAACGTCCCACGAGGTCTTGAGCGCGGTTGTGCCGTGGACGCGCATGCCCAAGGTCGCGCCCTTGATGAAGATCGCGTCGATCCCGGCCGCGGCAAAGGCCCGGCCGACGCGCACTTCCTCGCCTGCGCTACGCAGCGTTCTCAGGCGCGCGGCTGCGGCGCTGGTGGCAAGACGCCTGGTCGCTGGCGTCGGAAGCTCGACGCCGGCTGCTGTCAGCCCCTGCTCGACGAAGCCTTCCACCCGGTGGCGATGCGCGAGCGTGACGACCAGCTCCGCATCGAACGGCACGCTCGCCGCATTACGGATCGCGTCCAACCGGCGCTCATCGGCGAGCGGCCGCACGCAGGCGGCGATCAGGCGCAGTTCCGAGCTGATTTCGATCATTGTATCATCCGATCAGGCCAGCAGCCCGGTCCATATCACCATCGCCTGTGCGGCACGCTGCGCATCGCTTATCTCACGGTTGCGCGTCGCAAAGCGACCGGGTCGTTCGCCGAAGCGGTCGAGAAAGACGCGGCTCGCGTGGCTGTCGCTGACAAGCCCGACCCGCGCCACCAGCGGCGCGAGCGCGCTGCCGCGTCCATTCGCCAGCAGCCGGCGCAGCCGCGTCAGGCGGCGGTCGAGCAGATGCGCCGCGACCCCGCCAAGCGGCTCGAACACGCGGTAGAGCGTCGCGCGCGACATCCGCAACGCCGACGCCAGTTCGCTCGCGTCGAACGTCGGATCGTCCAGCCGCGCCTCGATGATGCGATGCGCGCCGAGCAGGCGGCGTGCGCGCGCGCGCTGCGCCGCTGCTGTCGCTTGCCCCGCTAGAATGTCGCGCAGGCGATCGGCAACCTCCTCCTCAGGTGACCCGGTCGGCGTTTCGAGCAATGGGGGATGGGTCAGGGCGGTGAGGTGCCGCGCGAGCGGCGCCGCCCGCGCGCGGTCTAGGATCAGGCCGTTGAAACGTCGCGGCTCGCCGCCCGCCGCTTCCACGACTTCGCGTGCGACAGCGGCGGTGATCGTCTCCGCGCCGTCGATCTGGATCACGCCCGACCGGGTCATGTCGCACAACAGGATCTCGCCCGGCAGCAACACTCGCTCATTCTCGTCGACGACCGCGGCTACCGTGCCGCTCAGGCACAAGGTAAGCGTGAAGTGCGAGAAGTCGGTGCGGCGAACCTGCGCCGCATCGCGGACGTGGCGAACGCCAACAAGGCGACGCCTGTGCACCACCATCCGCGTGAATTCGAAACCGGTGAGCTCGGCCTCGAAGGCGTCGGCATGGCGCGTCGCCTCCGCGCCCGCTGCGAAGATCGAATGATATTGGTCGAACGCATCGTGCGACTGTCGGCCTGCGGTTGAGAAACGGTACCCCGCGGCGCTCATCGCGCCACCACGACCGTGCCGCGATCAGCCAGCAGCCCGGCGAGCGCCGCGATCAGCGTGGCGAGCAACACCGTCGCCGCTAGCCCCAGACCAACATCGGCCGACAGCAGCGGCACCAGCAGCGGCCCGCCGCTGATCCCGACCAGCGCGACCAGCGTCATGAACAGGCCATTGGCGGTGCCGCGCACCTCGGGCGGGATCAGCCGCTGGACGCGCACAAGTCCGATCCCACCGGCGATGCCTGCGGCGACCAGCGCTAGGCTCAGCACCACGAGCGCGATCGGCAGGTTGGGTGCGACGACGAACGCCCAGGTGAGCGGCGCGCAAAGCAGCATCACCGCCATGATGCCGCCCGTACCCAATCGTCCGCTGTCGGTGAGCGCGCCGCCCGCGACATGGCCGACCGGACTTGCGATCGTGCCGACCGCGCCGATCAGCAGCGCCGCCTTGGCGGGCGTGGTCATGTGCGCGCGCACCAGCACCACCGCGATCCAGGCGGACAGCCCCTGCGCGATGACAACGGTGCCGAGCGCCGAGATGACCGCTGTGCCGATCCTGAGCGGCGCCGTGCGCAGCCAGCGCGCTAGGATCGACCAGGCGACCGGCTTGCTGGGAACACCGCCGTGGACGAACCGCGTGCCGACGAGGAGGAAGACGATATTGCCCGCCGCCAGCGTCAGCAGCGTCGCCGACCAGGATGGCATGCCGCCCAAGCCATTGAACGCGCCCAGCAGCACGCCCGCAGCGAGAAAGGCGATCCCGCGCCCGAGCGTCCCCGCCCCCGTGAACAGAGTCAGGCCGCGCCCGACATGCGCCGGCGCGGCATTGCCTAGGATCAGCGCAAAGGCGGCGGGGGTGAGGGCTGCCTGACCCACGCCGGTAATGCTGCGGCCGAGCAGCAGGAGCGGCAGTGCTCGTGCGCCGGTGCCTGCTCCCATCCCCGCCAACGCCGAGATGACCAACCCCAGCGTCCACACCAGCACCGAGCCGACCAGCACGCGCCGCGCGCCGACCCGGTCGACCAGCCAGCCCGCGAACGGCAGCGCGGCGGCATAGGCGATGCCGAATGCGGGGCCGACCACCAGCGCCAGTTGCCGGTCGCTCAACCGCAGCGCCTCGGACAGCGCAGGGGCCAGCGCGGCGAACACTATGCGGTCGGTCGTCGCGGCCATGTTGAGCAGCAGCAAGGTCACGACGGCAGGAGTGGCGGCGGGGCTAGCGGCAGGGAAGGAGCGAAACGGCAGAAACCTGTTCCCATGGGCTAAGAAGACAGGCTCGTATCTGCCGGCGCATCACCGGCCATAGCAACGGAAATTGCCGGATAATGATTAGAAATAGGAAGGAAAATTGAGACGCCTAGGCATTGTCGGAGCCGATCCGGCCTGAGAAATTACGCGCATGTCCGAGACGGCGCATCGCGCATCCACCAGCATCAGTTTGACACGGGCGACAGCACCGTCGCGGTCGTCGGTCGCGGCGCCGACCGCTCGCCCGCTCGCCCGGTCGTCACATGGCGCGCTGCACCGTGCGCGGTTCTGCACTGTGGGAATGGACGAGGACGAGGCACGCCGCGCCTATCGCGAGCGGCTCGACGACGTTCTGGCGACCGATTTTCTCCAGCCGTTCGAGGCGACCTTGGACGCATACCGGCTCAACACGTTCAGCGTGCTGGTGCTGGAGGCGAGTGCCCGGCGCTCGACACGTACCGCGGCGCGGATCGCGGAGGATCGCTACGGGTCGGTCAACGTGCAGTACATCCGTCGCGGAACGGCATCGGGAAATGCGGGCGGACGGGTGGTGACCAGCCTGCCAGGTACGGTGATGATCTTGGATTATGGTCAGCCGTTCACGGTCACCGATCATGAGCGGCGCGACGTGATCAACATCGCGCTGCCGCGCGCCGCCTTTCCGGCACGCGATGCGGCCGAATGGCATGGTGCCGTCCTGGCGGGACCGGCCGCGACGATGCTCGCGCGTTTCATGGAGACATTGGGCGAGGCGCTGCCGCTGCTGCCAGCCGACACTGCCCCGGCGATGGAGCAGGCGTTCGTCGCGCTGTTGACCGCTGCGGTCGGGGGCGGAAAGGCCGGCGCGCCCGACGCGCCCGATGCGCGGCTGATCCACCGCGCCGGGCAATTGGTCGACGATCGCATCGGCTCGCCCGAACTCGATCCGGCGTGGCTGGCGGGCAAGCTCAACGTGTCGCGATCCGAGCTCTACAGCGTGATGGAGCGGTTCGGCGGGGTGTCGCGCTTCATCCTGCAACGCCGGCTGGCACGCGCGCGGGCTGCGTTGGAGGATGCAGCGGACGAGCGCCGGATCGGCGCGATCGCGTTCGCCTTCGGCTTTGCCAGCGAAGCGCATTTCGCACGCGCATTCCGCGCCGCGTTCGGCACCACCGCTAGCGCGGTTCGGCGCGCAAAGGCCGCGACACCGGACGCGCAATCCGGGACGCACAGTCAAGGAATATGAACGCACAGTTAAGGCGCTAGGCGAGCCGATCGGCTACAAAGCAACATATTATAACTTCCGCATGTGCGGGAGGTTCCGACTTTTTTCGACGGATCGCGGCTGGGCCGGATGATCCGCACATGGGGGATGTATGGCGGGCAAGTTCATTCGCGGCAACGACACCATCGGTGACATCGGCGCATACGATTCCCGGCTGATTTTCGGCGACTTCGACGGCGATGGCGATATCGACATCCTGTACCAGAACGGCAACGTCGCGGGTGCCGGCATCGGCTACAAGCAGAACAACGGCGACGGCACCTTCAACGATTTTACCAATGCGAACGACTCGACCACGTTCGCGGGCGTCGATTTCAGCACAACGCAAGTTTCGCGCACCGTGTTGTCGGTCGAGGACATTAACAACGACGGTCGTGCCGATATCGTTGATCGCAGCAACGGCGCCACGAACATCCTGTACCAGACGCCGACGGGTTTCACCTCGGGTCCCGACACGATCGGTGATACTGGGCAGTACGACTCGCGGATGATCTTCGGCGATTTCGACAATGACGGCGATACCGACATCCTGTACCAGAACGGCAACGTCGCGGGTGCCGGCATCGGCTACAAGCAGAACAACGGTAACGGCACCTTCACCGACTTCGCGGATGCCAAGGCTTCTGCCACGTTCGCAGGCATCGACCTCAGCACGACGCAGGTCACGCGCACGACCATGAGCGTCGAGGATATCAACCACGACGGTCGTGTCGACATTATCGATCGCACCAACAACGCCACCCGCATCCTTTATCAGGGCGCAAACGGCTTCGCAGCGGGTCCCGACACGATCGGCGACACGGGCCAGTACGACTCGCGCATGATCTTCGGCGACTTCGACAGCGATGGCGACATCGACATCCTGTATCAGAACGGCAACGTCGCAGGCGTTGGTATCGGTTACAAGCAGAACAACGGCGACGGCACGTTCACCGATTTCGCCAATGCGAACAACTCCGCCACCTTCGCCGGCGTCGACTTCAGCACCACGCAGGTCACGCGCACGACGATGGACGTCGTTGATATCGACCATGACGGCGACGTCGACATCATCGACCGCACCAACGACGCCACAGCCATCATCTACCAGGCGCAGGCCCCCGTGCTCGGCGGTGGCGGCAACACGGTTTCCGTTACCGAAGGCGATGGGGTCGAAGTCAACGGCGCGATCACGCTGTCGGACATCGACAACACGACGTTGACGGGTGCGCGCGTCGCGATCGACAATTTCTCGGACGGCGACCAGCTGGATATTGCATACCCGAACGGCCTCTCGGCCACGTACAGCAACGGCGTGCTGACGCTGAGTGGCACCGCCAGCGTCGACGCCTATCAGGCGGCGCTGCGCAGCGTCTTCTATTTCACCCGCAGCGACAACCCGTCGACGCAGGACCGCACGATCAGCTTCACCGTCAACGACGGTCAGGCCGACAGCAATGTCGCGACCTCGATCGTGGAGGTCACCGCGATCAACGACGCGCCGGTCAACACCACGGGCGCTACGCAGACGATCAACGAGGACGCAGGGTCGACGATCATCACCGGCCTGTCGATCGTCGACCCGGATAACAACGGCGCCTCGACCTACACGACGACGCTGTCGACCACTGCGGGCACGTTGACCGTGAGCGAGCCGCAGAACTTCGCCATCGCCTCGGGCGGCGCGAGCTACACCGTCACCAACTCGGGCGGTACGTCGACGATCGTGCTGACCGGCACGCTGGCGCAGATCAACGCGGTGATCGACGACAGCATCGCGTTCACGCCGACCGCGAACCTGAACGGCTCGGCGCGGATTACGATGACCACCAACGACGGCGGCACCTCCGGCGATGGCGGCGAGCTGTCCGCCAGCGCCACCAAGTTCATCAACATTACCGCGATCAACGACGCGCCGGTCGCGACGGGTGGCGGCAATACAATTGCGCATACCGAGGGTGGCGCGGCGACCGTGGTCAATGGTGCGATCGCGTTGTCGGATGTCGATAACACGACGTTGGCGGGCGCGCAGGTCGCGATCAATGGCAATTTCTCGGCCGGCGACCAGCTGAACTTCATCAATCAGAACGGCATTACGGGTTCGTACAACACCGCGACCGGCGTGCTGACGTTGAGCGGCACCGCCAGTATCGACGCCTATCAGGCGGCGCTGCGCAGCATTACCTATTCGACCACCAGCGAGAATCCGGGCACGCAGGACCGCACGATCAACTTCACGGTCAACGACGGCTCGCTCAACAGCACGGCCGCATCGTCGACTGTACAGGTCACTGCGGTGAACGACGCGCCTACGGTGACGATAGCGGGCCTGACCGGCGCGACCGAGCAGATGGCAGACAATCTGAAGGGCCACATCACCGTCGCCGACGTCGATGCAGGCAACAGCGTGGTCAGCGCCACCATCTCGGTCGCGCAGGGCTCGGGTGCCTTGGTGTTCGACGTCGGCAACAGCGGCGTCACCCTGACGGGTTCGAACCAGTTCGGCACCGACCTATATTCGGCGACGTTCAGTGGCACGGTGGCGCAGCTCAATGCGTTTCTCGGCACCGGCGCGGCGAGCACCAGCTCAATCTCCTACACCCCCACCAGCGACGCGCCGCCCGCCTCCACCACGCTGAGCGTGTCGGTCAACGACCTGGGTAACACCGGCCAGGGCGGCGCGCTGACCGCGACGCAGACCGCCACGATCGCGATCGCTTCGGTCAATGACGCGCCGGTGCTGCCGTCGATGCCCAACTTCGCCGTTGCACTGGAAGACACCACTCGCGTCTTCAACGCCAGCGACTTCGGCTTCAGCGATGTCGAGGGCAATAGCCTGGCTGCGGTGCGGATCACCTCGTTGCCGGGCGCAGGCCTGGGCACCCTGGCGCTGAAGTCGGGCGACTTTTTCTTCCGGGTGGATGCCAATACGGAGATCACGCGCGCTCAGATCAACGCCGGGGACTTCGTCTTCATCCCCAACTCCAACGTTCATGGGCAGACCGATTTCGGGTACCAGGTGCGCGACAATGGCGGCACCGCGAACGGCGGCAGCGACCTGTCGGCGATCGGCTCGTTCGGGCTGACTTTGGCGTCGGTAAACGACGCGCCGTCGGGCACCAACTCGACCATCACGACGCCCGAGAATGCCGCGATCACCGTGACGACCGCCAACTTCGGCTTCTCCGACCTGGACGACAGCCCGGCAAACAGCTTCAACGGCGCCTTCATCGACACGGTGCCGACGACGGGCACGCTGACGCTCGGCCAGAACGCAGTGGTGGCGGGCCAGTTCGTCTCCGCAGCCGACATCGCCGCGAACCGGCTGGTGTTCACGCCCGCCGACACCAACACGACGCGCGACGTCACGCTCAGCTTCCGCGTGCAGGACAATGGCGGCACGTCGAACGGCGGGCAGAACACCGACCAGACGCCCAACACGCTGACGATCACGGTGACAGCGGTGAACGACGCGCCGGTGGTTGACCTGAACGGTGCGGGTGCGGGCACCTCGGCTGCGCTGGCGTATACCGAGAACCAGGTGGCGACGGCGATTGCGCCGGGGGCGACCGTGACCGACGTGGACTCGGCGAACTTCGACGGTGGCACGCTGACGGTGGCGTTCACCGCGGGGAGTGCGGGCGAGGACCAGCTGTCGCTGCTGTCGTCGTCGACGCTGCAGGCGTCGGGCGGCGTGATCCTGACCGGACAGCAGGTTCTCGTGTTCGAGAACGGCACGTTTGTTCCGTCGTTCAACCCGACCGCGCAGATCGGCACCTACACTGGTGGCACGAACGGTGCGGCGCTGGTGATCAGCTTCAACACGAACGCGACGCCGGGGCTGGTGCAGCAGGTGACGGACGCGGTCGCCTATGCCAATGCGTCGGAGAACCCGTCGGCTGCGACGCGCACGCTCAGCTACACGCTGACTGACGGCGACGGCGGTACGGCGGTGACCGCAGCGACGATCACGGTGACCCCGGTCGATGACGCGCCGGTGGCGGTTGCGGATACGGGTGCGGTGCTGGAGACGGGCACGACCAGCGGCAACGTGCTGGGTAACGACACCGACGTTGACGCCGGAGCGAGGACGGTTGCCGCGGTCAACGGGGTGGCGGCGAACGTCGGGCAGCAGATCACGCTTGCCTCGGGCGCGCTGCTGACGCTCAACAGCGACGGCACCTATGCCTACAATCCCAACGACGCGTTCCAGCGTCTGGCGGGGCCTGACTCGGGCGCGCCGTTCGATCAGACGCATGCGATCGACACGTTCACCTACACGCTGAACGGTGGCAGCACCGCAACCGTGACGATCACGGTGACGGGCGAGGACAACAACGACACGTTCACGGTGACCGACAACAACACGGGCGACACGCGCATCATCGCGACGGGTACGGGGAACGATCAGTTCACCGGTCTCGGCACGGCGAGCTACGTGGTCGACGGCGGTGCGGGCGACGACCGAATCATCACCGATCGCGGCAATGACCGCGTCACCGGTGGCACGGGCAACGACTTCATCGAGACGGGCGCGGGCAACGACGACGTGTCGGGCGGCGACGGCAACGACACGATCGTCGGCGGTGCGGGCGAAGGCGACGACTTCTACGACGGCGGTCAGGGCACCGACACGGTCACCTACACCTCGCAAGGAACGGGCGCGAACCTCGTCATCAACCTGATCGAGGCGGATCGTAGCCAGGGTGCGGGCGCGATGTTCCCGGCGGGTGCGCCGAGCGACATCGGCGCGCGGTTGCAGGCGATCCTGACGCGCAACGACCTGCCGACGAACACGCCGGTCGGCTACGCCTACGGCGGTGCGATCGGCGTCGACGCGCTGCGCAGCATCGAGAACGTGACGTCAGGCGCGGGCGACGACATCATCGTCGGCAACGCGGGCGCGAACACGATCGACGCGGGCGCGGGCAACGACTTCGTGTCTGGCGGTGCGGGCAACGACGTGCTGATCGGTGGAACGGGCAACGATACGCTCTACTACGGCGACATCACCAACATCGTGCAGGTGAACCTCGCCGAGGGTCAGGTGAATGCGGGCGCGCAGGGCGGCGTCGACCAGGTTTCGGGCTTCGAGAACGTCATTCTGGGGTCGGGCAACGACCAGTTCATCGGTGACGCGGGCGACAATGTTGTCGAGGGCGGTGCAGGCAACGACCAGATCGACGGCGGTGCGGGCACCGACACCGCGGTCTACCGCGGCGTGGCTGCGGCCGACGGCATCGCGGTGCAGCTGGGCGACGAACTGCGCATCACGCCGGGTGGTGGCCTCGGCACCGACCGGCTGAGCAACATCGAGCGCGTGAGCTTCGTCAACGGCGACGACGTGTTCACGGTCACCGTGCAGGACGGCAATGCGCTGGTTGCGAGCCGCGACGACGTGGCGGTGGTCACTGCGACCTCAACCACCACGGCGGGTTCCACCCCGGCGACGTTGACCGCGACGGCTGCGACCGGCGTGTTGGCAAACGACGTCAACCTTGACCAGGGCGGAGCGGACCAGAAGGTTGTCGCGGCGGTGTCGTTCGGCGACACTGTTGGCGCGGTTGGCCAGGCGGTGACCGGCATCTACGGCACGCTGACGCTCAATGCCGACGGTAGCTATAGCTATGTCGCGAACACGGCTGCCACGACCGCGCTGAACGGCGGGGCAACCGCACAGGACGTGTTCACCTACCGTGCCGATGACGGCGACGTGGGTGACTCCGCGCCCGCCACGCTCACCTTCACGGTGACGGGCGCGAACGAGGCGGCGACGATCACGGGCACCGCGACCGGTGGCGTGACCGAGGATGCGGCCGCGACGCTGACAACGACGGGGCAGCTGTCCGTCACCGACGCCGACACCGGCGAGGCGGTGTTCCGTATGCAGACGGGCACCGCGGGCACGAACGGCTACGGCAGCTTCTCGCTCGATGCGAATGGCAACTGGAGCTACAGCGCGGACAACAGCCAGACCGCGATCCAGCAGCTGAGCGCGGGCAAGACGATCACCGACAGCTTCACCGCGGTGTCGAGCGACGGCACGGCGAGTCAGGTGGTGACGGTGACGATCACGGGCACCAACGACAATGTGACGCTGACGGGTGGACAGATCGGAGCGATTACCGACACGGCTGCGACCGACACGTTCACGGCCATCAGCGGGCGGATCGACAACGATCACACGAGTGGCGCGAACGGCGTCGGTCAGCTGACCGACGTGGATAACAGCGACACCTACAGCTACACGGTCGTCGGGACCCCCGATGCGACCTACGGCACGTTCGCGCTGGCGAGCGACGGCACCTACACCTTCACCCCCAACAGCGCCGCGATCAACGCTTTGCCCGAGGGGGAGCAGCGGACGCTCACCTACACGGTTCAGGTGAGCGACAATGCGGGCTCGACGTCGCAGGCCGACTTCACGATCAACGTGACCGGCGCGAACGACAATGCGACGATCGGCGGGCAGCTGAGCGGCAGCGTCACCGAAGACGTGAACGTCACGCCGGCAACCGACAACGCCCCGGCGACGCTGACGACCAGTGGCACCGTGACCGTGTCGGACGTTGACACCAACGAGGCGACGATCCAGCCGCAGACCGAGACCGACGGTGAATTCGGCCGCTTCACGATCGATGCTGCGGGCAACTGGACCTACACCGTCGACAACGAGGCCGTGCAATTCTTCGGCGCGGGCGAGACGTACACCGAGGAGTTCGAGGTCAGATCGGCCGACAACACCGGCTCGAACATCGTTACGGTGACGATCAACGGCACCAACGACACGCCGGTGCTGACGGGCGGCGACCTCGTGACCTATAACGACACGAGCGAGATCGACACATTCACCGCGTTCAGCGGTCAGATCAGCAACACCAACAGCGCCTTCACCTTCCTGCCGCTGGCACAGGTCGAGGGCACGTCGCAGGTCCAGCCGGTCGGCACGGTGTCCGACGCCGATTTCAGCGACCAGAGCTTCACCTTCGCGCGCGCTGGCTCGGCGGAGGAAAATACGCGGAACGACGCCTACGGCGATCTGGTCGTCAACACCGACGGTTCGTACACCTTCACGCCCAACGACGCGGCGGTGAACGCGCTGACCGGCACGCTGGTGCTCACCTACACGATCTCGGCGACCGACGGCTCGGGCACAGACAATGCGACCGGCACGGGCACGTTCACGATCACGCTGAACGGTGTCAACGACGCGCCCGTGACGGGCGGCAACACCGAGGCATTCGTGACCGAGGATGCGGTGGCGACGGGCACGACCAACCTGGTCGCGACCGGCACGCTGACCGTAACCGACGCCGACACGAACCAGTCGAGCTACCAGGCGCAGACCGCGACCGGCCAGTACGGCACGTTCGTGCTGAACACTGACGGGACCTACACCTACACCGCCGACAACAATCAGCGCAGCATCCAGGAGATCGGTCAGGGCGACACGCGCACCGACACGTTCACCGCGCTGACCGCCGATGGTACCGAGCAGCAGGTCACGGTGACGATCAACGGCGTCAACGACGCGCCGGTGGTGGTGCAGCCGGGTCCGGCGGTGCTGGTCGACACGACGTCCGCCAACGGCAGCTTCGCGACCGCGACCAGCCTCGACGGCCTGTTCGGCTATGCCGCCAACCCGGATGTCGGCAACGCGACCACGGTGCCGCACGTCTCGATCCAGGGCACGACCAGCGAAGGCGTGATCGACTATTACACCTTCACGGTCGGTGCAGGTGGCGGCACGGTGACGCTCGACGTCGATGGTGCAGACTTTGACACCACGGTGGCAATCTACGACGCCGCGGGGAACCAGGTTGACGGGAATGACGACAGCAGCCTTGGCAACGGCGCGGACGAAAACAGCGTAAACAGCTTCCTGACGGCAACGCTGGCCGCCGGCACCTATACCGTCGCGATCGATCGATATAGCTTCCCTGTGGCAGTTGCTTTCGGAGGAGTCGGCAATCCGGCACCTGCCGGCTCGATCTACACGCTGCAGGTGTCGCTGACCAATCCGGCGATACCGTCGGCAGAGGCGGGACCTTACACGCAGACCGTCACCGAAACCGACAGCGCGATTGCGCTGACCGGCCGGGTCGCGGTGACGGACGACGTCGGCGACACCGACACGTTCGCGCGCACCGCGTCGAGCGTGACGGCGAGCGGGCGGACGCTGACCGCGGACCAGCAGGCGGCGGTCGCCGCGGCCTTCACGGTGAACAGCGAGACGGGCGAATATACGTTCAATCTGCCATCGCCCGATTACCTCGATGCCGGTCAGAGCATCACAGCGACCTTCACCGTGACGGTGACCGACCAGCTCGGTGCCTCGACAACGCAGAACGTGACCTACACGATCAACGGATCGGAGGAGACCGGCGCGCAGGCGCAGGCGACCGACGGTGACGACATCATCACCGGCACTTCGTTCGGCGACCTCATCAATGGCGGTACGGGCGACGACACGATCAACGGCGGTGGCGGCAACGACCAGCTGTCGGGTGGGGCGGGCGACGACGTGCTGAACGGTGGGTCGGGTGACGACACGCTGAACGGCAACGACGGCGACGATACGCTGAACGGCGGGTCAGGCAACGACCTGCTCTTCGGTGGCGCGGGCGACGACGTGCTGAACGGCGGATCGGGAGACGACCTGCTCGCGGGCGGCACCGGCACCAACACCGTCGACGGCGGTGCGGGTAATGACACCGGCGTGCTGGAGCTGACCAGCGACCAGTATCTGATCGAGACGCTCACCGCGACGACCGCGCGCTTCACCAGCACCGACGGCAGCGAGCAGACAACCTTCTCGAATGTCGAAAACTACCGCTTCGTCGACGGCACCACGCTGGTGCTGAACGCAGGCGGGCGCACGCTGACCGGTACTGCCGGCAGCAACGTGCTGGCGGTCGGTGCGGGCACCAACACCGTCGACGGCGGTGCGGGTGACGACACCGGCGTGCTGCGTGGTAACTACAACGACTATACGGTGACGCAGGGAGCCGGGTCGGTCACGATCGCGCGCAATGCGGGCGGCGAGACGAGCACCTTCACCAACGTCGAGCATTATCGCTTCGCCGACGGCGTGGTGCTGACGCTGGGCAATGCCGGTGCCGACACGTTCGACCTGTCGGCGAAGACGGGAGCGGTGACGCTCGCGACGGGTGCGGGCAACGACGCGATCTACGCCGGCGCGGCGTTGACGGGTGCGGACCGGATCGACGCGGGTGCTGGCAACAACGACCAGGTCGCGCTGCAGGGCAACTACACCGGCGCGAACGCGCTGGTGCTGGAAGCCGGCACGCTCACCAACGTCGAGGTGCTGGCGGTGCTGGAGGGTGGCAATTACGACATCACCACCGACGACGGCGCAGTGGTCGCAGGGCAGGTGTTCACCGTGTTCGGTGGCGGCCTGGACAGCGGCGACAGCCTGACCTTCAACGGGTCGGCTGAAACCGATGGCTCGTTCCTGTTCTTCGGCGGGCAGGGTATCGACACGCTGACGGGTGGCGCGAACAGCGACGCGTTCTTCTTCGGACCCGACCGGTTCGGGGCGAGCGACACGGTGGTCGGTGGCGGCGGTGTCGACCAGATCGGCTTCGACGGCTTCTCGAGCAACCTGACGCTCGACGCGCGCGTCGACGTCGAGGTGGTGGCGCTCCTGCGCGGGCCTAACGGCACGATCAACAGCTACGGCGCGATCACGGTCGACGACAGCTGGGTGGCAGCCGGCGAGACCAAGACGATCACCGCGGTGACGAGCTTCCAGGATCAGGTGGGGCCGGTACTCGCCGATCTCACGATCGATGGCAGTGCGGAGACGAACGGCAACCTGCGCATCCTGTCGGGCTCGGGCAACGACACGTTGACCGGGGGTGCCGGCAACGACATCATCTTCGGCGGTCTCGGCCACGACACGATGACGGGTGGTGCCGGCAACGACACGTTCGTGTTCAATGGTGCCGCTGACTCGGCGAGCACCGGGTTCGACACGATCCTCGACTTCGATCGCGCGAGCGACACGATCCAGGTGAACGGCCAGACCTACGCCAGCTTCACCGACCAGAGCGGCGGCCAGCTGTCGCAGAACAGCTTCGACGCCGATCTGTCACAGGCAATTGGTACGACGCTGACGGGCACGAACGGCGTGTTCTTCACCGCGAGCTCGGGTGATTACGCAGGGCAGACGTTCCTGGTCATCAACACCGATGGTGTCGACGGCTACCAGGCAGGCTCCGACCTCGTGATCCGCACCGACCCGGGTGCGCCGGTTTCGATCGAAGCATTCGGAGGCGGCAACACCGGCGTCGTCACGCCGCTCGAGGCAGCAGCACCGCTCGACCACCATCAGACGATCATCGCCTGACCCGAACAAACAGAAGGGAAATACACATGACCAAGACCATCACTGCCGCACCCGCCCGCAAGCCTTGGGTCCGCCCCGCGGTCGAGAAGATCGCAGCTGGCCAGGCCGAGGTCGGCACCCGCCAGACCGGCGACGGCAGCTTCACGACCTCCTGATCACCGCACCAAACCACAAGCAGGGCCGGCACGGAAACACTTCCGCGCCGGCCCTGCGCGTTGCGGGACTTGTTTTCCTCCCAACAATCAGGCTCTTGCGTGGACAAGCAACATTGGGCAACGCCGCACCGACTGGGGGGCGAATGACGGTGACACGAACCGGTGGGCGTCGGAGGAGGCGCGTACCGCATATCGCGCTGCTGGGCGGGCTGACCGCGAGCATGACGCCGGCGATGGCCGCGCAGGTCACGCCTGCGCCATCGGGTTCGCTGGTGGTCAATCCGCAGCAGGGCGCGACGCCGCGTCCGATCTCTCCGGCACCGGCACCGTCCATTCCGCCGCTGCCCGTGCCGGTGCCGGCCAGTTCCTCACTGCCCGCCGCGACCACGCCCATTGTCCCGACCACGACGCTGCCCGCATACCAGTTGCCTCAGCCGACGCGCACGATCGACCTGCGTCCCGCCCCGCGCCAGTCGCTGCCACGACGCAGTGTCGAGGGCGGGCTGCCGCTGCCCGCGACCGATCCGCTGCGGATCGATCCCGCAACCGATCCGGTGCTGCGCCTTGCGCGCGCCTCGACCGATCCCGACGCCTTTCACGCCGCGATCGCCGACGCGGTGCGCCGCAACCCCGCGCTCGACGAGGCAACCGCGCAGGTCGCCGAAGCCGACGCTGTCCGCGACGAGGCGGTTGCGCGCTCGCTGCCGACGCTCGACGCATCGGTGTCGACCTTTCGCGTGCTCAGCCGCGCGTTCTCGAACGACCCGGGCAACGTCCTCGAACGCTCGCGTCCACGCCGGCGCACCGATGGACTGCTGCGCGTCCAGCAGCCGCTGGTTGATTTCGGCGCCAGCCGTAACCGCATCCGCGCCGGTGACGCGCGGCTTGAGGCGGCGCGCGCCGGGGTGGAGGACAGCGGCACGCGCGTCGCGCTGGTCGCGGTGTCGGCGTGGTACCAGGTCTACGGTCTGCGCGCGTTGGTGCGGCTGGCTAGCGCCTTCTCGGGCAGCCAACGCGACCTGCGCACCGCCTTGCAGGACCGGGTCCGCCAGGGTGCGGCCGCCCCCGCCGATGTCGTGCAAGTCGACGGCTACATCGCCTCCGCCGACGCGCAGGTCGCCGATTTTCGCCGCCAGTTGGTGAGTGCGGAGGCGCAATATGCCGCGGTGATCGGCAGCGCGCCGCCCGCCGACCTCGGCCGCGCACCGGCGCCCGCGCTGGCGGCGGTCACGCGCGGCACGCTCGGCAACGATGCCGACCAACTGCCCGCGGTGCGCGCCGCGCGGTCGAGTGCGCAGGCCGCGCGCTACGATGCCAAGGCGGCGAACTCCGACCTGTTGCCGCAGGTCACGCTCGGGGTCGACGCCGGTCGTTACGGCATCATCGAGACGGATCGCGATTACGACATCCGCGGCAATCTGACGCTCTCGCTGCGGTTGGGCGGCGGTGCGTCGCAGCGGATGCGCCAGGCGGTGGCGCGCGCTGACGGTGCCGACGCGCGACTGCGCCGGACTAGGATCGAGGCGCTGCGCGATGCCGAGATCGCGCTGTCCGACGTCGCCGCGCTGGAGGATGCGGAGGCGGCGATCCGCGCCAATTACCTTGCCGGTCGCCAGTCGCGCGACGTGCTTGCCGAGCGGTTCCGCGTGTCGCGCGGGACGCTGTTCGACCTGCTCGGCGCGGAGAGCAATTACTTCAGCGTCGCCGCGCGCTATCTTCAGACCGTAATCGAACTCGACAGCGCGCGCTACGCGCTGCTCGCCCGCACCGGGCGGCTGCTGCCCGCGCTCGGGATCGATGCCGCAACCCTGGAACCCCGATGAACACCGTTGCACACGACCGCCATCACGATCTGGTCGATCATCCGCGTCCGCGCTTCGCGCCGTGGCTGATGGAGCCGATGCTGCGCAACAAGTCGACCTATCTGAAGGTCGCGCTCGCTGCGGCGATGATCAACATCTTCGGGCTGATCACCTCGTTGTTCACGATGACGGTGTACGACCGCGTCGTCCCCAACAACGCCTTCACCTCGCTGGTCGCACTGTCGATCGGGCTCGTCGTCGTCGTCGTGTTCGATTTCCTGCTGCGTATCCTGCGCGCCTATTTCACCGATCTGGCGGGCGCCGACATCGACCATGACGTCGGCGGGCGCGTGTTCAAGCGATTGGTGGCGATCCGGCTCGACCAGAAGAAAGGCTCCACCGGTGCCCTGACCGGCATGATGCGCGAGCTGGAAACGCTACGCGACTTCTTTGCCTCCGCCACGATGACCGCGCTGGTCGACGTGCCGTTCATTGTCGTGACACTGGTCTTCATCGCGATTCTGGGTGGACTGGTGGTGTGGGTGCCGCTGGCGACGATCCCGATCGTGATCGGCGCGGGCTGGCTGACGCGCCCCGCGCTCGACCGCCTGTCGGCCAAGTCGATGAGCGAGGGGCTATCGAAGCAAAGCGTGCTCGTTGAAACCGTCGGCGCGCTCGAGATGGTCAAGACCAGCGGCGCCGGGCGCCTGCTCGGTCGCCGCTGGAGCCGCGCCAATGTCGCGCACGGCGCAAGCTCGACGCGGCAGCGGCTGGTGTCAACGATCGCGACCACGGTCGCGGCCTCGGCAAATACCTTGTCCTACGCCGGTACCGTGGTGGCGGGCGTGTTCCTGATCGCGGACCACAAGCTGACCACGGGGGCGCTGGTCGCCTGCTCGATCCTGTCGGGGCGCGCGGTGCAGCCGCTCGCCACCATCGCCGCGCTGCTGTCGCGATTGTCGGCGACGCGCACCGCCTACAAGCAGATCAACGGCATGATGGAGACGGGGTCGGAGGAGCCGGGCGCCGGCGCGCTGCGGCCCGCGAAGTTCGAGGGCCGGATCGAGCTGAAAGGCGTAGAGTTCCGCTATCCCGGTGCGGCGGAGAAGACGCTCGACGGGCTCAACCTCGTCATTCCCGCCGGGCAGCGTGTCGCGCTGTTGGGCAAAGTAGGATCGGGCAAGTCGACGATCGCACGGATGATCCTGGGGCTCTACCCGCCGCAGGAAGGGCTGGTGATGATCGACGGCACCGACGTGCGCCAGTTCGACCCACACGCGATGCGCGCGCTGATCGGCACTGCGCTACAGGAGCCGGTGCTGCTGTCGGGCAGCGTGCGCGAGAACATCGTGCTCGACCGTGAGGCGGTCGATGATGAGGAGATGCTGCGCGTCGCCGATCTGTCGGGCACGCACGGCTTCATGGGGCGGATCGCCAACGGCTACGACCTCCAGCTTGCCGATCGCGGCGAGGGGCTGTCGGGCGGGCAGCGCCAGGCGATCAGCCTTGCGCGCGCGTTGGCGGGGAAACCGCAGATCCTGATCTTCGACGAACCCACCAGCTCGATGGACCAGGGCAGCGAAGCGCAGCTGATCGCGCGGCTCGAGGCCGAATTGAAGGGGCGCACCTTCGTGCTCATCACCCACCGACCCGCGCTGGTGAAGCTGGTCGACCGGATCGTGGTGATCGAGAACGGCCGCGTCGTGCAGGACGGCCCGCGTGATGCGGTGCTGCAGGAACTCCAGCGGCCGCGCGCAGCGGCCTGAGACCGGACCGATGACCGACACCCATCTCGAAGACCTGGCCGACCGGATCAAGCCCAAGGCGCTGTCCAACCTGCTGTTGTGGCTGATCCTCGGCTTCGTCGCGATCTTCATTATCTGGGCAAGCGTGGTGCAGCTCGACCGCACCGTGCATGCGCCCGGCCGTGTCGTGCCGTCGAGCCGGTTGCAGGTGCTGAGCAACCTGGAAGGCGGCATCGTGTCACAGATCCTGGTGCGCGCGGGCGACCTGGTGCGCCAGGGGCAGCCGCTTGTCAGGCTCGATCGCACGCAGGCAGGCGCCGACCTCGGCAGCTCGCAGGCGACCGTCGGCGCGCTGGAGGCCAAGATCGCGCGGCTCCAGGCCGAGATCGCGGGACGCGAGCCGAGCTACCCGTCCGCGACCAACCCCGAACTCGCCGAGCAGATCGGTATCGAGCGCTCGCTTCATGCCGCGCGGATCAGCGATCTCGCCAGCTTGAGCTCGGCCGCGGCCGCACGCGAGGCGCAGGCCAATCGCGCGGTGGCGGAGGCGCAGGCGGCATACCAGTCGCGCGTTTCGGCACGCGATACCGCGCGGCGTCAGCTCGAGCTCATCCGCCCGCTGGTGGAGCGCGGGATCGAGCCGCAGGTGACGCTGATCCAGCTCGAGAATGCGGCCGCGGTCGCAACCACCGATGCGGCGCAGGCATCGGCCGCGATCGCGCGCGCGCAGGGCGGCGTCGCCGAGGCGCGCGCGAGTCTGGCGCAGGTACGCGGCGCATGGCGCGCGCAGGCGGGCACCGATCTCGCCACTGCGCAGGCCGAACTCGCCGCGCGTCGCCAGGCGGTGCCCGCACTTGCCGCCAAGCTCGGCCGCGCGACGGTCGCCGCGCCGGTCGACGGCCGCGTCAACCGCGTGCTCGTGTCTACGGTGGGCGCGAGCATCGCCGCGGGCCAGCCGATCGTCGAGGTGGTCCCGTCCGCCGATGCGCTGACCGTCGAGGCGATGGTCAGCCCGAAGGACATCGCCTCGGTTCGCATCGGTCAGCACGCCCGCGTCAACGTGACCGCGTATGAAAGCGGTATCTACGGCGGGATGGACGGCCGCGTGGTCACGATCTCGCCCGATGCGACCGTGGAGGAACGGACCGGCGAGAGTCATTACACCGTCCGCGTCCGCGCCGACGCGCAGAACTTCCGCGGGCCGAACGGCGAGCGGCTGGTGATCGGCCCGGGCATGACCGCCGACGTCAACCTGATCGGCGACAAGCGCTCGGTCATGGCCTACATCCTGACCCCGTTTACCCGGTTGCGAGAGGACGCGTTGCGCGAGTGAGGGGCTGCACGAAAAGGTCCTTTCCGGTTTATTAAAATTCCGTCACGGTCCTGTCACGGGGCGGCGATAACCGCATCGGGTCAGGGGCTTGGCGGCGCGCGGCGCGGCACCCCGAACAGGGGTAGTCGACATGGCGGCGAAGCGCTTCAACGGGACCTACGCAGCGGGTGAGCCCGCGACCGAGCTGGGATGGACGAACGACCCCTACGCGTTCAATTACGTCGATCCGGCGACGAGCCAGCCCGCCGGCACCGCACGCGTCGCGAGCGCAGCCGCGCCCGACCAAGCGACACAGGCGGCCGCACCCGGCGAGATCGCGAACGGCTTCACCTTCACCGCCGGCACGCTGACATACAGCGAGAATTTCGACAGCCTGGCGTCGTCGGGAACGACCGCCGGCACTGGTACCGTGGATGGCGGCACCCCGCTCGGCTCGACCAGGTTCGTGTTCCTGGAAGCGAGCGGGACGAGCGCGAACACGAGCTATTCCGCGGGCAACGGCTCCGTTAACACCGGCGACACCTACAGCTTCGGCACCGCGGTCAGCACTGATCGCGCGATCGGCAGCCTGGCGAGCGGTGGCGTGGCGACGATCTACTACGGCACGCTGTTCACCAACGACACCGGCTCCACCATCACCTCGCTCGCAATCGCGTTCACGGGCGAGCAGTGGCGTGCCGGCGGGCGAACGGCCGCCAACGGCCCGGACCGGCTCGACTTCAGCTACAGCACGACCGCGACGACGATCGGCGGCACGGGCTTCACCGACTTCAACGATCTCGACTTCGTGTCGCCGTCGGCATTGCCGTCCACCGCGGGTGCGCTCGACGGCAATGCCGCGGCCAACCGGCAGGCGATCAGCGCCAATCTCGCGGTCGAGATTCCGGCGGGCGGCAGCATCTTCATCCGCTGGGCCGACACCAACGTCATCGGCAATGACGACGGGCTCGCGATCGATGATTTCTCG
Source organism: uncultured Sphingomonas sp. (assembly GCF_913778135.1). Taxonomy (GTDB): domain Bacteria; phylum Pseudomonadota; class Alphaproteobacteria; order Sphingomonadales; family Sphingomonadaceae; genus Sphingomonas. The sequence goes on along the minus strand of NZ_CAJYVU010000131.1, from coordinate 24,831 downwards.
ATCACCGCGACACTCGCGGGCACGCCACAGCCGGCCACCGAGACGATCTCGTTCGCGACCCCCAGCATCACGCAGGCCGAGGGCAGCGGCACCGACACCGCGTTCACCTACACGCTGACGCGCACGGGCAGCACCGCCGCGTCGACCACGGTCGCCTATGCGCTGGCGACCAGCGGCAACATGACCGACGCGTCCGACTTTACCGGGCCGACCAGCGGCACCGCGACCTTTGCCGCGGGCAGCGATACCGCGACCGTCACGATCACCGTCGCGGGCGACCGCGTGATCGAGGGCGACGAGACGTTCGCGCTGTCGCTCAGCAACCCCGGCACCGGCTATGTCGTCAGCAGCAGCGCGGGAAGTGCGACGGGCACGATCACCAACGACGACCTGGGCGGCACGTTCACGATTGCAGGCTTGAGCGACGCTGCCGAGGGCGGCACCACCAGCTTCACGATCACCCGCACGGGTGGCGACGGCGGACCGGTGACGATCGGCTACACGGTCGGTGCGGGCGCCACCGGCACCAGCGCCGATGCGACCGATTTCGGTGGCAGCTTTCCGTCGGGCAGCGTCACCTTCGCCGCAGGCGAGACATCGAAGACGATCGCGATCGCGACGACCGACGATGCCACGCCAGAGGGTGATGAGAGCTTCACCGTGACACTCGGCGCGCCGAGTGCGGGCACGCTGGGTGCGCAGGCGAGCGCGCAGGGGCTGATCCTGGCGAGCGATCCCGCCGGCAGCGTTTCGGTCGCCGACGTGTCGGTGAACGAAGGCGCGGGCGTCGCGACGATCACGCTGACGCGCACGAACGGCACCGGCGCGATCACGGTCGGTTACGCAACCGCCGATGGCACCGCGACCGCGGGCGCCGATTATACTGCGGCCAGCGGCACCGCGACCTTTGGCGAAGGCGTCAACAGCGTCAGCTTCGACGTGCCGATCACCAACGACAATCTCCAGGAAGCGGACGAGACCTTCACGGTCACGCTGACCGCCGGCGACGGCGCGCCCACGATCGCGCGCGGCACCGCGACGGTCACGATCCTCGACAATGACGAGCCGGCCGCGGTCGGCAGCTTCGACATCGCGCCCGCGACCTCGTCGGTGCGCGAGGGCAATAGCGGCGTCACCGTGGTGAGCTTCACGGTCAGCCGCACCGACGGCACGACGGGCGCGGTCAGCATCCCCTATACGGTCGGCTTCACCGGCACGAACCCGGCCGACGTGTCCGACTTCGCTGCCGGCGAACCGCTGAGCGGCACCGTCACCTTCGCCGACGGCGACGCGGCGACCAAGACGATCGAGGTGCAGGTCCAGGGCGATTCGACGCTTGAAGCGGACGAGACCTTCACCGTTTCGCTTGGCACGCCCGGCGCCGGCACGCTGGGCACGCAGGCGAGCGCCACCGCGACGATCCTGAACGACGATTCCACCTTCGCGATCGCGGCCGGCCGCGCGGCGGAGGGCAGCGGCACGATCCCGCTGGTGGTGACGCGCAGCGGCGACCTGAGCAGCGCGGCGACGCTGCAATATGACGTGTCGCTGGCGAGCGGCGACACCGCGAGCGCCGATGATTTCGCTGGCGGCACGCTGCCGAGCGGCACCGTCAGCTTCGCGGCTGGTGCTGCCACCGCGACGATCAACGTCGGCATCGCGAACGACAGCGCTATCGAGCGCGACGAAACCTTCACGGTCACGCTGTTGGGCGCGGGCGCAGGGCAGGTGGTGACCGGCGCGGTCGCGACCGGCACGATCGTCAACGACGATTTCCCCGCGCTGTCGATCTCGGATGCGAGCGTGATTGAGGGCAATGACGGCGTCACGCTGCTGCGCTTCACCGTTACCGCTAGCGAGCCCGCCGGGGCAGACGGCATCGCGTTCCAGGTCAGCACCGCCGACGGCAGCGCCAGCGCGGCGACCGATTACGGCGCGCTGTCGAACGCGTCCGCGACAATCGCGGCCGGGCAGACCAGCACGATCGTCACCGTCGCGGTCAATGGCGATACCGTGTTCGAGCGCAACGAAACGCTGTCGGTCACGCTGTCGAACGCCACCAATGCAACGATCGCGCGCGGAAGCGCGATCGGCACGATCGTCAACGACGATGCGGTGCCCGCCAGCGCGCGTATCGTCGCGACCGATTTCGGAGGCTTCACCGCGGCCGGCTTCGCGCCGACGCCGGGCACCGGCCAACTCGATTCCGACATCTGGCGCGTCGTCGGGTTGAGCGACAACACCAACCCCGCCTACGGTGCGACGCTGACGACGGGCGACTTCGCGCGCGGGACCATCGTCGGCAGCGCCGATCCCGCCACCGCGGGTATCTATTCCCCCGCCGCCAATGGTGCATTGGTGTTCCAGGCGACCGGTGCCGAAATGGACGCCGGCGGCTATATCGAGGCCCGCATCGAGAACACCAGCGGTGCGACCGCGACCAGCTTCGACGTCGCGTTCGACTGGGCGTATCGCAACAGCGCCGACCGGGCGAGCAGCATGCAGCTCGCTTATTCGACCGACGGAGTGAACTACACCCGCGTCGACGCCGCGGCGTTCACCACCCCGCAGACCGCACCGCGCGCCGCCAACGGCACCACCATCGCGGTACCGAGCGCCTTTTCGACGCAAGCCGAGGCAGTGACGATCACCGGCACCGTCGCCGATGGCGGCTTTCTCTACCTGCGCTGGATCCACGCCTCGTCGGCGGGCAGCGGCAGCCGCGACGAGGTCGGCATCGACAATCTCGTCGTCGACGCGAAGCTGAGCTCGACCCCGACCGCGTCGATCGCGGACGTCAGCGTCGTCGAGGGCAATGGCGGCGAGCGGTTCGCGACCTTCACCGTCACGCGCTCGAATGGCACCGCCGAGGCGAGCGTCGCCTACACAACCGTTGACGGCAGCGCGGTCGCGGGGCGCGATTACGGCGCGGCCAGCGGCACGCTGAACTTCGCGGTGGGTGAGGTCAGCAAGACGATCCAGGTCGCGATCATCGGCGACACGGTGCGCGAGGCGGACGAGCGTTTCCAGCTGATCCTGTCGAATCCGATCGGGTTCGAGGTGCCGCAGCCGCGCGCCACCGCGACGATCGTCAACGACGATGATGGTCCGGTCGCGATCTACGATATCCAGGGGCTCGGCCATACCTCGGCCTTCGCGGGGCAGGTGGTGCAGACATCGGGCGTGGTCACCGCGCTCGCCACCAACGGCTTCTACCTGCAGGACGCGGTCGGCGACAGGATCGATGGCACGTCCGACGGCATCTTCGTCTTCACCAACGCCGCGCCGAACGTGACGGTCGGCAATGCGATCACCCTGTCCGGCACGGTGGAGGAGAGCCGCGGCCATAACGGCGCGCTGACGCTGACGCGGCTCGCCAACCCGACCGACATCATCGTGACCACGCCATCGGTGGCGCTGCCCGCGGCGGTGGTGATCGCGACCGACGGCAGCGGCCGCGCCGCACCGACGCAGGTGATCGACGACGACGGGTTGACGAGCTACGACCCGACGAGCGACGGGATCGACTTCTACGAATCGCTCGAAGGGATGCTGGTCACGATCCAGACGCCGCGCGTCGTCGCCGACACGACCAGCGTCGGGATCACCTACGTTGTCGCCTCCGACGGAGTCGGCGCGACCGGGCTCAACAACCGCTCGGGCATGACCATCTCGGCCGGCGACAATAACCCCGAGACGCTCCAGATCTTCCGCGGGGGTACGCACACGCAGGGCGACACGCTCAACAACGTGACGGGCGTGCTGACCTATTTCTCCAGCACGTCGACCTCGTCGGGCTCGTATCAGGTCAACCCGACCGACGCGGTTACGGTCGCGGTTGACCGCGAGCATCCGGCACGCGAGGCAACGTCGCTGACAGGCGCCACGTCAAGCCTGAGCTATGCCAGCTTCAACGTCGAGAACCTGGCACCGGTGGCCGACTCAACGGTCGAGGATCGCAACACGCAAGACAAGGTTGACCTAGCCTTCGCGCGTCACGCGGCCGAGATCGTCAACGCGCTACGCAATCCCGACGTCATCGGGTTGCAGGAGATCCAGGACGCCGATGGTATCGGCACCGGCACCAACCTGTCGGGCTATGCCACCGCGGCGAAGCTGATCGCAGCGATCGAGGCGGCAGGCGGGCCCACCTACGCCTATGTCGAGGTCACCCCGACCGAGAACACCGGCGGTGAGCCGGGCGGCTATATCCGCCCCGGCTTTCTCTACATCCCAGGCCGCGTCACTTACGTCGAGGGATCGGCCCGCGCGTTGGGCGATGCGATCTACGCCGGCACGCGCCGCCCGCTGGTCGCCGACTTCCAGTTCAACGGTCAGGTCTTCACCGCGATCGACATGCACTCGACCTCGCGCGGCGGCTCGGGTCCGCTCTACGGCTCGACCCAGCCGCCCGTTCAGGCGGGCGACGGCGCGCGCACTGCGCAGGCGCTGGCGGTAAAGTCGTACATCGACGGCGTGCTCGCGAACGATCCCAATCACTTGTTCATGGTCAACGGCGACTTCAACGGCTTCCCCTACGAAGCCGCGCTGAACGGGCTGGCGCCGGTCGACGGCACCGGCGCGTTGGTCAACCTCATCAACACGCTGCCGGTCGAGGAACGCTACACCTATTATTTCGACGGTTATTACCAGTCGTTCGACAATGTCATTGTGTCGCAGCGGCTGGCGGGTGGGTCGAGCATCGACGTGGTCCACTACAATGCCGGCTACAGCGATGGTCTTTCAGCGACCGACCACGACCAGCCGGTCGCGCTGATCGGGATGGCACGGACCGGTGGCGCGGCCACCGCGATCACGGACAATTTCACGGTGACGGCGAACAACGTGCTACACGCGACTGTTCTTGCCAACGACACCGGTGGCGATCCGTCGCTGACGGTGAGTGCGATCAACGGCGCGGCAGCGTCGGCGGGGGACACGATCCGGCTCGCCTCGGGCGCGCTCCTCACGCTGACCACCGGGGGCGGGTTCGCGTACAACCCCGACGGTGCCTATGCGACACTCGGCGCCGGGCAGACCGCGACCGACACGTTCAGCTACACGCTGCCGGGTGGATCGTCGGCAACCGCGACGATCACGATCACCGGCGTCGCGGTGCCGGCACCCGATGCACTGGGGCATATCCAGGGGACGAGCGGCAACGACAATTATGGCGGCACGCAGCAGGCCGATTACTTCGACCTGTCAGCAGGCGGCGTCGACCGCGTGGCTGGCGGTGCAGGCGAGGATGCCTTCTTCTTCGGCGCCGCATTGACCGCGGCCGACCGGGTTGAGGGCGGATCGGGGATGGACCAGGTCGGCATCCAGGGCGATTATACCGGCGCGAACCGGCTAGTGCTGAACGCGACGACGCTCACCGATGTCGAACTGCTCGCGGCGTTGCCGGGTGGCAGCTACGACGTGGTGCTGAACGCCGGCGTGACGGGTGCGAGCGGCACGTTCACCGTGTTCGGCAGCAATCTGGCGGCGAGCAACAACCTGACCGTCGACGGTTCGGCAGTAACCGCGGGATCGCTGATGATGTATGGTGGTCTAGGTGTCGACACGTTAACCGGCGGTGCAGGTAACGACGGCTTCTACTTCGGCCCTGACCGCTTCGGTGCAGGCGACAGCGCCCATGGGGGCGGGGGCAGCAACGACCAGGTCGGATTGGACGGCGACTATACGCTGACGCTCGACGCGCGCTTCGATGTCGAGGTCGTCGCGTTGCTCGCAGGGCCGGCGAGCGACCGTAACGTCTTCAACATCACGGTCAGCAACGACTTCGTCGCAAGCGGCGCGACCAAGACGATCTTCGCAATTCCGGTCGTCACCGCATTGACGATCGACGCATCGGCCGAAACAGACGGCAGCCTGCGCATCTTCGGAGGACAGGCTGGCGACACGATTACCGGCGGGGCGGGCAACGACCGTATCTTCGGTGGTGAGGGTGGCGACACCCTTCGGGGCGGTGCCGGCGCCGACGTGTTCGTCTACGATGCGGCGAACCAGTCGAGCGGGCGCGATTACGACCGCCTGCTCGACTTCGATTACACCAGCGACCGGATCGGGATCGCGGGCCAGGTGCACGACAGCTACCAGACGGTCGCGGGTGGGCGGCTCGACGATGCGACCTTCGACGCCGACCTGCAGACCGCGCTCGGCGCGCAATTGACGGGCGGCAATGCGGTGTTCTTCACGGTCGACCAGGGCAATCACGCTGGGCAGACCTTCCTGGTGGTCGATGCCAATGGCGTCGACGGGTATCAGGCAGGCGGCGATTACGTGTTCGAGGTGCCGGCCCCGCCGGTCACGGTGACCGACTTTATAATCGCATAACGCTGCGAGGCGACGGGCCACACCCGCCGCCCTCGCTGTGGTGTGGGCCGTAAAGGTCAGCCAGGTTTATATAAATCGACAATCGTCTGACATCATTCGTGCGCCGGCGCGTTGATGCACCTCAAGAGGTGACATTGATGCCTATGCCGAGCCGTTCCGATCGACATATCGTTCTCGAATACAATCGTACCCGCAAGATGGCCCGCTCTGCCCACGCTTACGTGCGCGGCAATACGGCGAAGTTCTACGAATGGCTGGATGCGTCACCGGTCGCGACGCGTGTGCCGCAGGGGCCAGCGATCTGGATCTGCGGCGACGCACATCTTGGCAATCTGGGGCCGCTCGCGGCGGGCGGCGGGCGGGTCGAGATCCAGATCCGCGACCTCGACCAGGCGGTGATCGGCAACCCCGCGCACGACCTAATCCGCCTTGGGCTCTCGCTCGCAACTGCGGCGCGGGGATCCGATTTGCCGGGTGTCACGACCGCGCGGATGATCGAGGAGAGGGTGGAGGGCTATGCCGCTGCGATCGCAGATCCGGTTAGCGGTGACGCCGGCGTCGAGCCCGAGGTGGTGCGCAGCGTCAAGCGCAGGGCGGTCAAGCGGCGGTGGAAGCATCTGGCCAAGGAGCGGCTGGAGGCGGTCGACCCCAAGCTGCCGCTGGGCAAAAAGTTCTGGGCGCTCGCGGCTGATGAGCGCGACGCGCTCGAACACGTGTTCGCAGAGTCCGCGGTGTGCGACCTGATCCTGTCGCTCGACCCGAAGAACAAGCGTCGCCGCGTCCGCTTCGTCGATGCCGCCTATTGGATGAAGGGGTGCAGCTCGCTCGGGCTGCTGCGCTACGCGGTGATCGTCGCACTCGACCATACCAGGCGCCGCTCCAACTATGCGCTGATCGACCTGAAGGAAGCGGTCGAGCCGATCGCGCCAATCGTCGACCGCGCGGCGATGCCGGCCGACCATGCCGAGCGCGTGACCGCCGCGGCGCGCGCGATGTCGCCGCATCTGGGTGCTCGGATGCTGCCGGTCAGGATGCAGGGGCGATCGCTGTTCATCCGCGAACTGGCACCACAGGATCTTAAGCTGGAAGTCGACCAGTTCAGCCACGGTGAGGCGATCAAGGCCGCGCGCTATCTCGCCTTCGTGATCGGCAAGGCGCACGGTCGCCAGCTGGATGCAAGCGCGCGCACGGAGTGGCTGGGCGTGCTGGAGGCCGACCGCCGCGGGCAGATCGATGCGCCGTCCTGGTTGTGGGAAAGTGTGGTGTCGCTCGCGGGTAGCCACGAGGCCGGCTACCTCGAACATTGCCGCCGCTACGCGCTCGCGGCGTGAGCCGCCCCGGCTACAGGTATTTGAGCCAGGCGATGTCGCGCCGGCGTGCCTTCAGGCGCGCGAACCATGCGGTCGGCAGGTACAGCGGTACGATCAGCGCGACGTACCAGGCGAGCACCCAGCCGTAATCGCTCACGCCGAAGGTGGCGCCGTGCGTCGCGCCCCAGATGGCGAACGCCGAATGGTAGAGCAGCCGCAGCACGGTAAGGTGGAACAGGTAGAAGAACATCGGTGCTCCGCCGAACACCGCCAGCGCGACGGTCAGCTTCGCTTCGTTCAACCGCTCGAACATCGCGAGCAGCAGCGCGCCGCAGCCGAGCGTCAGCAGAAGGAAGAGCAGCGACGGGGGATATTTGGTGAGCGCAAAGAAGCTCATCGCAGTGCGCATCGCGCTACCCGGCACCACGAACCACGGCGCATCGCCGTAGCCGTTGAGCAGCCGCAGCAGCACGAACGCCGCCAGCATTGCGCACCCGCTGATCACCAGCCGCTGTACGCGCACGCGTGCGGGCACTTCGCCTAGGAACCACGGGCCGATCCCCCAGCCGACCAGGATCACGCCGATCCAGGCGAGCACCGGATAGGTCGTCTTGGCGACCAGCCCGAACGGCAGTGCGATCACGTCGCGCTGGTGCAGCAGCGCCCAGGGTACGAAGAACGCGTTGCCGCTGCGCAGATGCACCACGTCGAGCAGATTGTGACCGCAGACGATCACCAGCCCCGCCGCCAGCAGCACCCGCCGCGGCAGACCGATCGCCGCGGCGAGCACGATCATGCAGACGCCGATGCACCAGATGACCTGCAGCCACAGCGTCGGCGATGCGATGCCCCAGTAGAGTTCTGAGAGGTAGAATACCTCCAACGCCATCAGCACCAGCCCGCGCTTGACCAGAAAGGCGCGCGTCTCCGCCCGCGTGTGCTTGGTCGCGAACAGGAACGCCGATATGCCCGTCAGGATGACGAACACCGGCGCACACAGGCTCGCCGCCAGCCGCGCGAGGTAGAGTGCGGGCAGCGCCACGCGCGCGTCGATCGGATCGGGCATGGGGACGTGCAGGAACCAGGTCTCGCGCAGGTGGTCGAGCAGCATCAGCACCATGACCAGCCCGCGCAGCGCGTCGATGCTGCGCAACCGCGTGCCCGCGACCGGGGACGACCGGGGTGTAGGTGTAGAAGCGGTTGCGGTCATGGGCATCGCCGGCAGCGTGGCGGTGGGCACTATCGGGTCTCTCTCGGCTTCGTTCGCGCCGCCCATTGCGGGAGCGTTGCGGGGCGTACGGCACGCACCGCCGGTTCGTCGGTTAATGGCGTGCCTGACCCTTGTTGACCTGCGCGCCGCAACAACGCAAGAGCAGATGATACAACATATCAGAGCTAATTGGGGCAAAGTTGATCGTTACACGTATTCGCACAACGCGGCGCGCTTTGGCTCGCCATGGTTCCGTCCTGCGCAGCTCGGCCCGGCCAGCGATCACGTCGCGTCCGCTCCTGATCGTCGCCGCACTCAGCACGATCGCCGCGCCCGCCGCGGCGCAGGTCGAGGAGGAGGGGGCGGCCCGCGAGGAGATCGTTGTGCTCGGCACGCGCCGCTCGCGTGACGCGACGCTCTCGTCCGATCGCGCGACCAAGCGCATGTCGCAGTCGAGCCGCTCGATCGAGCAGGATCTGCTGCGCGCGGCCGGTACCTATCGCCTCGCCGACGCGCTGGAGCTCGTCAGCGGCAGCAGCCAGCAGAACAACCGCGGCGGGTTCGCAGAGAATTTCGCGATCCGCGGCTTCCTCAGCACTGCCGATGGCGGCGGGGAATATTACGTCGACGGCTTCATCGCCAATCGCGGGAGCGCGCCCGCGCGCGATCCCTTTACGATCGAGCGGATCGAGGTGCTGAAGGGACCGGCAGGCGCAGTGTTCGGCGACATCGACCCCGCCGGTCGCGTCAACATGGTGACCAAGACGCCGCGCTTTGTCCCGCAAGCGTCGGCGCGGCTCAGTTACGGCTCGTTCGATACCCGCCGGCTTGAACTCGACGCAACCGGCCCCCTCAGCGACAATCTCGCCGCGCGCATCGTCGTCGCGGTGGAGGACAGCGACGGCTACCGCGACTTCGTCACGCTCAAGCGGCGCACGGTCGCGCCGTCGCTCACCTATCGCCCGTCCGACGCGGTGCAGCTGACCTATGTCGCGCAACTGATCCGCTACGCCTCGCCGTTCGATCGCGGCGTGATTGCGGTGAACGGCGACGCGCTCGCGCTGCCCGCCTCGCGTTTTCTCGGCGAGCCGAACAACGGTGACACGATCGCGCGCGACACGCGGCACCAGCTGACCGGCGAGGCACGACTGGGGGAAGGCTGGTCGCTGGTCGGCGGGGTGGCGTATCGCAGCGGATCGCTGCGCGGTTTCTCGGCCGATCAATCGCGGCTGGTCGGCGGTCGCACGCTTTGGCGCCAGCGTCGCCAGCGCGGCTACGAGGTCGAGGATCTGGCCGCCCGGCTGGAGCTGCGCGGCGAAGTGGCGGCACACGGCACGCATCGCCCGAGCGTCGGGGTGAAGGGCTATACGCTCGATTACCTCGAGCTGCTGCGCCGGCGTAATCCGGGCGATCCGGCACGCGGCGGGCTACCCTATGCGATCGATATCTACGACCCCGTCTACGGCGTCGCGCAGGCCGCCCCGCTGCTGCCCAGCATCGACCAGCGCGAGAAGCGCCATGCGGTGACACTCTACGCACAAGATTTGTGGGATGTGGGGCGCGGCGTCTCGCTGGTGGGCGGTGCGCGCTACGATCACGTCGACCAGAAGCTGCGCCGCAACCTGACCGGCGCGACCTCGCAGCGCATCAGCCAGCCTGTCACGTTCCGACTCGGTGCACGTTACCAGATCGATCGCGCGGTCGCGGTGCACGCGAATTGGGGTGAGTCGACGCTGCTCAACTCGGGCAGCGGCGCGGACGGCGCGGCGTTCGCGCCCGAGCGCGGGCAGGGTTATGAAGTCGGCGTCAGCGGGCGCTGGGCCGGGTTGGATGTCGGCGCGACCTGGTTCGACATCCGCAAATCGAACGTGCTCACCACCGATCCGCGCGACGTCAATTTCCTCGCACCCGTCGGGACGCTCCGCAGCCGCGGGATCGAGTTCGACGGCACGCTCCGGATCGGTCGACACTGGCAGGTGGTGGCCAATTACGCCTGGACCCGCGCGCGCTACGACGACGAGACGTTCCCGACACCGCGCGCTCTAAACGTGCCCGATCACTCGGGTTCGATCTTCGTTGCCTACACCCAAGAAACCGAGCGCGGCACGTGGCGGATGAGCGCGGGCGCGACCTATGTCGGCGAACGATCGGGCGCGACCGACACCAGCGGGCTGGTCCTGCCCGCCTACACCAAGGTCAAGGCCGCGGCGGAGGCACCGCTGACGCGCTGGTCGACGATCCGGCTGGAGGCCGACAATCTGCTGAACGAACGCTACGCGCTCAGTTCGTACAACAGCTACTGGATCTACCCCGGCGCACCGCGCACGGTGCGGCTCTCGCTCAACGCGGCATTGTGAGGGAACGGGCGACCGTACGACGTAGTAATTTACATGATGGATAAAACAAAACGGCCAGCGGTGTTCGAAGCGCCGCTGGCCGTTTGAGTATGAGTGGGAGCAGACACTCCCACTCTTTTCCTATGCCAGGATCAGAAAGCGAACTTGGCACCGAAGGTGAAGCGACGGCCATAGACGTCGAAGTCTGCTGCTGTCTCCAAGCCCGTTGGCGTGCCGAACGGCGTACCCGGCAGGTACTGCGGCTTCTTGTCGAAGACGTTGTCGACGTTGATGAAGAACGAATAGCTCTTGTCGATGTCCCAACGGATCTGCGCGTTGTGGAGCCAGTAGTCCTTGATGTTGTTCAGCGCCGCGACCGCAGGGTCGTTGCTGGAGAAGTCAAGCGTGTAAGGCCCGCCGCTGAGGAACTGCGTATCCCAGCTCAGCGCAAAACCATCGATACCGTAGGTGCCACGAACGTTGAACCGGTCACGCGAGAAACCATAACCGAAGGTTCCGGCGTAATCGACCGGAGTATCCGCGGGGTCGCCCTGCGTGATGTAGTGGAACAGGTGCGTATAGCGCGCATCAAGCACGAACTTGTCGGCACCGAACAGGTTCAGGTCGTGGTTGTAACGAGCAACGAAGTCGATACCGCTGGTCTTGTAAGTTGCGGTATTGATCAACTGCCCATCGACGCGCGTTACGAAACCGGTCGTGCTGCTACGGAAGACGTTGTTGCAATATACCGGCGAACCGGTGAGCAGACACTGCTGGATGCTACGCGAGCGCCCGATCGTCGAGATCGCATCGTCGATCTTGATGTTGTAATAATCGACCGTCAGCAGCAGCCCGGGCACGTACGACGGTGTGTAGGTCGCGCCTAGCGTGTAGGTCTTGCCGGTTTCCTCCTTTAGCGCGGTGTTGCCACCGGTGAACCCGTTGATACCCTGCAAATCTGCCAGCGTGTAGGCGAACGTGCCGTTCGGGTTGGCGGCGAAGAAAGCTGCGATCGGAGCGACCTGGCGGCAGGCCGCGGCTGCGGCACCCGCAGTAGTGGCCGTGATGCCATCACATGGATCGGTCACTGCTGCGAAGGTTTCCGAGGCCGTGCTGTACAACTCGGAAACGTTCGGCGCACGATTGGCAACCGCATAGTTTCCGCGCAGGCTCAGGCCCGGCAGAACCTCCCACTTAGCACCGGCGTTCCAGCTGAACACGTTGCCAATGCTCGAGTAATCCGAATAGCGCGCGGCACCGTTCACTTCGAAATAGCGGACGAACGGCACGTCCTTGAGCAACGGGATGCTCAACTCGCCGAACGCTTCCTTGACATCGAAGCTGCCAACCAGATCTGAGATCTGATTGCCCGAGTTCTGACCAAGATTGGTTAGAATATCGAGGTTGTCGTTGGTCTTTTCCTTGCGGTACTCCCCACCGACGACGGCCTGAACGTCACCGGCCCACAGCGTCGCGATCGGTCCGCCGATCGTCGCAGTCACAACGTGTTCGGTGTTGCGGATGTCCTCCGACTTCGGCACCACCGCCTGCACATAGGATGCGGCGCGCGGGTCAACCGAGTTCGCACCAAAGATGTTGAGTGGGATACAGCCCTGCGCGATCGCGGCAGCGCTGCGGCAGACGATGTCGGTACCAACGACGTTGCCCGTGCCGACGCGAACGGCGTCGAGCGCATTGGCATAACGCGTGATGTCGACGTCCTCGGTCGAGTTGAAGTCGCGCAGGTGACCGAAGACGTAGGTCACGTCCCAGTTGAACTTGCCGATGTCGCCCTTCAGCCCGGCCGCAACGCGCCACGTATCGCGCGATGCACGGTTGCTGCGGTCGAAGATGCCGTTGCTGCGACGACGGAAGCCGATCGTCGTGACATCGTTGTTCGGGTTGCCGTCCGAATTTGCGGCCGCGATCGCCGCAGCGATGCTGGTGGGGATGAACGGATTGTCGATGCCGATACCGGCAATGCCGATGTCGGTGTTCGCCAGCGCCGAAGGCTCAAGCGCAGCGTTTGAGCGGACCTTGGCATAGGTGGCCTCAACGAACGCGTCGATGCCATCGGTCACCTTGTAGTTGGCGATGCTGGAGACGAGGTAGCGCTCGACCGGGGTCGAGATGTAGCGATCACCGTTGCGGTTGTACCCGTAACCGGTCGGGAAGCCGAGTACGATGCTATCATCGGGGTTGAACGTGAACAGGTTGTTCCCGCCCGGCAAGATCGAGCGTGCGGTCGTGTTGTTCGCGCCACCGAGCAGCTGGAAGCGCCCCTGTGCCGGATAGCTCGAATAGGACGCAGGGCCGCAGATCAGGTTGGCGCAATCCTGCGCCGAGATCGCACGGTTGCGCGAGAACAGGCCATCATCCTTGGTGTAGGTGAAGTTGGCCATGATGTTGCCGCGATCGTCGTGACCGAGCGTGGTGCCGGCAGTGATGCTCACCAGACGGTTGGCATTGTCGCCACGCTCGCTGATGCCGGTTTGCCCGCGTACCGAGATCCCATCGATATGATCGCGCAGGACGTAGTTGACGACGCCCGCGATCGCGTCAGAGCCATAGACCGCCGAGCTGCCGCCCGTGACGACGTCGACGCGCTCGACGAAATCGGTCGGAATGTTGTTGGTGTCGACCGCGGAGTCACCGGCGAACCCGCCGATGAAGCGGCGTCCGTTGACCAGCGTAAGGGTGCGCGAGCTGCCCAGCGCGCGCAGGTCGATCGACGAAATGCCGGTGCCCGAGGTCAGGAAGTTGGAGTTGGTGCGGCTGAGACCCAGACCGACCGACGGCAGCTGGCGCAGGATGTCGCCAACGTTGCCGAGGCCGGTCGCCTGAAGCTCGCGGTCGTTGACGACTGTGACCGGCACAGGCGAATCCGCTTCCGTACGACGAATGCGCGAACCAGTAACGACGATCTCGGCCGCCTGCGCGTCCGCGGGATCGTTCTGCGCCTGCTGGTCCTCGGTGACCACCTGACCCTGCGTCGAGGCAGCGGCATCCTGCGCGAACGCAGCGCCGGGTGCCAGCAGTACGGTGCTGGCGAGCGCGGTTGCGCTCAAAAAGACATTAAGTTTCATACAGACCCCCATCAGGCGCCCGCTCGCGCCAAGATGCAGGGCTTCAACCGCATTTTGTATCGTCTCGCAATCTCGGCAGCGAAACTGACGCAATTTTGGTCAGCCTTGTTGCATCAATGTTACACAAATGTGGGTGGTCAGGTGTTCATCGATGCACTTGGGCAACTGCGTGTGGCGTGTGGCGTGTGGCGTGTGGCGTTGAGCAGAGGGCCACAGCTATCAATAGCTGGATGTCACCCCTGCGCTGAAAAGCGTTGAGGTGACCAACATGCCCCGTGCTAGAATCCGTTTATTGCGGCTGATGACACATACCGATTAAACCTCATCCGGTGAGCGGCCTGATCCTGATCGCTGGACCAGTTCTAATATTAAGCAGGTAGCCGCCCACAGCTCCGCGCCGGATGCGCGCCTGATCGCCGGCCTTGGGGTCGCGCCCCAGCTCGCCTGTTTCTGCCTGTATCCAACTGCCGTAGCCGTCGATGTCGAAACGCCACAATCCGTTGCGTTGCGATGCCGCGGTGATGACGGACGTGATCGGCAATGCGGCATTGATCGCGTCAAATGCTCTCGTTCTCGCATCTTTGCTGCGCACTTGTTCGGAGGTCTGTTTCAGTACCCACGCTTCCTTTTTGTCCATCAACACGGTGTCGCCAACTCGATACGACGAACTGAGGGCGCGCGTCTCCTTCTCCAGGCACAGATAGCGCGGCTGTGCTTCGGTCTGCTGCAAGCAGGCGAACAGGGGTTCGAGAAGGTCTGTCTTGGCGAGATCATTCGCTTGTGCGGACGCTAGTGGAGACAGCGTCAAAAGCATCAGCAATGCTTCCATGGACAGCATTGCAGACCTAAATCGCCAAATCTTTTTCATCAAACTGGTCAACTTGTTAGAGTGTTGCCAAATAAGCACGTCTAATGTCTTTTAACAACAGGGCAGTCTTCCTGACATTACATTCCTGCTTCACTTTGGCATTCCTCATCAATCGTATCACCGGCCTTCAAAGCACGGGGACGAGCAGGGGTCAAAATGGGGGCCCGGCAACAAGATGGTTCGGGAGAAGTAATTCATGATGTTGAGCAAGCTGGGTCGCCTGCGCTCGGGCGCGGCGCCGATTGTTCTGGCAGCAGCGATGCTGTCCGCGCCTGCCTTCGCGCAGACACCGCCACAGGGCGCGACGCCGACGCAGGGCACGGAAGACGTCCTCGGCGCGCAGTCGAGCCAGACGCGCAACGCAGAAGGGCAAACCGCGGAAACGCGCGCCGCAGCCGGCCGTGCGACCGGCACTGAATCGGGCAGCGACATCGTCGTCACCGGTTCGCGCATCGCGTCGCCGACCATCACCTCGGTCTCGCCGGTGCAGGTCATCAGCGACGTGCAGATCAAGCAGGCGGGTGTCGCAAACATCCAGGATCTGTTGCTTGAGAACCCAGTGTTCGGTTCGCCAGCCTATGCGCGCACCAATACCGCCTTCCTGACCTCAGGCACCGGCGCTGCAACGGTTGATCTGCGCAATCTCGGTACCGATCGCACGCTGGTGTTGATCAACGGCCGCCGCGTTGTCGCCGGCATCCCGGGTTCGGCGACGGTCGACCTGAACGTCATCCCTGCACAATTCGTTCAGCGCATCGACGTTCTGACGGGCGGTGCATCGTCGCTGTACGGCTCAGACGCCGTCGCTGGCGTCGTGAACTTCGTCTACAAGGACAATTTCGAGGGTCTCGAGGCCAACGCGCAATATGGCCTGACGCAGAAAGGCGACACGCGCGATTACCAGGCGAACGTGACCGTGGGCGGCAATTTCGCCGAGAACCGCGGCAACATCATGATGCACCTGGGCTATACGAACCAGGGCCAGCTGCTGTCGCGTGAGCGCAGCAACACGCAGATCGACGATTCGGACGCGTTCTTTGGCGGGTTCAGTACCAATCCGGCAGATTTCGGCACCTCGATTGCGCCGACCTATTCCGCGATCGCGCCGCAGGGCACGTTCACGGCCGGTGGTTGCCAGTTCACGTTCAACCCGAACACCAACGCGCTGGAGCGTGGGTTCAGCGCCAATGGCGGCACGATCAGCGCGGCACAGGCACGCGCCTGCGGCGTTCCCGCTGGCACCGCGCTCCCCGCGCGCGGCTTCAACCGTCAGAACTTCCGTACCATCGCAGTGCCAGTCGAGCGTTACCTGTTCGCGATGCGGACGCATTATGACGTGACCGACAACATCCGCTTCATCGCGGAGGGCACGTACGCGAAGACCACCGCCAGCCGGAACATCGAGCCCTTCGGCTTCTCCTCGGCCGGATCGACCGGTGCGTATCCGAGCGGCGGTTCGGCGCCGATCGAGACGCGTGTGCAGGCAATCGGCGCGGCGCCCGGCGTCACCACCGTGGTGCGCAACCCGCTGGTGCCCGATGCGATCTACAATGCCGCAACCGACACCGATGGTGACGGCCTGAAGGACATCGGCTTCTCGCGCCGCCTGCTCGAATTCGGTAATCGCCGCAGCACGACCTCGCGTGATTTCTACCGCTTCGTGACCGGTCTCGAGGGTGACCTGTTCAGCGACAAGTTCCACTGGGACTTCACCTATAACTACGGCCGCACGACCGAGAACCAGCAGGGCAACGGCCAAATCAACACGGTCAACTTCCGCAATGCATTCCAGGTCGTCACCGCTCAGAGCCTCGGCCTGGCGGGCGGCACCACGCCGGTCTGCTTCAGCGCCCAAGCACGCGCACAGGGCTGCGTTCCGGTAAATATCTTCGGCCAGAACACGATTTCGCAGCAGGCGCTGGCATATCTGAACGCGGAGCAGACGTTCCAGACCAGCGTGTCGCAGCAGGTCGTGCAGGCGAACCTCTCGGGCTCGCTGTTCGACCTGCCGGCCGGTCCGCTCGGCATTGCGGTCGGCGGCGAATATCGCCGCGAGCGCAGCTCGGCCAACAACGACGCGTTGACTAACGCCGGACTGAACGGCGGCAATGCGCTACCCGACACGGCCGGTAGCTTCGACGTGAAGGAAGTGTACGGCGAGGTGAACGTGCCACTCTTGGCTGACACGCCGTTCTTCCAGAACCTGAGCCTGCGCGGATCAGGCCGTATTTCCGACTATTCGACGGTCGGAACGGTCTACAGCTACAGCGGCGGTGTTGAATGGTCGCCGATTGAGGACATCCGCTTCGCCGGCACCTACGCACGCGCGGTGCGTGCGCCGAACGTTGGTGAGCTGTTCACCGGCCCGTCGCAGACCTTCCCCTCGGTCACGGACCCGTGCGTGGGCGTCACCGCGACCACAGCCGGTACGCTCGGCACGCAGTGCCGCGCCGCAGCCGGCGTGCTCGCCAACATCGCCGCCAACAACGGTGCGTTCGCGGTGACGCTGGCCGATCGTCAGGGTGTCAGCGGCTTCAACAGCGGTAACCCGAACCTGAACGAAGAGCAGTCGGACTCATATACCGGCAGCGTCACGATCAACCCGCGCTCGATCGACTTCCTGCGCAACACCGTGCTGCGGGTCGATTACTTCAACATCCGCATCAAGGACGCGGTCAGCGCGCCCCCGCGGCAGTTCATCCTCGACCAGTGCTACCGTCAGGGTAACCCGACCTATTGCGCATTCATCCAGCGCCGGGCGACCGCTTCGGCGGTAAACAGCGCGGGTACGCTGGAGTTCGTCAACGCGGGCTCGGTCAATGCCGGACGTCTGGCGACCGAGGGCTTGGACGTCACGCTGACGCAGCGCGTGCCGCTGGACGGCCTTGGTATGGACGGCGCGATCAATGCTCGCGTCGCCTATACGCATACGTTCACCGGCTATGTCATTCCGCTGCCGGGCTCGGCTCGCGACAACTTCGCGGGCGAGGTCGGTGCCGCCAAGGATCGCTTCACCGCGAACCTGGGTTATACCAACGAGCGTCTGAACGTGAACTTCACCGGCACCTACTTCGGTCGCTCAGCGCTAGACGACCAGACGCTAGCGGGCCGCGGTCTTGAGCCGGGCGCGATCAAGGTACCTGCTAAGTTCTACCTCGACAGCCAGATCTCGTTCAAGGCAGCCGACCAGTACGAGTTGTACTTCGGCGCGGATAACCTGCTCAACACCAAGGCTCCGAACATCCTGTCGCTGGCACCGGGCAACACCACGGGCACCGACACGGCAGCAGGCGTCTATGACGTTTTTGGCCGGCGTTACTATGCCGGTGTGCGCTTCCGCTTCTGATCGGATAGTACATTGCGGAAAGGGCGGCCCGTTGCGGCCGCCCTTTTTCGTTTCACGACATCTTCATCTCACGACAGCGGCGGCTGGCCGTTTGAGGCGGTCAGCCCGCCGTCGACCGGCAGGTTTACACCGGTAATGAAATGCGCGTCCTCGCTGGCGAGAAACGCGATTGCGCCCGAGATGTCGGCGGGCTCGGCACCGCGGCCCATCGGAATGCGCTCCTCGAACTTGGCGATCAGCTCGGGTTGCTCCTTCATGCCGGCGGTCAGCGCGGTGTAGGTGAGCGACGGGTTGACCGCGTTGACGCGGACGCCGTGTTTCGCCTCGTCCATCGCCAGCGCACGGGTGAAGTTGGTTACCGCACCCTTGGCCGCGCAGTAGAAGCTGTGGTTCCAGTCGCCGCCAAGTCCCGACACCGACGAAATGTTGACGATGCAGCCCTTCGATTGCCGCAGATGCGCGATCGCCGCGCGGCTCATGTGGACGACGCCGTAGAGGTCAGTCTCGATCACCTTGGTGAACTCGGCGAAGTCGCCTTCGTCAACTTTGCCCAGGTGATCGACACCGGCGTCGTTGACCAGCACGTCGATCCGCCCGAAGCGGTCGACCGCGGCCTTTACCAATGCCTCGCACGCTGCTCGCTCGGAAACGTCGGTCTCGCGCGTCTCGACCGTGCCGCTCAGTTCGCCCGCGAGGCTGTCGAGCGCGGCCTTGTCGATGTCGCCGAGCACCAATGTCGCGCCTTCCTCCGCGAAGCGGCGCGCGGCGCCCTCGCCGATGCCCGAGGCAGCACCGGTGATGACGACGACCTTGTCGGAGAAGCGCGCCATTTACGCGTTCTCCGCCTGTGCCGCGTGCTTGCCCTCGCAGAACTCCTCGACCAACTTGGCGCAGAAGGCAGGCAGGTCGTCGGGGTTGCGGCTGGTGACGAGGCCTTGGTCGACGACGACCTCTTGGTCGACCCAGCTGCCGCCCGCATTCTCGATGTCGGTCTGGAGCGTCGGAAACGAGGTGAGCGTGCGGCCGCGGACCTGATCGGCCTCGATCAGCGTCCAAGGTGCGTGGCAGATCGCGGCGACGGGCTTCTTCGCGGCGAAAAAGTCGCGGACGAAGGCGACGACCTTGTCCGACCCGCGCAATTTGTCGGCGCCGACGCAGCCACCCGGGATAACCAGCCCGTCGAACTGGTCTGCCGACACGTCGCCGATGGCCTTGTCGACGGTGAACTTGGCGCCGGGGTCGAGGTCGTTGTTGAACGTCTCTGCCTCACCCGTCTCCAGGCTGATGACGGTGACCTGACCGCCGGCTTCTTCGACCGCGGCCTTGGGCTTGGCGAATTCCGGTTCCTCGGTACCGCGCGGCGCGATCAGGATCGCGATCTTCTTGCCTTCGAGCTTCATGCTGGTTCGTCCGATCTGGGGGAGGGGGCGCCGCGTAAAGGCGCTGGGGATCATCGAACGAGTGGTTAAGTGGTTCCGATAAATGCAATAGTCAGAACCAAGCTTCACAGTGACGATTTCGACTTGTGGACAGGTAGACATGTTAGCTGTGACTAATTATGCCCTGAAAACGCGCCCGGACGCGGGTTCGAGCAGGTGAACCGGCATCCGGGCGCGATCCCACCGCGCAGGCGGGGACCCGCTAGAGGGGGAGAACGGGGGTGCTTGCACCTCCCGCGCGGTGGAATGGTGTTACTTGCCGTCCTTGCCCGAGGCACCCGAGACGGCGTCGCCGGCCGATTTCAGGTCGCGGCCCGCGCCGTTGACGGTGTTGCACGCGGCGAGCGCCAGCATCGCGGTCAGGCCGGTCGCTAGGATGATCTTCTTCATGGGAAATCTCCTTGGATAAGGTGCGACGGGGCCGGTACGCCGCCCCGCCAACGCCTTTAACAAAGGTGCGACGGGGCCGGTACGCCGCCCCGTCGCGGGCACTCAGCGCAGGCGGCGACGCGTCGCCGTCGTGGCGCCAAAGGCGGCCGCACCAGCGCCGACCAGCAGCGCGAGTACGAGGATGAACGAGGTCTTCGACGCCGCACCCGCGGCTGCGTCGGTGGCCTTCTTGGCGGTCTGGATCGCTTCGTTCTTGGTCTGGACGAAGCGCTGCTTGGCCTGGGTCACCTGCGCCTGCGCCTCCGGGCGGCTGATCTTGCGCTGTGCGGCAACGATGTCGACGATGCGGTTCTCGGCACGCTGGCCGTCGGCCCCGCCACGGGCGAGCGCGGGCAGTTCCTTCGCGACTTCCTTCTGCGCCTGCTCGGGCGTCATCTGCGCCGGATCACTGGGCGCATCGGAGAGGTAGTCGGACGCTTCCTGGCGGACGTCGTTCTGGTCGATCCCTGCGACCGAGGCGGCCTGCGGCGCGACGCGCGCTGCGGCGCCGACGGTCGATCCAGCCGCGCTCGCCACGCTGCCGACTGTGCGGAACGCGCCACCGATGATCCCGCCGACCGCAGAAGTCAGCAGGTAGATCGTCAGGATCAGCGTCACGCCCCAGACGACCAGACCGTGGACCAGCGCGTCGAAGCGGTCGGTCACGCCCGACACGCGCGCGGCGGTATAGCCGCCTGCACCCAAAGCGATCACGGTGGTAATCAGCCAATAGATGCCCGCACCGATGCCGAAGCCTGCCGCGCCCGGCGTCGTGCCCTCGGTCGGATCGACCATCGAGAGGCCGATGCCGGTGCCGAGGATGCCGAGCACCACCTGCACCGCAATCGCGATCACGACGCCGGCGAAGATCGCCCCCCAGGACACGCGCGCGAAACGCGCGGTGAGCGCGGTGTCGGTCGCGACGTAATCGTCCCGAACCCCCGTTACATTGGTCGCCATATTCACTCCTGTTCTTGTTTTGGATTGTTGGTGTCGGTGTTGCGTGCGCCGGTCTTCGGCGCCTCGGCGTCCTGCTGCTTCGCGGCGTCACGCTGACGCTCGCGTCCGTCGCGCACTGCCTGGTCGTCGCCGAGCAGCTTGCCGATCGCTTCCTGTGCGGCGCCCTTGGCCTCACGCACCGGCGCGGATTTCTCGCGCTTGTCGGATTTCTCGTCGGTCACGCGTTCGCCTCCGCTAACAGCCGTTCGCCGTCGAACCCGCGCGCGCGTGCCCAGGCGGCCGCGGCGGTGCGGCGGTTGACGCCGATCTTGGCGTAGATGCGCGCGACATGGTTGCGCACGGTGTTGCCCGACACGCCGAGCGCACGCGCGATGCTCTTGTCGTCGAGCCCGCGGCAGATCAGCGCCAGCACCTCGCGCTCGCGCGGGGTGAGATCGTCGAGCGAGGCGCCGCGCTCATCGGGCATCGGCGCGCGCAACCGCGCGAGCTTGTCCATGATCGAGCGGCTGAACCAGCTGGTGTCCTTCATCACCGCCTCGATCGCCTCGACCAGTTCGAGCTCGGTCGCCTTGCGCTGGGTGATGTCCTGGAATGCCCAGAGCAGGCATTCGTCGCCGTTCAGGGTGAATGCCTCGGTCGAGACGAGGCAGTCGATATGCCCGCCCTCGCGCGTCGCGATCCCCGCCTCGTGACCGCGAAGGCCATTGCCTTCCTCGATCGCGCGCTCGATCTCGCGGCCGGTGTCCTTGCCTGCCCATAGTCCGACCTCGCTCAGCGAGCGGCCGATGATCGCGGAGGCGGCATAGCCGGTCAGCTGGGTGAAGCTGGCGTTGATCTCGCACAACAAGTGACCGTCGCGCGCACCGATCGCCATCGCGACGGGCGCCATCTGGAAGGTGCGGGTGAAGCGCTCCTCGCTGTGGCGCAGCGCTTCCTCCGCCTGTCGCCTGGGCTCGAGGTCGGCGAAGGTGAACAGCATGCACGGCTGGTCGCACAGGTCGATCGGCTGCCCGGCGACGATCACCAGCTTGGTGCCGCCCTCCGCCAGCTCCAGCCGTGCCTCCATCTGCGGAATCGTCGCGCCGTCGGCCAATCGTTCCTTGGCGAGGTCGCGGCGGTCGGCGTCACGCAGCACGTCGATGTCGTAGACGGTACGGCTGAGCACATGGTCGCGCGCGAAGCCGGTCATCTCGAGGAAGCCCTGGTTCACCTTGACGAACCGCAGGTCGGACAGGCGGCAGATCACCGCGGGCGCGGGATTGGCATTGAACGACTGCTCGAACCGGTCCTCCGCCTCGTACTGCGCGGTCACGTCCTGGATGACGAGCACGACGCAGGTCGGCGCGTCCTCGTCGCGGTCGTTGAGCACCAGGCTGCGCACCTGGTGGACCCAGCGCGGATCTTCCTCGCAAGCGACCGTGACCTCGACCACCACTTCGGAGAAGCTGTCGCCCGCTACCACACGCTCGATCGGGTAATCGTCGGCCGCGACACGGCGGTTATTGCGGTAGCGCAGCTGGAAACGCCGGCGATAATCGTCGACGTCGTGGCCCAGCTCCTCGAGCGCGGACACGCCGTGCATCTTGAGCGCCGCATCGTTCGCCCACAGCAACGTCTGGTCGGGATCGATCAGAATCACGCCCTCGTCGAGCCCCGCGATGATCTGGCGCAGGTGGCGCAGATCGGCGGTCTCGCGCAGCGAAGTCAGTGACGCGGCCATGCGCTCAGGCGCGATCGCCGCGGATCAGCCAGCCGAGCAGGTAGCCACCGATGCCGGCGCCGAGTGCGGCCAGCACCGCCCAGGATGCGGGATTGTCCGACACCGCGGCGTTCGCTCGGCGGGTGCCGCGTGCGGCTGCGTCGCCGGCACGATCGGCTAGGTCGCGGGCTCGGTCAGTTGCGCGATCGGCAACGTCACGGGCGCGGTCGCCGGCATCGTCCGCCGCGTCGCCCAGCCGCTCGCGTGCCTTGTCGAACCGCTCCTTCGCCTCGTCGACGAAGCCGGGTGCGGCGTCGATCGCGTCCTCGGCGACCGAGCGCGCGCGGCCGTAGAGGTTTTCCGCACCGCCCGCGACCTGATCGACGACGCCGTCGACCTGCCACTCACGACTGTCGACCGCGTCGCCGACCGCCTTCTCGACCTTGCCGCCCAGATAGCGCGCACCGCCGTGCAGTTCGTTCTTGTTCATGCCTGTTCCTCCACCAAGCGAGCACACGCGCCACCTCCCGCCCGCGGACACGAGCCACGTCGCGGCGAGCGGGCAGGGGTAGGGAGGTGCATCACCATCAACTCCGTTACGGCTGCGCAACACAGCCGGTTCGGACGCATCAACCTATGTTATCGATATTGGTTGCTGGTAATTTGCTACGGTAGGATTGGTGTTGTTCTACTATGGGGTCGCAGCGGAGAGCAGCGTGCGATGCGCCAAATTGCTGTCTCAAAGCGTCAACATACTAGGAGCGACGTACCGGTGAGACCAGCGGCGACCAGTAGATTGGTCGCTATGACACCATGCTTGAGCCGAGCTAATTCAGCCGCAGCTGCATCGCCTGGATGTGCCATATCGGCTTAGCGCGGCAGGACTCGCGCAAACATCATCATTAAAATCGATAATAAATCTTATGTAAAATGGCATTTTGGCATAATGGATCGCTGCGTCACGCGGGATCGCTATCGTGGTCGGGTGCGAACGCCGCTTCATGTTTCAGCGCCCAGGAGCAAAGCGCCTCGAACGGCTCGCGCAGTGAATGGCCGAGCGGCGTGATCGTGTAGCGAACGCCGATCGGAATGGTCGGGATCACCGTGCGCGTGACCAATCCGTGCCGTTCCAGTCGCTTCAACGCGTCGGCGAGGGACTTGTGGGTGATCCCGTCCAGCCGGCGCTTGATCTCGTTGAAGCGCGCGGGCTGCGGGCAGAGCACCGTCAAGATCATGATCGTCCACTTGTCCGCGATCTTGTCGAGCACCGGCCGGATGCGGGGCACGTCCATCATCGCCTGACAGGACAGTGCGTGGAGGTCGGTATCGTCGGCCATATCTAGGCTAGTCCAGGTGCGTTCTTGTTAGCAGATATGCTTTGTATATCTGGTTCGCCGTCGCCAGTGAAAGGACGAACGATGGCAAAAATGACGGGCAAGGTCGCATTGGTAGTGGGCGGCGCGAAGGGGATCGGTCTCGCGATCGTTGACCGCTTGTCGCAGGAAGGCGCGACGGTGTTGCTGACCGGGCGCCGCGCGGGTGAAGTCGCCGCAGCGGCACAGCAGATCGGACCGTTGGCGCAGGGTATCGAGGCGGATGCGGCATCCCCGGCTGATCTGGCGCGCGTCGTGGCGGAGGTCAGGCGTCTGCACGACCGTATCGACCTGCTGGTCCTCAACGCTGGACTGTCCGAGCCGGCGACGATCGCGGAGGAAACGGCGGAGCATTTCGACCGCCACTTCGACGTCAACGTGCGCGGCGCGCTGTTCGCGGTTCAGGCAGCGGTGCCGGTGATGAACGACGGCGCGT
>NZ_CAJYVU010000130.1 GCF_913778135.1 uncultured Sphingomonas sp. | reverse complement strand
CAATCTTGGACACGAGATAGTAACGGTCGCCGGACGGCACCGTCACCTCGACCTCGTCGTCGACACTTCGGCCGATCAACGCGCGACCCAGCGGCGAGTTGTAGCTGATACGCCCACCCTTCGCGTCTGCCTCGGTCTGGCCGAC
This sequence comes from uncultured Sphingomonas sp., assembly GCF_913778135.1. Classification (GTDB taxonomy): domain Bacteria; phylum Pseudomonadota; class Alphaproteobacteria; order Sphingomonadales; family Sphingomonadaceae; genus Sphingomonas. Next base: position 38,999 of record NZ_CAJYVU010000130.1, on the reverse strand, counting down.
GATCTGATAACGGATCGGCTTGTCGTCTTCATCGAGCAACGTCACTGTTGCGCCAAACACGATCTTGTCGCCCGACAGGTCGCGCGGGTCGATGATCTGGGCGCGGCTGAGCTTGTCCTCTATGTCAGCGATCGAGGCTTCGATCTGCCCCTGACGTTCCTTGGCGGCGTGATATTCAGCGTTCTCCGACAAGTCGCCGTGCGCGCGCGCTTCCTCGATCGCATCGACGATCTGCGGCCGCTCAGTTTTCAGACGCTTCAAATCTGCATTCAGCTTCTCATAGCCTTCCTGCAGCATCGGCATCTTTTCAACGGTCGCCATGCGTCACTTCCTTCAAACGCCCCCGAGCGGCCTTCCCTGCAAGGCCGCACGCACGATCAACTGTATGTCCGAGGTTCAGTTGTGCGATTGCGAATAATAGGATTGCAGCGGCCGCACTTCAAGCACGCGACGTGCGCCGGCCTGTTGCCCGGCAACGGCATTCGCCGCAATCGCCTTCGCGGCCTCGACACTTGCCGACGCGGTGGTGAAATACGGGATGCGTCCCGCGACTGCACTGGCGCGGATCGGCTGCGAGTCCTTCAGGCTCTGCCACCCTTCGGTCGTGTTGAAGATCAGCGCAATTCCGCCGTCCTTGATCCGGTCGACGATGTGCGGGCGTCCTTGCGCGACCTTGTTCACCAGCTCGACCGGCAGTCCGGCTCGCGACAGATAATCTGCCGTGCCGCCGGTCGCGACGATCGTGAAGCCTGCCTCCACCAACTGCTTCGCCGCGGGCACGATCAGGGGCTTGTCGCTGTCCTTGACGCTGACGAATACCGCGCCACTGTCCGGCAGCACGGTACCAGCACCCAATTGTGCCTTCGCGAACGCGGTGGTGAAATCGCGGTCGATCCCCATCACTTCGCCGGTGGACTTCATCTCAGGGCTGAGCACGGGATCGATGCCGGGAAAGCGGTTGAACGGGAACACCGCTTCCTTCACCGCGACATAGTCAATGCGGCGGTCGATCACCGGCAGATCGCACAGCTTCTCGCCCGCCATGACGCGTGCCGCAATCTTCGCGATCGGCGCGCCGATCGCCTTGGCGACGAACGGCACCGTGCGGCTGGCGCGCGGGTTGACCTCGATGAGGTAAACCTGGCCATCCTTGACCGCGAACTGGATATTCATGAGACCGACGACGCTCAGTCCACGCGCGAGCGCTTCGGTCTGCCGCTCGATCTCGGCGATGATCTCGTCGCCCAGGCTGTACGGCGGGATCGAGCAAGCGCTGTCGCCCGAGTGAACGCCGGCCTCCTCGATATGCTGCAGCACGCCCGCAACGACCACGTCATTCCCGTCGCAGATCGCATCGACATCGACCTCGACCGCGTCGCGTAGGTATTGATCGATCAGGACGGGCGAGTCGCCTGACACCTGCACCGCGGTCTGGATGTAATCGTCCAGCTGTTGGTCGCTGTCGACAATCTCCATCGCCCGCCCGCCGAGCACGTAGCTGGGTCGCATCAGCACCGGGTAGCCGATCCGGTGCGCGACCGCGATCGCCTCGTCGCGGCTGCGCGCGATGCCGTTCGAAGGTTGCAGCAGATGAAGCTTGTTGACGAGCGCGGCGAACCGTTCGCGATCTTCCGCGAGGTCAATCGCGTCTGGCGCAGTACCTAGGATCGGGATGCCCGCTGCTTCGAGTGCGCGCGCGAGGTTGAGCGGGGTTTGTCCGCCGAACTGGACGATCACGCCGACGAGCTCGCCGCGCGACTGCTCGACGTGGAGGATCTCGAGCACGTCCTCGGCAGTCAGCGGCTCGAAGTAGAGCCGGTCTGAGGTGTCATAGTCGGTGCTGACCGTCTCCGGGTTGCAGTTGACCATGATCGTCTCGAACCCGGCGTCCGCCAGCGCGAAACATGCGTGACAGCAGCAGTAATCGAACTCGATCCCCTGCCCGATCCGGTTCGGTCCGCCACCCAGGATGACGATCTTGCGACGGTCGGACGGCATTGCCTCGTTCTCGGGCTCTCCGAAGGATGGCGCCTCATAGGTCGAGTACATGTACGGCGTCTTCGCATCGAACTCGGCCGCGCAGGTGTCGATTCGCTTGAACACCGGGCGCACACCCAGCTTGACGCGGTGCGCGCGCACCTCATCCTCGGTGACGCCGCCGGTCATCGCCTTTACCGCCTCGTGGATCAGCCCCGAGCCACGCGCGATCCCGCGGCTCATCCCGCGCAGATTGGCCGATTGCAGCGCCAGCCATGCGAGGCGCTTGTCGCTGAAGCCCATCGACTTCAGCCGGCGCATGCCCGCCGCATCGATTGGGAGGCCGTTCTCCATCACCTCGTTCTCGGCGGCAACGATCTCGGCGATCCGCTCGAGGAACCACGGGTCGTACTTCGCAATCGCGTGAACCTCGGCAACCGTGAAGCCTTCGCGCAGCGCCTGCGCCGCGACGAGCAGCCGGTCGGGCGTGGCGACGGCGAGCGCGGCCTCGATCTCCGCACGCGGCGCACCGACCAGGCGATCGACGTGGTTGAAGCCCGACAGCCCGGTCTCCAGCCCCCGTAGCGCCTTCTGCATCGACTCGTGGATGTTGCGCCCGATCGCCATCACCTCGCCGACCGACTTCATCGCGGTCGACAGCACGGGTTCGGCACCCTTGAACTTCTCGAACGCGAAGCGCGGGATCTTGGTGACGACGTAATCGATCGTCGGCTCGAACGATGCGGGCGTCGCACCGGTGATGTCGTTCTCGATCTCGTCGAGCGTGTAGCCGACCGCCAGCTTCGCCGCGACCTTGGCGATGGGAAAGCCGGTCGCCTTGGATGCGAGCGCCGACGAGCGCGAGACGCGCGGGTTCATCTCAATGACGATCAGGCGGCCGTCCTTCGGATTGACCGCGAATTGGACGTTCGAGCCGCCCGTCTCCACCCCGATCTCGCGCAGCACCGCGATGCTCGCGTTGCGCATGATCTGGTATTCCTTGTCGGTCAGCGTCAGCGCGGGCGCGACCGTGATCGAATCGCCGGTATGGACACCCATCGGGTCGACGTTCTCGATCGAGCAGATGATGATGCAATTGTCGGCGCGGTCGCGGACCACCTCCATCTCATACTCTTTCCAGCCGAGCAGCGACTCCTCGATCAGCACCTCGGTCGTCGGCGAGGCGTCGAGCCCCTTGCGCACGATGTCGAGGAACTCCTCGCGGTTGTAGGCGACACCGCCGCCGGTGCCGCCGAGCGTGAAGCTCGGGCGGATGATCGCGGGCAGCCCGACCTTCTCAAGCCCCGCCAGCGCCTCTCCTTCCGTATGCGCGATCGCCGAGCGCGCACTCTCTAGCCCGATCTTGTCCATCGCGTCGCGGAATTTTAGGCGATCCTCCGCCTTGTCGATCGCGTCGGCGTCGGCACCGATCATCTGCACGCCGAACTTCTCGAACGTGCCGTCGCGGAACAGAGCGAGCGCGGTGTTGAGCGCGGTCTGCCCGCCCATCGTCGGCAGCACCGCGTCGGGGCGCTCCTTTTCGATGATGCGCGCAACGACCTCGGGCGTGATCGGCTCGACGTAGGTCGCGCCGTCGCTGCCGACCAGATCGGGATCGGTCATGATCGTCGCCGGGTTCGAGTTGACCAGGACGATGCGATATCCCTCTTCGCGCAGCGCCTTGATCGCCTGCGTGCCCGAATAATCGAACTCGCACGCCTGACCGATGACGATCGGCCCCGCGCCGATGACGAGGATGGTGGAGATGTCGGTGCGTTTGGGCATTAGTACATCCGAATGGGGGGAAGCGGGATTACGCCAAATCGTTGCGCATAATCAGCCATACAGTCGTTGACAGCGGTTGCCGCCAAATCGCCCGCTAGGTGCAAGACTTGATGCCCCCGCTCGTAACTGAAGTATTTGGGATCACCACCGCACCGTTTAATGGCCTTCCTCATTTCACGGTTAGTGGGATGAGGTGGCGCGTAATCCCCGGGGTTGTGCTCGACCGCTTGTAACAACAATGCAGCCATCACCAGTGACATCAATCTTCCGCCCTCAACGATTCCACAAACCGCTCGAACAGATACAGGCTATCCTGCGGCCCCGGGCTCGCCTCCGGGTGATATTGCACCGAGAACGCCGGCCGGTCGGTCAACTCCAACCCGGCGTTGCTGCCGTCGAACAGCGACACGTGCGTCTCGCGCGCATTGGCGGGCAGGCTGTCGCGTTCAACCGCGAAGCCGTGGTTCATGCTGGTGATCTCGACCTGCTCGGTCGCACCGTTCGCGCTGACGCGCTTGACCGGGTGGTTGGCGCCGCGGTGGCCCTGGAACATCTTGGTCGTGCGAGCGCCGACTGCGAGTGCCAGCAACTGGTGACCGAGGCAGATGCCGAACAGCGGCTTGCCGGTGTCGAGCAACTGACGGATAACCGGCACGGCGTACTCGCCGGTCGCGGCTGGGTCGCCCGGGCCGTTCGACAGGAAAATGCCGTCGGGTCGCAGCGCCATCACCTCTGCGAACGTCGCGGTGGCGGGCAGGACGCTGACCTTCGCGCCGGCGTGGACAAGATTGCGGAAGATATTGTGCTTGCTGCCGTAATCGATCGCTACGACGTGGGGGCGCTCGTCGCCCTCCGCGCCGCCGTAGCCGAAGCCGAGCCGCCACGGCCCGCCCTCGCGCGTCTGACCCCAAGCGTAATGCATTTCGGTCGACACCGACTTCGCGAGATCCATGCCCTCGAGCCCCGGCCACGCGCGCGCCATGTCGAGCAGCGCGTCGAGGTCGAACTCGCCCGTAGCCGAGTGCGCGACGACGCCGTTCGGCGCACCACCTGCGCGAATGCGCTTCGTCAGAGCTCGCGTGTCGATGCCCGACAGGCCGATCCGCGCGTGGCGTCGCATCCAGCCGTCGAGGTTCTCGACCGCGCGGAAGTTGGACGGCGCGGTCACGTCCTCGCGCACGATCATGCCGAGTGCGTGCGGCGCGTCGGCCTCGATATCGTCGGGGTTGGCGCCGACGTTGCCGATGTGCGGAAAGGTGAAGGTGATGATCTGCCCGGCGAACGACGGGTCGGTCATGATCTCCTGATAACCCGTCATCGCGGTATGGAAGCACACCTCGCCGACCGCCGCCCCTTCCGCGCCGAACCCGCGCCCCCAGACAACATCGCCCGAGGCGAGCACGAGGACGCCGGTCGCCCCTTCTGGTTTAGGCGCGTGCAAAGGCTTGGCGTCGGCCATGATCGGCGGGCACTCCTGGGTAAAAGTCTGCGATGTCGCTAAGCCCCGCCCGCTAGTGCCAGCGGCGCGGTCCGTCAACCGATCGCGCACCCCTCTCGCCTCCGCCGCCCTCCCGCGCTATCGCGTTTTCCATGATCAGAGACGACATCAAGCAAGCCCAAATCACCGCCATGAAGGCGGGCGACAAGGAAGCCCGCGCCGCGATCGGCCTCATTCAGGCTGCGGTGAAGAACCGCGACATCGAGGCGCGCACCAGCGGCGCACCCGAACCCGGCACGCCGGCTGATGACGCGCTGGTGGTCGAGGTGCTGCAGAAGATGGTCAAGCAACGCCGCGAGTCGATCGACATGTACCGCAAGGGCGGACGCGAGGAGTTGGCGGCGAGCGAGGAGGCGGAGGTCGCGGTGATCGAGCGCTTCCTGCCGCAGCAAATGAGCGAGGACGAGACGCGCGCCGCAATTCAGACGATCAAGAACGATCTCGGCGCGTCGGGCATGAAGGACATGGGTCGCGTCATGGCCGAACTGAAAGCGCGCCACGCCGCCAACCTCGACATGAGCAAGGCCAGCGCGCTGGTAAAGGCCGCGCTGGCGGGCTGATCTGCCCGCTCAGTCGACCCATTCGGCGAGAGGAATTCCTTGCGCCCACAACAGCGCGGAGAGATCATTGTGGTCGATCCGCGCACCGGCCGCCGCGGCGACGATCGGCTTGGCATGATAGGCGACACCCAGCCCGGCGACCTCGATCATCGCCAGATCGTTGGCGCCGTCCCCCACCGCGAGGGTCGCGCTTTCGCCAAGGGCAAGGTGCGCGCGGTACTCAAGTAGCGTGGCCTTCTTGGTCGCCGCACCGACGATCGGTCGCCCAACCGCGCCGGTCAGGCTGCCATCCTCGATCTCCAGCACATTCGCGATCGCGCGATCGAAACCGATCTCGGCCGCGACCGGCTCGGCGAAGCGCGTGAAGCCGCCCGACACCAGCACCGCCGTGCCCCCACGCGCGCGCATCGTCCGCACCAACGTCCGCGCACCCGGCATCAGCGTAACACGTTCGGCGCGGCAGCGGTCGATTGCCGCCTCGTCAAGTCCGCCGAGCAGCGCGACGCGCGCGTCCAGCGCCGCCTCGAAATCCAGCTCGCCGCGCATCGCGCGCTCGGTGATCTCGGCGATCTGCGGCTTGATTCCGGCATAGTTGGCCAATTCGTCGATGCATTCGACGGTGATCATGGTCGAGTCCATGTCGGCGACGAGCAGCTGCTTGGCACGGCCCTCGATCGGTTGTACGACCACGTCGACGCGGTTGAACACACCCTCCAGCGCAGCGCGTGCTGCCTCAGGCGATGATCCGAACGTTACGTCAGCCGCGTCACCCTCATCGATCCAGGCGACCGTCGTGGGCATACACCCCGCCGCGGCCAGCCGCTCGCGCGCGCCCGCCAGCATGTTGGGCGACAGCCGCCCCGCTGCTATCAGCGTTGCCGTGAACATCGTGTCGTCCCCTACCCCGCGGCCCAAGGTCGCGCTCATCGCAGGGCCGACTGCGAGCGGCAAGAGCGCGCTGGCGATCGAACTGGCGGAGCAGATCGGCGGCACGGTGGTCAACGCCGACGCGAGCCAAGTGTACCGCGACCTGCGCGTGCTGAGTGCGCGACCGTCGGGTGAGGACGAGGCGCGCGTGCCGCACCGCCTCTTCGGCTACGTCGACGGGGCGGAGGCGTGCTCCGCGGCGCGCTGGGCAAGCGATGCCACCGCAGCAATCGACGCGGTTCACGGGAGCGGTGGCGTGCCGGTGCTGGTCGGCGGCACGGGCCTCTATCTGCGCACCTTGCTCGACGGCATCGCGCCGGTGCCAGAGATCGACCCCGAGGTGCGTGCCGGGGTACGCGCGCTTCCGGTCGCCGAGGCGCACGAGGCGCTGGAACGCGAAGACCCTTCCGCCGCCACCCGCCTTGCTCCCGCCGACACGACGCGTGTTGCACGCGCGCTGGAAGTGGTGCGCTCGACCGGCAAGCCGCTGTCGCACTGGCAGCAGCAACGTACCGGCGGGATCGGCGACCGCGTCGCGCTCTCGGCGGCAGTGCTGCTTCCTGATCGTGAAAAGCTGTTCACGCGCTGCGATCGCCGGCTTGAAGCGATGTTCGACGACGGCGCAGTCGAAGAAGTCGCCGCATTGCTCCGCCGCTCAGACATGTCGCCTGACGCGCCGGTGCGCCGTGCGATCGGCGTGCCGGAGATCGCAGCCATGCTCGCGGGCGCGATCAGCCGCGACGGTGCGATCGCGCGCGCGCAACTCGCCACGCGGCAATATGCAAAGCGGCAGTACACCTGGTTCCGTAACCAGCCACCGCCCATGTGGCAGCGTCAAGACCAACCGGGTCTGCAATTTTATTTCGTTTAGCTTGGTTGACGCGCAACTTTTCATAGATTAGCGCGCCGCCGTTCAGCGAGCGCCAGCTCGCACCAATGTGGGAGCAAGATCGTGGTTGAGCGAGGCGGAGCAGACATTCTGGTCGAGGCGCTGGTCGATCTCGGCGTGGAAGTCGTGTTCGGCTATCCCGGCGGGGCGGTGCTGCCGATCTACGACGCGCTGTTCCGGTCGCAGCGGATCCGGCACATCCTCGTCCGCCACGAACAGGCAGCGACGCACGCGGCGGAAGGCTACGCGCGCTCGACCGGCAAGCCCGGCGTCGTGCTCGTCACCTCGGGTCCGGGCGCCACCAACGCGATCACCGGTATCACCGACGCGATGCTCGATTCGATCCCCATGATCGTCATCACAGGTCAGGTGCCATCGCACCTGATCGGCTCCGATGCGTTTCAGGAGGCGGACACGGTCGGCATCACGCGCCACTGCACCAAGCACAATTACCTAGTGAAGGATCCGGCAAAGCTCGGACCCACGATCCACGAGGCGTTCCATATCGCCACCTCGGGCCGCCCTGGACCCGTCGTGATCGACATCCCCAAGGACGTGCAGGTCGCCACCGCGACCTACAGCAAACCCGGCCCGATCCAGCACAAGACCTACCGCCCGGCACTCAAGGCCGACCGTGCCGCGATCGAGCAGGCGGTCGACATGATCGCCGCGGCCGAGCGCCCGGTGCTCTACACTGGCGGCGGCGTCATCAACTCGGGGCCGGCGGCAGCGCAGTTGCTGATCGAGCTGGCACGGATCACCGGCGCGCCGGTCACCTCGACGCTGATGGGTCTGGGCGCTTTCCCCGCCTCATCGCCGCAGTTCCTCGGCATGCTGGGGATGCACGGCACCTATGAAGCGAACTGGGCGATGAACCAGGCCGACCTGATCGTGAACATCGGCGCGCGCTTCGATGATCGCGTCACCGGGCGTCTCGATGCCTTCGCGCCGAACAGCCGCAAGATCCACGTCGACATCGATCGCTCAAGCATCAACAAGACGGTCCGGATCAACCTTGCGATCGTCGCCGATGCCGGTCGCGCGATGGAGGACATGATCCGCGTGTGGAAATCGCGGCAGTACGCCAGGCCCGACCTGTCAGCGTGGTGGGATCGCATCGCCGAATGGCGCGCCAAGGACAGCCTCGCCTTTCCCGAGGACGAGCCGAACGGCTACCGCGGCGAGATCATGCCACAACGCGCAATCCGCGCATTGTGGGAAGCGACGCACGCGCGCCAGCCGATCATCACGACCGAGGTCGGGCAGCACCAGATGTGGGCGGCGCAATATTTCGGCTTCGAACTGCCCAACAAATGGCTGACCAGCGGTGGACTGGGTACGATGGGCTATGGCCTGCCCGCCGCGATCGGCGCGCAGCTCGGCAATCCCGGCGCGCTCGTCATCGACATCGCGGGCGAGGCATCGATCCAGATGAATATCCAGGAGCTCGCCACCGCAACGCAATACCGGCTGCCGGTAAAGGTCTTCATCCTCAACAACGAATATATGGGGATGGTGCGCCAGTGGCAGGAGCTGACCTATGAGAGCCGCTACGCTGAGAGCTATTCCGACTCGCTGCCTGATTTCGTGCGGCTGGCGGAGGCCTATGGCTGGAAGGGTATCCGCATCGAGGCGCCCGACCAGCTGGATGCCGGCGTCGCCGACATGCTCGCACATGACGGACCGGTGATGGTCGACTGCCGCGTGGCGAAACTCGCCAATTGCTTCCCGATGATCCCGTCGGGTGCCGCGCACACCGACATGATCCTCCAGGCGAACGAGGTGTCGGGCACCATGGACGACGAGGCGCGCGCGCTCGTCTGATCTCGCCTCAGCCCACCATTGCCTGCTCCCTCCACGGGAGCGCAGAAGGATCATCATGCACATCCGTGAAGAGAAGGCCGAGCGGCACACGCTGGCGGTCATCGTCGACAACGAACCCGGCATCCTGGCGCGCATCGCCGGGCTGTTCACCGCGCGCGGCTACAATATCGAGAGCCTGACCGTCAGCGAAGTGACCGCGGACAAGGCGGTCAGCCGGATCACGATTGTCACGAGCGCGTCACCAGCGACACTCGAGCAGATCGTCGCGCAGCTCGACCGGCTGATCCCCGTCCACCGCGTCCACGATCTGACCGCGGAGGGTGATCACGTCGAGCGCGAGCTCGCGCTGGTAAAGGTCCGCGGCACCGGCGACCACCGGATCGAGGCGCTGCGCCTCGCTGACGTATACCGTGCGCGCGTCGTCGACGCGACAACCTCGTCGTTCGTCTTCGAGGTTACCGGTGGTGTCGAAAAGATCAACAAGTTCGTCGAGCTGATGGGCGAAGTCGGCCTGATCGAGGTCGCGCGCACCGGCGTGGTCGCGATCTCACGCGGCAAGGACGCCGCCTGACCATTTCTCGCGGTGCTCGGCCGAGCGTCGCCACGATCAAAGGGAGTTTATGATGCGTGTCTATTACGACCAAGACGCCGACCTGAACCTTGTCACGGGCAAGAAGATCGCGATCGTCGGCTATGGCAGCCAGGGCCACGCGCATGCGCAGAACCTGCGCGATTCGGGCGTCAAGGACGTGGCGATCGCGCTACGTGAAGGCTCGGCCACGGCGAAGAAGGCGGAAGGTGCCGGCTTCACCGTAATGAGCAACAAGGACGCCGCCGCCTGGGCAGACCTCGTCATGATCCTCGCACCCGACGAGCATCAGGCCGGCATCTGGGAAAACGACCTGAAGGGCAACATGCGCGCTGGCTCCGCAATTGCCTTCGCGCACGGACTGAACATCCACTTTGGCCTTATCGAGGCGCCCGCCGACATCGACGTCATCATGATCGCGCCCAAGGGTCCGGGCCACACCGTCCGCTCCGAATACGTCCGCGGCGGCGGCGTGCCCTGCCTGATCGCGGTCGACCAGGACGCGAGCGGCAACGCGCACGACTTGGCCCTCGCCTACGCCAGCGCGGTCGGCGGCGGTCGCTCGGGCATCATCGAGACCAACTTCAAGGAAGAATGCGAAACTGATCTGTTCGGCGAACAGGCAGTGCTGTGCGGCGGCATAACCCACCTGATCCAGGCGGGGTTCGAGACGCTGGTCGAGGCGGGCTACGCACCCGAAATGGCCTATTTCGAGTGCCTGCACGAAACCAAGCTGATCGTCGATTTGCTGTACGAGGGCGGGATCGCCAACATGCGCTACTCGATCTCGAACACCGCCGAATATGGTGACATTACGACAGGTCCGCGCATCATCACCGACGAAACCAAGCGCGAGATGAAGCGCGTGCTCGCCGACATTCAGGCAGGGCGCTTCGTGAAGAACTTCGTCCTCGACAACCGCGCCGGTCAGCCCGAACTGAAGGCCGCGCGCAAGGCCGCCGCGGCGCATCCGATCGAGAAGGTCGGTGCCGAACTGCGCGCGATGATGCCGTGGATCGGTGCCAACAAGCTGGTCGACAAGGCAAAGAACTGAACTGGCTGGCAAGTTGAGGTAAAAAGCCGCTGCGGCCCCGTTGCCGCGGCGGATGCCTGGGCGTAGGGCGGCTCGTCATGAGTGCGGCGTCGTACCGTTCATTTTCGTACGACGCTCGCGCCTCGCGTGGAGGCCGCGCGGCGTCATGGGCACTCGCGCTGGCGATCGCCGCCGCCATCATCCTCGCGCTGCTCGGGATGGGTGGGTACCGACGCAGCGAGCCCGGCGACGGGCGTCGGCTCGCGGCCTTCAACGTCACGCCGCTCGGCTCGTCGCAGGCGAGCAAACGCACCGTCACGCGGACGCGCGCAGCGGCTCCCACGGCCGCCTCGCCGCAGCCGCGCACCGTGACGCCGCCGCGCGAGGCACCGATTGTGCCGCCGCCTCCGGTCACGCTCCATCTGCCGGGCGTGCTCGTCCTCAGCCAGTCAGACTATGCCGCGTCGAACATCGGTAAGATCAAGGGTACCGCTGGTTCGGGCAGCGGTACGCAGGTTGCTTCCGCAGGTGACGAGGGCGGCGATCCCAGCATCGGCACGGGTCCGAGTGGTGAGCCGATGTACGCGGCCGAATGGTATCGCAAGCCGACGCGTGCCGAGATGGCGACCTACCTGCCCTCGGGTAAGCTCGGCTGGGGCGTGATCGCGTGCCGCACGATCGCGCGCTTTCACGTCGAAGATTGCCGCGAACTCGGCGAGACGCCCGGCTCGCGCATCGCGGGCGCAGTGCGGCAGGCGGCGTGGCAGTTTCTGATACGCCCGCCGCGAAAGGGCGGTCAGCCGATGCTCGGCGTCTGGGTGCGGATCAGGTACGATATCCTGCCCGCCGGTTCCAAGGAGCTGGACGATGACTGATCGCCGCTGAAACAGATCGTTTCGGACGCGCCATATTCCCCAAGACGCCGGCTTGTGGTTGGATCGACGCAGCAACAGGGAGCTTCTTTACCATGCGCATCCGCCATTTCGCCGCCGCCACGCTGGCCCTCGTATCCGTTCCCGCGCTCGCGCAAATTGCCACCACGCCGCAGCAGCCCGGGCAGCCGATCGTGTCGCGCGTCCCCGCCGGCACATATCAGGTCGATCCCGCACACACGCAGGTCAGCTGGCAGGTCAACCATATGGGCTTCTCCATGCTCGAGGGACAGTTTGGCGCGAGCGGCGGCTCAATCACGATCGATCCGAAGAAGCCCGCTGCGACCAAGGTCGACGTCGCCTTCAACATCGACGACCTGTCAGTAACTGCGGCACCGTTTGCCAAGCACCTGAAGTCTGCTGACTTCTTCAACGCGGCGCAATATCCGACCGCGCGCTTCGTCTCGACCCGCATCGTGCCCAAGGGCGCGAACAGCGCGACGATGATGGGCAATCTGACGATCAAGGATCAGACGAAGCCGGTGACGCTCGATGTGACCTTCGTCGGCGCGGGCGACAATCCGATGAGCAAGAAGCTCAACCTCGGCTTCACCGCCAAGGGGCAGATCAAGCGCAGCGACTTCGGCGTTGGTGCCTACGCGCCCGTCGTGTCGGATACGGTCAACCTGACGATCCACGCCGCCTTCACCGCCTGATCAAGCGTGCGGGCGGCCCTGCGCCGCCCGCTTCCTTCATGCCGCATGGCGCAGCTTGATGAAGCTGTCGAAGGTCGCGCGTACGTTGGGGCCGGTGTTCGCCAGCAGGCGGTCGACGCGCAGGCAGAACTGGTCTGCCTCCTCGCCGACGCGCCGCTCCGCCATTGCCCAGTCGCCGAACTCGCGCGCCTCCACCTCGCGCCGCGACAAGATGACAAGCGCGTTGTGCCGAGGGTCTTGCCTGATCCGCTCATACGCGGTCTCCACCGCGAGCGCCGGCCCCTCCAGCGCCTGCAGAAAGCGCACACCGTCCGAGTAGAGCAGCCCCGTGATGTTATCCCGGCGGTTGTTGATCCGCGATTTTGCCAGGATGCTAGGTAGGTCGGCGCGCTGCGCGACTGACGAAATGTAAACGAGTTGCAACATGGCGACGGCTCCTTAGTCCTCTTGCCTAGCCCGCAGGTGTTGCGCAAACCTCAACGTTTGCATCCATGTTAAGCAGTTTTGCGACAGCGTCGCCGACCTCCCCCGAAGCGCGCCGCCGCTATCTACGGGCTGGACACCGTGCCGCGCGGCGGGCAAGATAAGATGAGATGATCGTTACGGCGCTCCTTCTTCGACTTACGCGCCCTTAGGCGCGACCGTACCGTGCGCGTTTGCTCGCGCACCCCGCGCCTAAGGGCCTGCCGACACTCCCCTGCAAGAGAGCCGAGCCATGCTGCGCGATCCATCGACCAAGTACCGACTGTTCCCGACCATCGACCTGCCAGACCGGCAGTGGCCGTCAAAGACAATCAGCCATGCGCCGCGCTGGCTGTCGACCGACCTGCGCGACGGCAACCAGGCGCTGATCGATCCGATGGACGCGGAAAAGAAGAACCGCTTCTTCGACCTGCTGGTCAAGGTCGGTCTGAAGGAGATCGAGGTCGGCTTCCCCAGCGCTGGCGCGACCGAGTTCGACTTCATCTCCGGCCTGGTACGATCCGGCCGCGTACCCGACGACGTCACGTTGCAGGTGTTGACGCAGTCGCGGCGCGACCTGATCGAGACGAGTTTCCGCAGCCTGGAGGGGGCCAAGACGGCGATCATTCACCTGTACAACGCGGTCAGCCCGGCGTGGCGGCGGATCGTCTTCGGCATGTCGCGCGACGAGGTGCGGCAGATCGCGGTCGACGGCGCGAGGATCCTGCGCGACGAGGCGGCGAAACGCCCGAACACCGACTGGCAGTTCGAGTACAGTCCCGAGACGTTCTCGACCGCCGAACTCGACTTCTCGGTCGAGGTCTGCGCCGCGGTAATGGACGTCCTGCAACCCACGCCCGAGCGCCCGATCATCTTCAACCTGCCCGCGACCGTCGAGTGCGCAACCCCCAACGTCTATGCCGACCAGATCGAATGGTTTGCCCGTAACATCCCGAACCGCGACGCAGTTGTCATCTCGCTCCACACGCATAACGACCGAGGCACCGGCGTCGCGGCGGCGGAACTGGGAATGATGGCGGGTGCCGATCGGGTCGAGGGCTGTCTGCTCGGTAATGGCGAGCGGACGGGCAATTGCGACCTCGTGACCGTCGCGCTCAACATGTACACGCAGGGCGTCGACCCGCGGCTGGACCTGTCCGACATCGATGCAGTGGTGAAAACGGTCGATTACTGCACCAACCTGCCCGTCCACCCGCGCACGCCCTATGCGGGCGACCTGGTGTTCACCGCCTTCTCGGGCTCGCACCAGGACGCGATCAAAAAGGGCTTTGCCGCGCAGGCGGCACGCAACGATGATTTTTGGGAGGTGCCGTACCTGCCGATCGACCCGGCCGATTTAGGGCGCAGCTACGAGGCGGTAATCCGCGTCAACTCGCAGTCGGGCAAGGGCGGCGTCGCCTGGGTGATCGAGCAGGACAAGGGCCTGCGCCTGCCCAAGCGCCTGCAGGCCGACTTCAGCCGCCACGTCCAGGCGCTCGCCGACGAGACCAGCCGCGAGTTGAACGCCGCCGACATTTGGCGTCGGTTCGAGGCGACTTATCTGCCAGGCGCAGCCGACCGCTATATCTTGCGCGATTACGAGGAGACGGGAGCCTCGGGCGATCGGCTATTCGTCGGGCACGTCGCGGTTGATGGCGAGGAGAAGTCGATCTCCGGTCGCGGCAACGGCCTGATCTCCGGCGTAATCGCCGCGCTGGCGGAGACGACCGGGCCCAATCTCGACGTGGTCGACTATGCCGAGCACGCGATAGGACACGGCGCGGGCGCGCAGGCGGCGGCCTATCTCGAGTGCCGCACTGCCGATGGTCGGATCGTGTGGGGCGTCGGTATCGACACCGACATCGCGACCGCCAGCGTGCGGGCGGTCCTGTCGGCAGCGAACCGCGCCTGAGGCAGGCGGGGCATGTCCGCCCCGCCGGTCGCGCCGGTTACGTCGGCTCGTGGATCGGGCAGCCGTTGGCGCGGGCTCGGAAATCGGCGCTGTGCTTGTACACGTCCTTTCGCGAGCGATTGATGTTGCCGAGTGGCTGATGCGCGGCAAGTCCGGTCCAGACGCTGAACCGCAGCTCCTCGTTGACGCGCTGCACCCGCGCCTCGTCCCAGCTGTCCTGCGCCTTGGTACGGATCGTCGCGACCGTCACCGATGGCGCGTCCTCTTCCGTCCACTCGACCGTCGGATCCTCGATCGGCTGCCTCTCCGTGTCGCGCTGTAACTGAACGCGAAACTCCCACTCACCTTCAATATCGCGCAACTCCTGCTGCAGCGTCTCGCGGATCGCGTCAGGCCGACCGGACGCGTCGATGATCGCCCCGGTACGCTCCTTCAATCCCGGCGCGACGGGCACCAGCTTGAACTTCGCGACATAATCGCCGTAGCGGAACGGCGTCGCGCTGAAATAGGTCTCGCCGATCGGATCGACGTTCGGCGCGCCGCCCAGCGACCGGATTGCTGCGCTCTCCACGCCCACCGCGGTCAACGCGTTGTTAACGCCGCGTAGCACTGCGGACAGCGCGATCTTCGCTCCCTCGGCCTTGTCGGTCGTGCGCGCGAGCAGCTTCAGGTTGCCCAAAAACTTCTCGGCGGTCTTGGCCTGAAAGACGGGTCCATTGACCATGACGAAATCCTGTGTCCGCCCCTCTGCACCCGGTAGTCGGTCACCCTCCACATCCAGGACCTTGATGGCGAGCCCGCGCGGCAGCGAGATTGCGTCGCTCAGAATATCGCCAGGATTAGTGGAGAAGCGCATGAACACCGGGTGCTCGCCGGCGCTAGCGAACATGCCTTGCGCCAGTTCGGGCGGCAGGTCCGGGAGTACGGTCAATGTTCCTTCGACGATCGCGTGCGCCTTCGCGTGGACAGAACGGACGGCGTGACCGTAATCCTCGTGCGTGATTTTCAGGATGATGTCGAATTGCTCGTTGAGCTGCTCGACCGTCTCGCCCTCGTCGGGCTTCACGTCTTCGAGATCGGGCGAGTAACGGATCGGATCGGTCATGGGTGAAGCCCCTTTGTTCTTCACCCATGTTAACACGCTGGTTGCGCGCCCGTTCCGGTTTACACCGCGGTGCGACCGTATTCCTGCTTCGTCACCGGATGGCTCGACGACAGGCCGCCGTCGACCGCGATCGCCTGTCCGTTGACGTAGCTCGCGTCGTCGCTGGCGAGGAACAGCGCGACCTTGGCGAGCTCCTCGGGCTGCGCGCCGCGCCGAAGCGGGTTCAGCCGACCAAGACGGTCCTCCTTGCCCGCATCACGCGCATAGTCGAACGTCGGCTTGGTCATGCCCGTCTCGGTGAGGCCCGGGCAGATCGCGTTCACCCGGACGTTCGCGCCGGACAATTGCTGCGCCGACACCATCGCGAGGTTTATGACTCCCGCCTTCGACGCAGAATAGGCGGGCGAGCCGGCGCCCGAGCGGATGCCCGCCACGCTGGCGGTCAGGATGATGGCACCTCCGCCCCGCTCCGCGATCTTCGGCGAAGCGTGCTTTACCGCCAGGTATGGCCCAATCAGATTGACCCGCAGCACCTCGGTGATCAGCGAGACGTCGGTGTCGAAGATGTTGGCCATTCCGCCCGAGATGCCAGCATTGGCGAACATCACGTCGAGCCCGCCGTGCTTCTCGCAGGCGAGCGCGATAGTGCGGATCACGTCATCCTCATTGCCCGCGTCCATGCGGATCGCCTCCGCGGTGCCACCGACGTCACGGATCAGCCGCACGGTTGCGTCCACGCCATCGGTCACGTCGGCGACAACGACGCGTGCGCCCTCAGCCGCGAACAGGGTTGCGGCAGCACGACCTATGCCGGAGCCCGCGCCGGTGACGATGATCGATTTATCGGTGAAGCGTGCCATGTCAGTGCCCTCCCGTGCTCCGTTCAGATCGTGACGCCGCCGTCGATCACCATCGTCTGCCCGGTCATGAACGCGCTTGCCTTGCTGGCGAGATAGACGACCGCGCCTGCAATCTCCTCCGGCTCGCCGATCCGGCGCAGCGGCGTGGTGGCGTTGCGCTCAGCGACCATTGCTTCGTCGTCCCACAATGCCTTCGCGAAATCGGTCTTGATCAGGCCCGGCGCGATGCAGTTCACGCGGATGTTGTCCGGGCCATATTCGTGCGCGAGGTTGCGCGCGAGCTGCATGTCCGCCGCCTTGCTGATGCAATAAGCACCGATCACGGTCGACCCGCGCAGGCCACCGATCGACGAGACGATGACGACCGAGCCGTCACGCCGCTCCCGCATCTCGGGCACCACCATGCCGATCAACCAATGATTGGAGATGATGTTGTTGTCGAGAATCTTGCGGAACTGATCGTCGGCAATGCCGGCCTGCGGGCCGTAATAAGGGTTCGACGCCGCGTTGCAGACCAGCACGTCGATCTGCCCGAGCACGCGGCGCGTCTCATCGACGAGATGCTGCAATCCCTCCTTGTCGGAGATGTTGGCGGCGACCGCGATGGCGGTGCCCTCACCGAACCGCGCGTTGATCTCGGACGCAACCGCATCGCAGGCGTCCTGCTTGCGGCTGGAGATTACGACCTTCGCGCCCTGTTCGGCGCAGGCGATCGCGGAGGCCTTGCCGATCCCGCGCGAGGAACCGGTAATGAGCACGACCTTGCCGGTCAGATCGAACAGCGACATCGCTAACTCCTCGTATATCAGGCGCCCGCCTTGCGCGCGAAGGTCAGTGCCGCGTCGGCGAGCATGGGCACGCGCGCGCTCATCTCCTCCGCACGCGGACTGGACGCGGTGCCGATCAGAAAACGCTTCTTGATTCCCTGCACGATGCTGGCGAGGCGGAAGAGATTGAAGGCGAAATACCAGTCGAGTTGCGGCAGGCCGTCGCGACCGGTGCGTGCGCAGTAGCGCTCGACCATCTCTTTCAGCGTCGGAATGCCTGTCTCTGGTCCGGTCAACCCCTGCACGCCCGACCGGCCCTCCGGCTCGGTCACCCAGCTCATCAGATAATAGGTCAGGTCGGCCGTCGGGTCGCCGAGCGTACATAACTCCCAGTCGAGCACCGCGACGACGCGGCCGTCGGTACCGGATGCGAACTTCATGTTGTCGACGCGGTAGTCGCCGTGGACGATCGACGTGCGTGTCTGCTCGGGCAACGTTCGCGGCAGAAAGTCGATCAGCGTTTCCATTGCGGGCATGTGCTCGGTTTCGGCGCCGCGATACTGCTTGGTCCAGCGTCCGACCTGACGCTCGAAATAATTGCCCGGACGCCCGAAGTCGCCCAGCCCGATCGCCTCGTAATCGGTGTTGTGGAGATCGGCGAGCGTATCGATCATTGCGTGATAATGCTCACGTCGCTGATCCGCGGAGAGATCGGGCATGCCGCCATCCCAGATCGTGCGTCCCTCGACCATCTCCATCACATAGAACGCGGAGCCGATCACGCCTGCGTCCTCGCACAGGCCGTATTGTCGCGGCACGGGAAAGCCGGTCGGGTGCAACGCGGCCATGACGCGGTACTCACGGTCGACCTGGTGCGCGCTCGGCAACAGGTCGCCCATCGGCTTGCGCCGCAACACGTAGCTCGCGGTCGGCGTCGTCAGCTTGTACGTCGGGTTGGACTGCCCGCCGGAGAACTTGGCATAGTCGAGCGGCCCGTCGAAACCGGGAACGTTGGCGCGCATCCACGTCGACAGACGATCGGTGTCGAGCCGGTCACGGTCAGCGATGTCGGTCTGCAACTCGCTCACTGATCGAACACGATCACGCTGCGGGTCGTGTCGCCCTTGCGCAGTTCGTCGAAGGCGCGATTGATCTGGGCGAGCGGCAGGCGATCGGCGATGATCGCGTCAAGGTCGAGTTGCCCGCGCAGGTAGAAGTCGACCAGCCGAGGTATGTCGACCGGGAAGCGATTATAGCCCATGAACCCACCCTGCAGGCGCTTGCCCGACAACAGGTCCATCGCCGACAGCCCCACCTTCTCGCCAAGCGGCATCATCCCTAGGATCGTCGCGGTGCCGCCGCGACGCAGCACGCCGACGGTCGTGGCCGCCGACTGCGGGCGCCCCACCGCCTCGATCGCGTGATGAACGCCACCTTTCGTCAACTCCACCACCTCGGCGACCGCTGTGTCGCTCAGCGGATCGAGCGTATGGGTGGCGCCCAGCTTCTCGGCGACCGCACGTTTCTCCGGCACGGGATCGAGCGCGATAATCTTGGCCGCGCCCGCGATCTTCGCGGCATTCACCGCGGCAAGGCCGATCCCGCCGCACCCCACTACGCAGACCGTTTCGCCCGGCGACACATCGGTCGCGTTGAACACCGCACCTGCTCCGGTCGTCACCGCGCACCCGATCAACGCGGCACGGTCGAGCGGCATGTCGCGATCGATCGACACGCAGGCATGCTCGTGCACCAGCATCATCTCGGCATAGGCCGACAGGTTGAGCATCTGCTGCACCGTGCCCCCGTTCGCCAACCGGAGCCGCGGCTCGTCGCGCGACGATCGCCGCGTTTCGCCCGACACGCACAGGTACATGCGTCCGGTGATGCAGAATTCGCAGTGTCCGCAGAACGCCGACAAACAGGTGACGACGTGATCGCCCGGTTTAACGGTGCGGACCTCATCGCCGACCGCCTCGACCACGCCTGCCGCCTCGTGTCCCGGAATTGCGGGCAGCGGGTGCGGGTAGGCGCCGTCGACGAAGTGCAGATCGGAGCGGCATACTCCGCAGGCCAGCGTGCGGATCAGCACCTCGTGTGCGCGAGGCTTGGCGACGTCGACGTCCTCGATCTGGAGCGGCGACCTGGTTTCGAACAGAACGGCGGCTTTCACGGCTCACCCTCTCCTGTGAAGCGCCGGCCTGCTACCGGTCGCAGATACGTGCCCGCGCCACGTCGACGCGGGCGTTTCAAGCTTCAGCGGCTAACGCCGACGTCGCCGCTCGAAAAAGCCGGCGCGGCGTCGTTCGAGGGACGGTCAATCTTCCATTCAGCATATTTGCCGAACTCGTTGCGCGCGATCGATCGGGCGTGGACCTCGTCGGGTCCGTCCGCCAGCCGCAAGGTACGCTGGTTCGCCCAGGCGTGGGCGAGCCCGAAATCGTCCGACACGCCCGCGCCACCGTGCGCCTGCACCGCGTCGTCGAGAATCTTTAGCGCCATGCTGGGCGCCTGCACCTTGATCATCGCGATGTCGAGCTGCGCGGCCTTGTTGCCTGCCTTGTCCATCGTGTCCGCAGCCTTGAGGCAGAGGAGCCGCGTCATCTCGATATCGATGCGCGCGCGCGCGATTCGCTCCTCCCACACGCTATGATCGGCGATCCGCTTGCCGAACGCGACGCGGCTGACCAGGCGCTTCGCCATTGCCTCGATGCCTGTCTCGGCGACGCCGATCGTGCGCATGCAATGGTGGATGCGTCCTGGCCCGAGCCTTCCTTGCGCGATCTCAAACCCGCGCCCCTCACCCAGCAACACATTCTCAACCGGCACGCGCACGTCGGTCAGCACGACTTCGCCGTGCCCGTGCGGCGCATGATCGTAGCCGTAGACCGAGAGCATCCGCTCTATCCGAACACCCGGCGTGTCCATCGGCACGAGAATTTGGCTCTGCTGCTGGTGGCGCGAGCCCTCGAAGCTGGTCTTCCCCATCAGGATCGCAATTTTGCAGCGCGGATCGCCGACGCCCGACGACCACCATTTGCGGCCGTTGATGACGTAGTGATTGCCGTCGCGCTCGATCCGCGTCTCGATGTTGGTCGCGTCGGACGATGCGACCTGCGGCTCCGTCATCAGGAAGACCGACCGGATCTCACCATTCATCAGCGGACGCAGCCAGCGCTCCTTGTGCTCGAGCGTGCCGTAGCGGTGCAGCACCTCCATGTTGCCGGTGTCGGGCGCGGAGCAGTTGAAGCATTCGCTCGCCCATCCGATCTTCCCCATCTCCTCGGCGCAGAGTGCGTATTCGAGGTTGGTCAGCTGCGTGCCTTCGAACTCGAACGTGTCATCGACGTGCTGCTGCCCCGAATGCGGCGGCATGAAGAAGTTCCACAGCCCTGCGGCCTTGGCCTTCTGCTTGACCTCCTCGATCACGGGAATGACCTTCCAGCGGTCGCCCTCGTGCGCCTGCCGGTGGTATTCGTGATTGCGCGGCGCGATCTCGGCGTCGATGAACGCCTTCACACGATCGCGAAAATAGGTCTCGCGCTCGCTCAGGGTGAAATCCATCTCGTCCCTCCGCCGTGGTGCCGTTTGATGCGGGCTTAGGCCATACCGCTTATTCGGTAAAGCGGCTGTTTCAGACAAATGAACCTTCGAGCGCGAGGATCGGCCACACCCGCATAAAGGGACTGTTTCTTCGAAAAGCTTTTGCTACAGTCAGAAAGATGGGGGACGCCAGAGCCGAAGAAACTACCAGCACGCGACGTTTCCGCGAGAAGCGTGACGCAATCCTGGCCGCTGCTGCCGAAGCGATCAACGAACAGAGCGCGAAGGGCATGACCTTCGCCGACGTGGCGCGGCGTGTGGGCCTCAACACGACCAGCGTCACTTATTATTTCAAACGCAAGGAAGATCTCGCGGCCGCCGCGTTTGAATATACGCTCGATTATCTCCTGCGCATGCTCGACGAGGCGATGCGTGCCGACACGCCGGCCGAGCGGGTTGAGGCATACCTGAAACTCAACATGGCGCGCCTCGCCCGGATCGAGTCCGACGAGGAAAAACCGTTCGCGGTCCTCTCCGACCTGCGTGCCACCGAGGATCCGGTGCGGTCCAGACTGATGACGGGATGGCGCGAGGTGTTCCGGCGCACACGCAACCTGTGGGGTCAGCCCGGCAGTCGCGTGCACACAGACTTGGCGAGTGCGCGCGCGCACGTACTTCTCGAGAACACGTTCTGGATGCCGGTATGGTTGCCACGCTACGATCCCGACCAGTGGCCGCGTGCGTGTAACCGCCTGATCGACATCTTTCGCCACGGTATTACGGGCCCGAGCGCACGCTGGGCGCCGCAGCCGATCGCACTCACCCACGACGACTCGATGCCGGGGCGCGAAGCATTCCTGCTGGCAGCAACACGCCTGATCAACGAATTGGGTTACCGCGGCGCCAGCGTCCAGCGCATCGCATCGGAGCTGAACGTCACCAAGGGCAGCTTCTACCATCATCTCGACGCGAAGGACGATCTGGTCGCCGCCTGCTATCGGCGCAGCTTTGATACGATTGCGGCGGCGCAGCGCCAAGCTGACGAGCGCGGCGGTTCGCAGTGGCAGCGATTGTCCGACACGGTTGCGGCGCTGCTCGACGTTCAGTTCTCCGAGCACGGCTCGCTGCTGCGGACGACGGCACTCAGTGGGTTGCCGTACGAGGCGCGCGACGCAATGGTGGAGCGCTCGAACCGCATCGCCCGGCGTTTCGCGGGAACGATCTCCGACGGTATCGCCGAGGGGACGATCCGCTCGGTCGACAGCCTGATTGCGGCTCAAGCGATGATGGCGTTCCTCAACGCCGCCTTCGACATGCGGAAATGGGCCTGGTCGATGCCGCGCGACCGCGCAGTGACGCTTTACGCGTCGACGCTCATGTTCGGCATGTTCGACGACCGCGCCTTGGAAGATTAGGCGCGCAAAGAGGCGTGTCGCAATCGCCCCTGCGAGCCGGCGAGTGGTGCAATACAGGCAAGCGGCTCTCCCGCCCGGCGCCCTCGGATCACTACCTGACTGTCATTGATGCCAACGGGTGAACGCTCCCAAGCGTCACACGGGAGAACCGAGCACCTTTTCGCGCACGCGCAGCGCGATCTGGTTCAGCGGACCTCGCCGGCGCATAAAGTCGCGAACCGAAGAACCCAGGAATAGGTGGCTATCGCGTAGAAAATGCGAGCGGTCATAATAACCCGTCGCCTGCAACACCGTCGAACTTGACCCGGGATCGATGAGCATCGCGCTGAGCGCACGGAGGAAGCGGGTTCTGCGCAGCAGTAATTTGGGCGTGAAGCCGAAATTGTACCGCGTCATCGTGGCGAGCGAACGCGGGCTGGTATCCAGCATCTCCGCGATCACATCGATGCGGCTCTCCCGTCCTTCTTCAAGCACGTCGAACAACTTGCCGATGCGTGGATCGGCAGGTGGACGACGGTGCAATCGCGCTTCGAGCCAGCGATCGAACACCTCGTTGGGGCAGTCACTCTCCTGCAACAACTCGCGCAATTGGTTGGCACCGGCATCGAGTTGCGCGAGCGGGGTTACCCGGTTCGCATGCTTGGACACGTCGCCCCCGAAGATCTGCGCCCAGCCGAGCGGCTTGAGGCTGACGCCGACGATCGTCCCTCCCTGCGTCGACAAATGGCCCGCACAATTGGTCGGACCGACGAGCGCCGCGTTCGGGACCGGATTGAACGTGCGCGCACCCATGCGCAGCGACCAGGACAAGCTTTCGCGCAGAGAGATGCGGATCGATGCCCAGCCCGGCAGGAACACATCCTGCAACGTGAGCCCTGGCGGTAAGGCCGCGTGATAGGAGTGATATCCCGTGACGTACGGCGCCAGCGCCGCGCTTGGTCGCCAATATTGAACCGGTAGTATTGCTTCGCTCATCGCCCCCGCCCCCCAGCAGTGATGAACAGGTATGCTATCATTACCTTTCCCGAAATGAAATAATCAATTTGAGGCGGTGGCAATCATTTCCTGTCACTCGACTGCTTCATCAGTGAGCCTGCGCGCCAATAAGCATAACTCGCGACCGGCGTCAGAAGTGCCACGCACAGCATCGCCCAGCGTAGCGACTGCGCGCCGTAGGTCGGCTGCATCGCGTCGCTCAACCGTCCGACCAGGAACGGCCCCAGCCCCAGCCCCACCAGATTGATCACCAGCAGCGTCAGCGCCGCCCAGACGCTGCGCAGCTTGATTGGCGCGAGATGCTGGATGAGCGCGAACGAAGGACCGAGATAGGCGCCGGCGAACAACGCCGAGATGAAGTAGCTAGCCAGTGCGATCCTGGGATCGTCGACGAAATAGAAGCCGACCGCGAAGGGAAAAGCGATTAGCTTGAACACCGCGACGACCCAGCTCTGTGCATGGAGCCCGTGCCGCTTCGCCGCGCGATCGGCCGCAACACCGCCGAGCAGGGCCGAGGTTGAACCGATGATTGCGGCCGGCAACGCCACGTACTTCGACACGTCAAGCATCGACATGCCGAGCGACCGCTGCATGTAGCTCGGGCCCCATCCCGTCAACGCATAGCCGACCAGCGAGGTGAGCGTCACCGCAGCAACCAGGTAGAGCGCGGCCGGATCGCGCCACATCGCGGCGATACCTTCGCCCAGTGGCGGCATGGCGGCCGGCGCCTCCATCGCACGTTGCGCGTCGGACAGCCCGCGACGCGGCTCGGCCAAAAAGAGCCACACGAACGCCGCCAAGATCACGCCCGGCAGACCAACCACCATCATCGCGACGCGCCAATTATACGCGTGCGCGACGACACCTCCGATCATCATGCCCAGCCCGCCGCCGAGCAGCACACCGAGCGAATAGATCGCCATTGCCGACGCGCGCTTCTCGGGCGGGTAAAGATCGGCGATGATCGAATGACTAGGCGGACCCGCGCCCGCCTCGCCCACTCCGACGCCGATGCGCGCTAGCATCAATTGCGTGAAGTTCTGCGCCATGCCCGAAAGCGCGGTCATCACGCTCCAGACCGCCAGGCTGATCGCGATGATCCGCTTGCGACTGGTTCGATCGGCAAGACGCGCGATCGGAATGCCCAGCGTCGCGTAGAAGATCGCGAACACCAAGCCCGATAGCAGGCCCAGTTGCGTGTCTGACAGCTTCAGGTCCGCCTTGATCGCCTCTAGCAAAATCGCGAGGATCTGCCGGTCCATGAAGCTGAAGAAGTAGGTCAGCGTCAGTAATGCCAGCGTCAGCCCACGCCGCTTCAACGCCAGCGTGTCGGCGATCTCGGGACGGTTTATTTGCACCGCGCTGCTCTCCTGCTCTTTCGACCGCACGCTAGCGATGAGCAGTTACTCGATCCAGCGATGTTACCCGACAGCAACAAACAAACACGATAACTTACGTTGTTCTACTATAGTCTTTGAACACGCCGAAAGCGCCGTGCACCTTCGTACACGGCGCCGTATCAAAGTTCTAAATTTAATTCCTCAGAAGCGACCGCGGAGCGTTACTCCGTAGGTGCGCGGTTCCGCCAGGAACTGCGAGAACAACTGGCGGCCGCCCGGATAGACCGGATCTTGGAAGTTGGCGGTGCTGGCACCCTGCTGGAACGGCGAGTTGAACGCGACTTGCGCGTAATTCTTGTTGAGCAGGTTCTGCGCCCACAACTCGATCGAAATGCGCTGACTAGGTGCCCGGATGCCGACACGTGCATTGACCAGCGCAAAACCATCCTGCTCCTTTTGCGGAAACAGGTCGGAGCCAGTGTTGTAGTCGCTGCTCAGACGCGTATCGCCATAGAACAGCATCGACCACCCGCTGTTACCGATGTCGGGCGTCCACGCGGCCGATGCGGTGACGACTACCTTCGGTGCGTTCGACAGATTGTCGCCCGGCAGCTTGCGCAGCGCCTGGTTGAGCGGGGCACCGCTGTTCGATCCCACCAGATTATCGCGGTACTTGGTGTCCGCATACGTCAGGCCCGCGGTGAAGCGGAAGTCGCGCGCGGGCACCAACGTCGCCTCCAACTCGACGCCCTGCGAGACCACGCCGTAACCGACGTTGTCGCTGGCGCACGCACCGGTCGAGGCCGCGGCGGCGTTGTAGTTGGGCGCGGCGGCAAAGGTGCTCTGGTCACGGTCGGCCCCGTTCAGGCTCTGCGAGCAGCCGTTGACGTTCTGCACGATGAACACCGTGCCGTCGAAGGTGTTGAGCTGGAAGCTGCTAAATTCCTGTCGAAAGCCTGCGATCGAGAAGGAAAATGGCCCGGTCGCGTACTTGGCGCCGATCTCGTACGCGTTGACCTTCTCCGGATCGAACTGGAGGTTACCGACCAGCGCCTGCGCGCCGCCGAGCGAGGCAAAGCTCGTCGTGATCTGCCCGTTGGCGGGTTGCAGCGGTGCCTTGAGTGCGGAACGATCGAAGTTGAAGCCACCCGCCTTGTAGCCGCGCGAATAGCTGCCGTAGATCAGCAGGTCGTCAATCGGTTTCCAGGACAGGATCGCGGTGCCGGTCAGCTGGTTTTCGGATCGCCGGTCACGAATGCTGACGCCGTTCAGCTCTGCGGTCGAGTTGCCCTGACACCCCAACCCGATCAACGCCTGTGCCAGCGCGCGGCGCGTCGCCAGCGCGGGCGTTGCCGCGATCTGCGCCGCAGTGATATTCGCCTCGTCGGTCAACGTCTGCTGAAGCGCAACGCAGCCGGTGTTGTTGTTCCCGAAGGTGGCGGCGAAACGCTTGCGCTCGGTCGTGTAGCGCAGACCCAGCGTCAGATCGATGTTGGAGGTCACGTGGATGATGTTGTGCGTGAACGCCGCAAAGCTGTTCATGTTCTGGCGATAACGATCGACCGTCGATCCGCGATCGTTGATCCCATCGAGCGTGACGAAGCCGTTGGCGACATCCGCGCCGCCGACCGCAGCGAGGGTTAGCGGACCTGCACCAGGTGTGACACAGCCGGTCGCATTTGGCGCATAAAGGCCGGCCAGACCGCCGCCCGAAATGATGCGGCAGGTAGCGAAGCGGCCATATTGCGACCCGAACTTCAGATTGCTTCTGCCGCTGAACTTTTCGTTGATGTAGAAACCGCCGATCAGCCAGTCGAGACGATCGTTGAACAGGCTGCCGTTCAGGCGCACTTCCTGCGTGAAGGTCTTGAACCCGCGGCGATTGTTGCCGTCGGCGGCATTGTACAGGATGTCTACTGTCCCGTAGTCGGTGTCACTGCCCTGCGTGTTGTAGTAATCGCGATAGGCGGTGATCGACGTCAGGTTGGTGTCGCCGAGCTTCCAGTCGAGCTGACCCGAGAAGCCGTAATCTTGCGTTTCGCCCTCGTAGCTGCGCCCCTTCGACACCGACACGTTGCGGCTGTAGCCCTGGTTGAGTGCGCCGAAATTCTGCCCGAGGTCGCGCAGCACGTTGACGATATTGTTGCCGGTCGCAAGGCCGGTCGTCAGCGGGGTCGCGGGATTGTTGAGGTTGCCGATATACGGATTGACGGTCCGATCGACGTAAGTCGCGGCGCAGCAAGCCTCATTGCGCTTGGTATAATCGCCGATCAGCCGCAGCGAGATGTCGCTGGTCGGCTCGAACAGCAATTGCCCGCGCACGAAGTAGCGATCGCGGTCGTTGATGCGCGTATCGTTGGTGCGATCACGGTAAAAGCCGTCGCGCTTGACGTAGACGCCGTCCAGTCTCGCGGCGAGCTTGCCGCCCGCGATCGGTCCGGTGACACCGCCTGCGAGCCGTACGAAATTATAGTTGCCGTATGTCGCCTCGCCATTGGCACCGAAGGTGAAAGCAGGCTTGACGCTGACGATGCTGATGAGGCCAGCCGACGAGTTGCGGCCACCGAGCGTGCCCTGCGGTCCGCGCAGCACTTCAATCCGGTCGATCTCGCCCAATTCGTTGAGGCCGATGCCGGCGCGTGAGCGGTAGACGCCGTCGACGAAGACGACGACGGAACTTTCGAGCCCGGGATTGTCGCCAACGGTGCCTATACCGCGGATGCGCGGTGATCCGTTCGCCTCAGATCCGGTCGAGGATACGAGCAGCGAGGGCGCGAGCTGGTTCAGCTGCCTGATGTCATTTGCTCCCGACAGCGCCAGACTGTCCCCATTCACCGCCGAGATCGCGACCGGGACGTCGGCGAGCGCCTGTGCGCGCCCCTGCGCCGTCACGACGATGTCTGCAGGCGTCGATTCGACGTTGTCCGTCGATTGTGCCGGCGCTGCCTCCGCTGCGCCCGCGGGCGTGGTCTGCGCGGCGGCCTGCCCCGCAACAACAAAGGCGGCAGCCGCGCACGCCGACAAAAGCATGTGCTTTGTCATCTGATCCTCTCCCTCAGGCCGGCGCTGTTGCGCACCGTACCGTATGTTCGAGTAGATCGGATCGAGCCAATCAGATCAAGACAGTCTGGCTGCTATAACGTGATTATTCGCGTACCAATTACTTGATTGGTGTTATCTAGCCTCACGATCAATAATCGTTGAGACGCCCGAAGCGATCGCGGTGGTGGGCGGCATTACCCCACATCGCCTCCAGCACGGCGGCGCGCTTCAGGTACAGACCGGCGTCATATTCGTCGGTCATGCCGACGCCGCCGTACAATTGCACCATCTCGCGCGTTACGAGCCGCAGGATGTCGCCCGCGGTCGCCTTGGCAAGGCTGACCGCCTGGTCAATGTCGGAGCGGCCGGCATCGATCGCTTCGAGCGCGCCCTCGACCGTGGAGCGCATCAGTTCGATCGCGGTCAGCATCTTCGCCATGCGGTGCTGGAGCGCCTGGAAGGTCGACAGCACCTGTCCGAACTGGACGCGCTGCTTCAGGTAATCGAGCGTCTGATGAAACGCGCTGTCCGCCATGCCCAGCATCTCGGCCGCGGTCACCGCGGCTGCACGATCAGCCACCGCCGCCGTCAGCTGGGTACCGCCGAGCTTTTCCGCAACAGCATGTTCGAAGCGCACCTCGGCATGACTGCGGCTGTCTGCCATGCGACGCGAGGAGACAGTCACGCCGTCACCCTTGGCAACGAGGTAGAGCCCGTCATCAGCCGCGACGACGAACGCGTCGGCTCCGTCACCTTCTGCGACAAACGCCTTGGTGCCGCTCAGCTTTCCGTCCGTGACCTTGGCCTGCACCGAAAGATTGTGGGTCGGTCCTTCGTCGATCGCGAGCGTCGCGACCACCTCTCCGCTCGCCAGCCGGGGCAGCCACTCCTGCTTCGCCTTGTCGGACCCGCCCATCACGATCGCACTAGCTGCCACCGCGGTCGACGACAGCGGCGAGGCGGCGAGATTACGGCCGAGTTGTTCGACGACGAGCCCGAGCGACAGATAGCCGAACGCCGATCCGCCAAATTCCTCCGGGATGACGATCCCACCCCAACCCATCCGACCGATCGCACCCCATGCCTCGGGATTGAAGCCCGTCGCAGGCGCTGCGTCGCGCAACTTGCGGAAGGCGGTGACCGGGCTCTCATTGTCGGCCCATTCGCGCGCCATGTCGCGCAACATCACCTGTTCGTCGTTCAAAGCGGCCATGTGTCGTTCCTCGATTGCGGTCGCAACGCTGAATGGAAGGTCGGCGAGTTAAGCCGGGGAGGAGGAAGTGTTCTACCGCACTTGCCCCCTCGACCCGGCCCTCTCCGGACGCTGACGGTACAATGCCGCCGCGCCTACCTCGTGATTACTGATGGTCGAGCATGCCCAGGATGCGCTTGGCGATGACGTTGTTCTGGATCTCCGACGAACCGCCGTAGATCGACACCGCCTTGCCCCACAGCCAGGTACGCGTCTGCGTCAGCTCTTCCTCACTGAAGCCTTCGCCTTCCCAGCCGAGCCCCTGCATCCCCATGATCTCGATGTTGAGCTCGGCGCGGTCCTGCGTGATCCGCGCGCCGACGTTCTTCATGATCGAGGTCGCGGCGGACGGTCCTGCATTACCCTTCGCCTCAAGTGCGGCACGACGAAGCGTCAGCGCGAACGCGCGCTGGTCCATCTCGTGCTTGATGATGCGCGTGCGCAGGTCGGCGTCGGACAGGCGCCCTTCCGCGTCGGTGCCGCGATACTTCTTCGCGATGCTTGGCACGCTGTTGCCGGCGTTCATCCGGCTGGCCGATCCGCTGCCTCCAGACAACGAGCTACGCTCGTGCTGGAGCAGGCGCGTGCCAATCGTCCAGCCCTGCCCCTCGTGTCCGACGAGGTTTTCCTTCGGCACGCGAACGTTGGTGAAGAAGGTTTCGCAGAACGGCGACTGCCCGCTGATCAGGCGGATCGGCTTGGTCTCAACACCCTCGGCATCCATGTCGATCAGCAGGAAGCTGATCCCGGCATGCTTCTGCGTCTTGTCGGTGCGCACCAGCGCGAAGCACTTGTCGGCCCATTGTCCACCGCTGGTCCAGGTCTTCTGACCATTGACGACGTAGTGATCGCCTTGGTCCTCCGCGAATGTTTGGAGGCTCGCGAGATCGGACCCGGCACCCGGTTCGGAATAGCCCTGGCACCAGCGCACCTCACCGCGGACGATGCCGGGAATGTGCTCGCGCTTCTGCTCCTCGGTGCCGTATTCGAGCAGCGTCGGACCGAACATCATCACGCCCATGCCGCCAATCGGATTGTAGGCACCGGCGCGCGCGAGTTCTTCCTGCAGGATGCGCGCCTGTGCCCGGTTGAGACCGCCACCGCCATATTCCTTCGGCCAGGTCGGCACGCCCCAGCCCTTCTCGCCCATCACTTCTCGCCACTGGCGCTGATCGGGTGTCTCGTGGCCCGGACCCTCGATTGCGGACATGGCGTTGTCGGTTCCACGCAGCGACGCGGGGAAGTTGGCGGCAATCCAGTCGCGCGCTTCCTGGCGGAAGTCGTCGCTCGTATCGGCGGGACGGGTCTGTTCGGCGGCGCTCGCCATCGCGTCAGTCTCCACGTTCTGAATAAACGGTATGCTCGTACTCATGCCATAGTCACGGCGTAGTGCAAAGCCGGAAGCGCGCGATCGATTAGTTCTCCCGGCCCGGCCGCCGACTGAGCCCGACGTCGAGGTGCGCGCCGGCATCGACCAGCATCACCTCGCCCGTGATCGCGCGCATCGCAGGGTCGAGCAGCATCTCGATCGACGCCGCGACCTCGTCGGGCCCGGTCGCGAGCGCCATCGGCGTCGCGGCGGCGATCTTGGCGTTGAGCTTGGCGAAGCCTTCCTCGCTCAACCGCTTCTCGAACCAGCCCGTGCCGACATAGCCGGGCGCAACCGCATTAACGCGAATTGCCGGCGACAGAACGCGGGCCAGGCTTTTCGTCATCGTGATCAACGCCCCCTTGGAGGCTGCGTAGGCGACCGACGAGCCGATCCCGAATACGCCCGCGACACTGGCGACGTTGACGACCGCCCCATGCGTGCTCTGTCGCAGCGCCGGCGCGGCGGCGCGGATCATCTGAAACGCGGCAATGACGTTCAGCTGATAGACGTCGACGAAGTCGGCTGCGTCTAGCGCATCGAGGTCCTCATGCGCTGCGAACTTGGTGCGGCCCGCATTGTTGACGAGAGAATCGACGCGTCCGAAACAATCGACCGCCTCCGCAACAAGCCGTCGGCATGCTGCGTCTTCCACGATGTCGGCCTGCACCACGATCGCACCGTGCCCGACCTCGTGCGCCAATGCTTGAGCATCGTCGCGGCTGGAGGCGTAATTGATCACGCACGACACACCGCGCGCTGCCAGCCGCCGTACCGTCGCCGCTCCAATCCCGGTACCGCCACCCGTCACAATCGCCACCGAACCCTGCATCACATCTGCCTCCACCCGCGTTTCGAACAACGCGTATGGCATTCGTCAACCGCTTCGCCTAGCGGATGCTTGCATGAGCGAAGAGCAAGATACCGTCAGCCTGCTTGCACAGGAGTTCGGCACGCTGAGTGACCTGATCCGCGTTCACGCGCGGCGCCAGCCCGACAAGCTGGCGATCGCGGACGATGAGACGCAGGTCAGTTACGGCGAGCTCGATCGCCTGATGGACCGGGTGGCGGCCGCGTTGCAGCACGGCGGCACACAGCCAGGACAGGCGGTGGCGTCGGTCGCTTATCCGAGCGTCGAGCAGACGCTGGTCTTTTTGGGCGCACTACGCGCCGGCGCCGTTGCGGCACCGATCCAGCCGTCGGCGACATCCGATCAGATCGCTGCGATGATTGCGGATTGTGGTGCGCGTTCCGTCTTTCTCGATGCTGCCAACGCGGACGCACTCATCGAACAGAGGCTGACTGCCGAGGTGGTGGTGCTCGATCAGCTCGACGAATGGGCGGCAGGGGCCGACAACGAACCGCAGCCGGTCGAGGTAGGTCCCGAGGATGGTTTCAACATCATCTATTCGTCGGGCACCACTGGCACGCCCAAGGGGATCGTGCAGAGCCACGCGATGCGCTGGCAGCATCTGTCGCGCAACGCAGTCGCCGGGTTCGACACTGCCGTCACGCTGATCGCGACGCCGCTCTACTCGAACACGACCTTGGTCAGCTTCCTGCCGACGCTCGGCTGGGGCGGCAGTGTCGTGCTGATGAAGAAGTTCGACGCACGCGCCTACCTCACGCTCGCGAAGCGTTACCGCGCGACCCACACCATGCTGGTGCCCGTGCAATATCAGCGCATCATGGCGCTGCCCGACTTCGACCGGTTCGACCTGTCGTCGTTCCGGTTTAAGACCTGCACCTCCGCACCATTCAGCGCAGCATTGAAGCGCGATGTCGTCGCCCGCTGGCCGGGACTGCTGGTGGAATATTACGGCATGACCGAGGGCGGCGGCACCTGCGCGCTGAACGCGAGCGAGCATCCTGACAAGCTCCACACCGTCGGGCGTCCGCTGCCAGGGCACGACATCCGCCTGATCGACGACGACGGTCGTGAGGTCGCCGCCGGCGAGATGGGCGAGGTCGTCGGTCGTTCGGGCGCGATGATGAGCGGCTATCACGGACGCGAACAGGCCACAGCCGACGCGACGTGGATCTCACCCGAAGGCCTGCGCTTCATCCGTCACGGCGACGTCGGTCGTTTTGACGCCGACGGGTTCCTGACGCTGACCGACCGCAAGAAGGACATGATCATCTCGGGCGGCTTCAACATCTTTCCGTCCGACATCGAGGCTGTCTTGGCCGAGCATCCTGCGGTCGCCGACTGTACCGTCGTCGGCGTCGCATCGGAGCAATGGGGCGAGACGCCAATCGGCTTCTACGTTCCCCGCGACGACGCGAAAACTGGGACAGGCGAAGTACTCGCCACGGTCAACGCGCGGCTTGGCAAGACGCAGCGGCTGTCGGCATTGTACCAGTGCGACGAACTGCCACGCAGCGCGATTGGCAAGGTGTTGAAGCGTGAGCTGCGCGACCGGCTCGCCGCGGGAGATTTCGCATGACGACGCTCAAACAGGTGCTCAGTGCACTCGAGCCGATGGACGACGCCACGGCGTGGCGTGGCACGATCCCGGCCGGTTGGATGCAGGGGCGAACCGCTTACGGCGGACTGTCGGCCGCGATCGCGCTCCACTGCGCGATGCAGTCGGAGTCAGACCTGCCGCCGCTGCGCTCCGCACAGGTCAGCTTCATCGGGCCGCTGTCGGGTGCGATCATGGTCACGACGCACAAGCTGCGCCGGGGCAAGAACGCCGCCTTCATCCAGGCCGATATCGAGAGCGAGGCGGGCCTCGGGCTGCGCTGTACCTTCGTGTTCATGCGCGCGATCGAGAGCGAGGTCGATTACCAGACGACTACCGTTCCCGACTTCGCACGACCTGGGCCCGACGACACGACATTCAAAGGTCATCCGCGCGTGCCGTTCACGCAGAATTTCGAGTTCCTCGACCAGCGGGAGGCGCCTGACCTCAAGCCCGCCGAATGGCTGCGCTGGACCCGTCTGAACGAGCGTGACGGGATCGATCCGATGGTCGAATTGATCGCGGTCGGCGATTGCCTGCCGCCCGCCGCCTTACGGCTGCTCGGCCGCAACGTGCCGATGAGTTCGATGACGTGGATGCTCAATGTGCTCGGCCCAACGCCCGCGACCGAGGATGGCTGGTGGTTGCTCCGCTCCGACGCCGATTATGCCCGTGCGGGGTCGTCGTCGCAGCAGATGGGCATCTGGAACGCGCACGGTGAGATGGTGGCGGAACAGATGCAGTCAGTCGCCCTGTTCGGCTGATCGACGCGCCGACACATTTCGCGACAAAGCAGGGAGGGCGCGACAAACAGGTGCCACACGCTCAACGTAGGTGATCAGCACGGGGCGGGCAGGCCGCTCGAGTCTGAGGGTCGATTGATGAAGAAGCGTATTCGTGCCATCGTGCTCGGTGCAACGATGCTTTGCGCTGGAGCAAGTGCGGCAGCCGTCGCGCAGCAGATGCCGTCGGCCGCCGGCGTAGTCCCACCTGCGCCCGGTGGCGAAATGCGTGGTGGCGGTCTGATGCGCGCCGATGCCAACCACGACGGGATCGTGACGCGTGACGAGGTCATCGCCGACGCGGATCGTCGTTTCGCCGCGATGGACACCGACGGTGATGGCAAGCTGAGCCGAGAGGAGATGCACGCCGCCCGACAGGCCCGCCGCGCAGGCGGAAAAGCAGAAGGTCGCTCGGATCGCATTCGCCCAGCCTCAACGACCGGCGAACCGCACCGCCGCGATGGTGTACGGCCACCATTCACTCAGCAGGCGTTCCGCGACCGCGCGCTCAACATGTTCGACCGGGCCGACGCCAACCATGACGGGCGGGTGGATGCGCAGGAGATGCAGGCGATGCGCCTACTCATACGAGCGCGAATGAGCGGCGGCGGCCACGGGGAGGTTGCACCCTCCAGCGACGAACAGCAGTAAGCAGGACGCCCGGGTGCTTCGCGTCACCCGGAGCCTCCGCGTTTCACAGGAGCGGCCAAACATGTCAGATGTCGAGGTCATGGCCGACATCCCTCACCTGTTGCTCGTCGATGACGAACGTTCGATCCGCGAACCGCTGGCACAATATCTCACCAAGCAGGGCTTCCGCGTCACCCAGGTGGGCGAGGCAGAGGCCGCGCGTGCACGTCTCACCGCTTACGCAATCAATCTGGTCATTCTCGACATCATGATGCCGGGAGAGGACGGGTTGTCGCTGTGCCGCCACATTCGCGAGACGAGCGAGACCCCGGTCATTCTGCTGACCGCACGGAGCGAGGAAACCGACCGTATCGTCGGACTGGAGATGGGCGCGGACGATTACGTCGTGAAGCCGTTCTCCCCGCGCGAACTCGCCGCCCGGATCAAGGTCGTGCTCAGGCGCACTGCGTCGGGAGGAACGCGGCAGCATGCACCGGACGCGGGCGCCTACGCCTTCGCCGGCTGGGTACTCAAGACAGGCGAGCGCGCGCTGGTCGACCGCGAAGGCGTGTCGGTGGCCTTGTCGACCGGCGAATACAATCTGCTGCTCGCACTCGTCCAACGCCCCCGGCAGGTACTGACGCGCGATCAATTGCTCGATCTCACGCAAGGGCGCGAGGCGGCCGCGTTCGACCGCGCTATCGACAATCAGGTCAGCCGGCTGCGCAAGAAGATCGAACCCGACCCGCGCAATCCCGAGCTGATCAAGACGGTTTGGGGCGGTGGATACGCGCTGTCGGCCGAAGTGACCCGACTTTGAGCATCGCACGCGCGCGCTGGCGGCCAGGCTGGCCACAGAGCCTTGCGGGGCAGATGGCGCTGCTGGTCGCGATCGCGCTGTTCATCGCGCAGGCAATCAACTTTACGCTGGTGCTGCGCGATCGCGCGAACTTTCGTCTGGCGCAAGCGACTCGCCCAGTGGCGACGCGAATTGCCGACGCGCTGGAACGCGAGCAGGCCGGACGGACGCTCAGCCCCGACCGAGGTCGCGTGCGCCGAGTAGCCGCCAATCCGATCCCGTCCGACCTGCCTCGACACCCTGAGGTGTCGAGGGAGCTGCGCGATCAATTAAAAGAGCTGGGGCTCTCCGTCGGCAGGATCGATACCGGACTGCAGCCCGCGCCGCTTCATCCGGATGAGCGAGACCTGCGGCTCGGCCGCGATGGTCAAAGCCTGCTGATTGCGGTGGAGCAACCGGGCCGCGGCTGGTTGTCGGTGGTGGCGCCGTGGCCAGGAGGCGGCGGCTACATCTTCTGGCGCCTGTTCGCGCAGACGCTAATCCTCTACATCGTCATGCTAGTGGCGGTGCTGTGGATTGCGCGCCGCATTTCACGTCCCTTGCGTGCGCTCGCCTCTGCCGCGCATGATTTCGACCCTAGTGTGTCACCGACGCCGATCGTCGAGCGTGGCCCCTCCGACGTGCGCGCCGTCACCGCGGCGTTCAACGACCTGCGACTCCGCGTCACTGCCATGCTCGACGAAAAAGACCGTATGCTCGGCGCGATTGGCCACGATCTGCGCACCCCACTCGCCGCCCTTCGCGTCCGCATCGAGTCGGTTGAGGACGAACAGGATCGCGCACGGATGGTCGACACGATTGCGGAAATGAATCGCACCCTCGACGACATTCTGTCGCTTGCTCGCCTGGGTCGTCCCAGCGAGCCGGTGACCGAGGTCGATCTCGCCGCGCTCGTCGACGCGGTGGTAGAGGATTTTCGCGATCTCGGCGCCGACGTGACCTTCGAGGAAGCAGCGCGATTGCGCATCCGCCTGCGCCCGTCGCTGATCCGCCGCGCCATCCGGAACCTGATCGAGAACGCAATCAAATATGCCGACGGTGCGGAGGTAACGCTTCGGCCGGGTCCCGAGATAGTCGTGATTTCGGTCGCGGACCGCGGGCCCGGCATACCGATCGAGCGACTCACTGACGTATTTGCGCCCTTCACGCGGCTTGAAACCTCGCGCAATCGCGACACGGGCGGCATTGGTCTTGGCCTCGCGCTGGCACGCGCGATCGTGGAGGAAACCGGAGGGCAGATCACGCTCAGCAATCGCGAAGGCGGAGGCCTCTGCGGAGAGATCACGCTCCCGCGTGGGCGCTAGCGCTCGACACGCATCTAGCGTTGGAACGAGCAAAGAGGCGATAAAGCTTCTACTGCCTGGAATTTCAACCAGGTCGTCCTGAACGTCCGCCGGCACGACGCGACATCGCCGACAAAGCATCGTTGGGCAGTGCAGCTACCTCGAAATAGACGTTTAGTTGGGGAGTCCTGACACCGTGCGCCTCGCGCTCTCTCGAAACCTGGACCAGCTGCTCTACGTCGCAGGCGTCGTCCTCGGGCGCTGAATAGCTACCGGCGTAGCGCCTAGGTGATGGGGACCCGAGTGGTTTTGCCCACATCTTCCCCTTGCGTCGCCTAACGGGGAACGCGACAGAGCGGACGTTTCTGGAGTGTCACGCCATGTCCATTCAATCCGACCGCTGGATTCGCGAGCGCGCGATGGAAGATGGCATGATTGAGCCGTTCGTCGAAGCGCAGCGGCGCGACGCGTGCATCAGCTACGGTCTGTCATCCTATGGCTATGACGCCCGTGTTGCCGACGAGTTCAAGATTTTTACCAACGTCGACAACGCGATCGTCGATCCCAAGGATTTCGCCCAAAACAGCTTCGTCGATCGCAAGACCGACGTTTGCATCATCCCGCCGAACAGCTTCGCCCTCGCTCGGACGGTCGAGTATTTCCGAGTGCCGCGCGACGTGCTGGTTATCTGCCTCGGCAAATCGACCTATGCCCGCTGCGGCATCATCGTCAACGTGACGCCACTCGAACCCGGCTGGGAAGGCCACGTCACGCTCGAATTCTCGAACACGACGCCCTTGCCGGCTAAAGTCTACGCCAATGAGGGCGCGTGCCAGTTCCTGTTCCTCAAGGGTAACGAACCGTGTGAGGTCAGCTACGCCGACCGTGCCGGCAAATACATGGGCCAACGCGGCGTGACGCTGCCGCGGCTCTGACACGTTTGTCACACGGCGAGGCAGCCGAGAACGATTGCTAGATCAATCAAGTCGTCTGCGACCCCGACGATCTGCGTAACGCCGTCGCCGTATCGCGTGTCAGCGCGAGGCGATCGTCGTGCTGAGCCTCGCAAGTCCGCGCTGCGCCACCTCGTGTGAAGACGTCGTGCCGCCATTCGCGAGATCAAGCGACACCGGCTCGGACCCGAGCACCTCATTGTAGAGCGTACGTGCCTGCGCAACCCGATTGGTCCGCGCGTAAACGGCCGCAAGGTTCAGCAGCACTTCCGGACGACGGGGAAAGATCGCGCGTTCGGCGGAGAGCGTTGCCTCAGCCTGCGACAGGTTACCCGCTGCGATCGCCGTGTAGCCGATGCGATCCTTCGCCAGTGCTGGGGTTGCTACCGTGAGAGCCGCGACGAACATCGAGCAAATGCGCATGACCATCTCCTAAGCGTTTCACTTTTGTGACACCTTCGTGTCACTTTTGCGACGGCCGTGCAAGTCACATCTGTGAGCACGGCGGAGAGAGGAACAGCGGAAAGGGGCGCGATGAGCTAAAGCATCATTTCTCGCCAGTCGTTGAGACATCGGTGCTATATGCTTCGGAACAAAGCAGCGCCTTTGACTGAACGGGTCTCCGGCAGCAGACGCAGCGAACGGTGACCCGAGCAACAATTCCGCAAATCCAACAACGTCAAATATGGCGGCGAGTACGGAACTACCGACGTATTCCGCGAGCGCCTGGAGCTTGGCTGCGCTTGTCCGACGCTAAGTGCGCCATCGCCATTATGCGGATTACGGGCGAGTCACCGCACAGGCCCAAGAATGGACCAAGCACGCCCTGCGAATTTGCGCTTCAATTTAGTACGTTCTGGCACTTCGAAAAGATTTCCTGCCGAGGCGCGTGCGATCTGCTCGTCGCTGCAAGCGCCAGCCTGAGCAAGATCATCAAATGCCTCTGCGTCTTGCGAAAAAAACGAAGGGCGGGCACTCCCGCTTTGGAGTACCCGCCCTGTCCAGATCATCTGATCAGGCATGAAGCGTGATCAGAAATCCTTGTAATATTGCTCGTTACCGACGAAGCCGAGCTTCGTTACCGCCGAACGCTTGATGATGGCGAGCGTATTGTCGACCACCTCATAGCGCGAGTTCCGGTCAGGCTGGAACTGAAGCTCCGGCTCCGGGGTCATCGCTGCCGACGTATCGAGGTACTGACGCAGCGTGGTGTCGTTCACCGGCGCACCATTCCACGTGATCGTGCCGGCCGCGTCGATCGCGATCTTGTTCTTGATCGGATCGACGGGTGGCT
>NZ_CAJYVU010000129.1 GCF_913778135.1 uncultured Sphingomonas sp. | reverse complement strand
GCGCGCCTTCGACGAGCGCCTTGGCTTCGGTCAGGCCCAGGCCGGTGATCGCGCGGACTTCCTTGATGACGTTGATCTTCTTGCCACCGTCGCCGGTCAGGATCACGTCGAACTCGGTCTTCTCTTCCGCCGCCGGCGCACCAGCGCCGCCGCCGGCTGCCGGAGCCGCTGCAACCGCTGCTGCGGCCGAGACGCCCCACTTCTCTTCGAGCATCTTCGAGAGCTCAGCGGCCTCAAGGACGGTCAGTTCGCTCAGCTGGTCAACCAGCGCGTTCAGGTCTGCCATGATACTTTTCCCATTTGCGGGGACCATTGGTCCCGTTCGTCAACAAAATGAACTTGCCCGAAAAACTCAGGCGGCTTCCTTCTCGGCGTAAGCCGACAGGACGCGCGCGATCTGAGCCGCGGGTGCCTGCGCGATCGTCGCCAGCTTCGTGGCGGGTGCCACGACGAGGCCGATGATTTTGGCGCGCAGCTCGTCGAGCGAGGGCAGCGTTGCCAATGCCTGTACGCCGGCCAAATCGAGCGCGGTTGCGCCCATCGCGCCGCCGACGATCTCGAACTTGTCGGTCGTCTTGGCGAAATCGACCGCGACCTTTGCCGCCGCGACCGGATCGACCGAGGTGGCGAGACCGACCGGACCGGTCAGCATGTCGCCGATCGAGCCATAGTCGGTGCCGTCGAGCGCGATCCTGGCAAGCTTGTTCTTCGAGACCTTGTATACCGCGCCGGCATCCCGCATCCGGTTGCGCAAGTCGGTCGACTGCGCGACCGTCATGCCGAGGTTGCGGGTGACAACTACCACGCCGACCTCGGAGAAGGTGCTGTTCAGCTCGGCAACGGCTGCGCTTTTCTGCGCACGATCCATGCCATTCTCCACGTTCATGAGCGTGCCGCCGAAGCCGCACGCCCGGTTGCTTGTCCCGCCCGCGCCGAATGGCACGAACGGTGTGTCCGACGATGGGGAAGGGGATGCCCGCTAGGGAGCAGCATCGCGGGCGACGCATGGCCGGACCGGGACGCATTCGAATCCTGTTTCCCCGTCTCGGCGGGAAATTAAGCCGCGGCAGATCCGCGGCACCCACTGTCTTGGACGGATGAGCCGAACGGAGCGAGCTCCACGCGGTTCGAGCGCGCCTTTAGCAGAAACTCACACCAGCACAAGGGGCCGTGCGATGTCGCACAACTGCAACGCGGGCGTCATCGATCGATCATCGAACTGCCACCGCTCTGTCGCGTGGACTTGCCAAAATGACCGCACGAGGCGCCGTGGGAGCGGCGCGATCCGGGGGATTTCACATGACCGACCTGAGCCTGACCATCGGCTACGACGACGGCGACGTCGATACCAACGCCAGCGCCAATCCGCACCTGACCGAGATCGTTCGCCAGCGTTACTCGCGGCGCCAGACGCTGCTCGGCGGGTTGTCTGCGATGACCACCGCCGCGTTCGGCTCGGTGCTCTTGTCGGCGTGCGGCGGCGATGAGCTCGACGATCCGGGCGTGGTGGTGAGTGCGGGCGAGTCGATCACGACGACCGCGGGCAAGACGGTGACGCTGAACGGCACCGCCGGCAACAACGCGACCAGCTCGGGCTTCACGCAGGTGAGCGGCCCGGCAGTGACGCTCAGCACCGCGGGCGGGGTCACGACCTTCGTCGCGCCGGCCGTATCGGCCGCGACCGCCCTCGTGTTCCGTTTTTCGGCCAGTGGAAAGAACGGCCAGACCAGCAGCGCGGATACGACCGTCACCGTCAATCCCGCGACGCTCGCTTTCACCGCGGTATCGAAGAATTTGAACGACGTGGTGACCGTGCCAGAGGGGTACTCGGTCGCGGTGCTCTACCGCCTGGGCGATCCGATCGCGTCGAGCGTCGGCGTCTACGCCAACGACGGGCAGGACACCAATTTCGCGCAGCGCGCCGGCGACCACCACGACGGGATGAGCTTCTTTGGCCTCGGCGCGACCGGCAGCGCGCCCGATGCGAACAACAACACGCGCGGCATGCTGGTGCTTAATCACGAGAATATCACCCAGGCCTATCTCCATCAGGCGGGTGCGACCACCGTCAGCGGTCGTCGTCCCGAAGCCGAGGCGATCAAGGAGATCGAGGCGCACGGCGTGTCGGCGATCGAGGTCACCCGTGCGAGCGGCGGCGCGTGGAGCTACGTGCAGTCGTCCGCGCTCAACCGCCGCATCACCCCCAACACGCCGACCGTGTTCAGCGGGCCGGTGCGCGGCAATGCGCAGCTGCGCACGCTCTACTCGACCGACGCGACCGCCGGTCGCGGCACGATCAACAATTGCGCCAACGGCCAGATGCCGTGGAACACCTACCTGACCAACGAGGAGAACTGGGCCGGTTACTTCCGTCGCACCGCGGGCGATGCCGCGGTCCGTACCGCCGCGGGCCTTGCCAAGCAGAACGTCTCGCTCACGCGCTACGGCGTGCGTGAAGGCGCGACCGGCAACTACGGCTGGTCGACCGTCCAGCCGTCAACCACCGGCGACACGCGCTTCGCCAAGTGGAACGCGACGGCGACGACTGGCCTGGCGGCGGACGGCAGTGCCGATTTCCGCAACGAGCCGTTCCAGTACGGCTGGGTGGTCGAGATCGACCCGTTCAACCCGACCGCTGCTCCGCGCAAGCGCACCGCGCTTGGCCGCATGAACCACGAGGGTTGCTGGCCCGGCCGCACGATCGCGGGCACGCGCCCGGCCTTCTACATGGGCGACGACGCGCAGAACGAATACATCTACAAGTTCGTGTCGAACACCGCCTGGGCGGACGCTGATGCGGCGAACACTGACCGGCTCGCGATCGGCGATAAGTATCTCGACGCAGGTACGCTCTACGTCGCGCGCTTCAACGCCGATGGTTCGGGCCAGTGGCTGCCGCTCGTCTTCGGGCAGAACGGCCTGACCGCTTCCAACACGACCTATCCCTTCGCCGATCAGGCCGATGTGCTGATCAATACGCGCCTTGCCGCCGACGTGCTCGGCGCGACCAAGATGGATCGGCCCGAA
Organism: uncultured Sphingomonas sp.; assembly: GCF_913778135.1. Taxonomy (GTDB): domain Bacteria; phylum Pseudomonadota; class Alphaproteobacteria; order Sphingomonadales; family Sphingomonadaceae; genus Sphingomonas. The sequence goes on along the minus strand of NZ_CAJYVU010000129.1, from coordinate 17,842 downwards.
TGGACCGCGGTCAATCCGGTCAACGGCGAGATGTACTGCACGCTGACCAACAATTCGTCGCGCACCCCCGCCACCACCGACGCGCCCAATCCGCGCGCCTACACTGACCCCAAGCTGCCGCAGGGCGATGTCGTCAACGCCGATCCGCCCACCTCGGCACAGGCGACGCGCGGCAACGCCAACGGCCATGTCATCCGCCTGCGCGAGAACGGCGACACGTCGGAGGCGACCGCCTTCACCTGGGACGTCTATGCCTTCGGGGCGGGTGCCGACCTCGATCGTACCAACATCAACCTGTCGGGTCTGGACGCGACGAACGACTTCTCCTCGCCCGATGGGCTCTGGTTCGGGCGCAACACCAACGTGACGGGGCAGGTCTCCCCGGTATTGTGGATCGAGACCGACGACGGCGCCTACACCGATGTCACCAACTGCATGCTGCTTGCCGCGCTGCCGGGCCGGGTCGGCGACGGCGGCACGCGTACCGTCAACAACACGCTGACGACGGCGGCGGGCGTGACCACCACCAGCACCACCACGACGCGCATCGGCGCGGCGCCGGGCGCGAACCTGAAGCGTTTTCTGGTGGGTCCGAAGGAGTGCGAGATCACCGGCATCACCTCGACGCCCGATGGCCGCTCACTGTTCGTCAACATCCAGCATCCCGGTGAGAACGGCAGCGCCGGCAACATCACCTCGAGCTGGCCGGCGTCGCAGAACGGGCAGGGCGGCAGCAGCCGTCCGCGCTCGGCAACGATCGTCATCACCAAGAACGACGGCGGGATCGTCGGGATCTGAGCGACGAGGGGGAGGGCGCCACTTTAGGTGTCCTCCCTCCCGACTTTGTGTCAGAACCATGACGCAAGCGGCCGACCGAGCCGCGCCTTTGACAAGGCCGTTCATCAGGCGTACACCATCGGCACGGACCGGGAGACCCCGGACAGGTGGCCCCGGCTCCGTTTTGGAGAGGACGCCACATGACCACGATCAAGCAAGTCCAGCACACCGGCGGCATCGCTGCCGCCGCCCTCGGCCTGTCGGCCGCTGCAATCATCTTTGCGCAGGCGACCGCCAGCGCGATGGTTTTCCTGGGCGAACTGCTGATCCGATGAAGCGGTTCGCGGCGGTTCACGCCGACCCGATCACTCCAGCCACCAGCGCTGACGCCAGCCGCGCCGCTCGTTGATCGGCTGTCCGTTCGCGGAAAGCGCCGGCGCGTAGCGGAAGCGCGCCTCGATCAGCCGGCAGGTAACCGCATCGAGCGTCGCGCTGCCGCTCGTCTCCGTCACCGCGCAGTCGCTTGCGCGCCCATCTACCCCGACCGTGAACGCGACCGTCACGCTGCCGACTAGTCGCGCCGCGCGAGCCTCCTTCGGATAGTCGCGCGAGGTGATCGCGCCCGCGATCAGGCGCGCGCGCGTGCCGCCTGTACCGGAGCCGTTGCCGCTCCCTCCGCCACCCGCGCCCGAGCCGCCGTCTCCCGCGCCCGTTCCGCTGCCCGCTGCCGCAGTGCCGCCGATCGCGGCGGTGCCCTGCTGCGGTTCGACGGCCGCGACCTGCGGCACCGGTGGTGGGACGATCGCCCGGGGCGCGACGACGGCACTACGTTCCGCTTTGACGCCTATCAGACCGCTCGGCCTCGCTCTCGCGGGTGAAGGATCATGCCTTGGTTTGACCGGCGGCGGAGCAGGGGGCGGCACGACATCGAACGTCGAGAGCGAGGGGCCGGATGCGCTACGCGGCGTCGGCTGCGGCGCGGTCAGGATCAGCCACAGCAATCCGGCATGCAGCGCGACCACCGCACCGGCGCTGATCGTCCGCTCGCGTCGCTTCGCCGTCATCCGGGCAGGATTAGCGCACCTGCCCGCGTCCGCGTAGCCAGTGCGACTGGGTCAACGCTGCATGCGGACCGAAAGAGGATGTCACGCCGCTGGATCGCCCTGGCATATCCGCGATCAACGATCGGTCCTGATCGCGCCCGCTGCGCGCACCGCTGCCAGCGTCGGCAGGCCGTTGACCGCCATCAGCAGATCGGCCTCCGCCTGGATCGCGCGCAGCACGTGCGCGCACCCGTCGGCACCGCCGAGCGCCAGCCCGTAGCTGTACGGGCGCCCGACGCCGACCAGATCGGCACCGAGCGCGACCGCCTTGATCACGTCGGTGCCCGAGCGGATGCCGCTGTCGAACAGCACCGGCACGCGCCCCGCGACCGCTTCCGCGACCGCCGGCAGCATGTCGATCGCCGCGATCCCGCCGTTCGCCTGTCGCCCGCCGTGGTTGGACACGTAGACCCCGTTAGCCCCGGTATCGATCGCACGGCGGGCATCGTCGGGGTGGCAGATCCCCTTCAACACGATCGGCAGCGTGGTCAGCGACTTCAGCCACGCCATGTCATCCCACGTCAGCACCTTGCCGAAGGTCGCGCCCCACGTGCCGATCGCGGCGCGCGAATCCTCTTCGGGCGGTTTGGCGAGCAGGCGGCGAAAGGCCGGGTCGCTGAAATAGTTCTGCAGCACGTGGCCGCGTAATTGCGGAAAGTTCGACACGTTCAGGTCGCGCGGGCGCCAGCCGGTCACCCACGTATCAAGCGTGACGACGATCGCCTTGTATCCGGCGTCTTGCGCGCGCGACACGAGGCTCGCCGCCACGTCCTTGTCCCGCGGCGTGTAGAGCTGGAACATCGCCGGCGTCGTCCCGCAGGCGGCGTGCACGTCCTCCAGCGTGTCGTTCGACAGCGTCGACGCAGTCAGCGGCACGCCCGTCGCCGCACTCGCGCGCGCGGCGGCGAGGTCGCCGTGCCCGTCCTGCGTGCAGATGCCCGTCACCCCGATCGGCGCCATGAACAGCGGCGAGGCAAGCGTCATCCCGAACGCCCGCGTCGACAGGTCGCGCGCCGTGCAATCGACCATCATCCGCGGCACCATGCCCCAGTGGCGGAACGCACGCGCATTCTCGTCCTGCGTCCACTCGTCGCCGCAACCACCCTGAACGTAGTTCAGCACCGAAGGCGGCATCGCCGCCTCCGCGCGCGCCTTCAACGTCGCGAGGTCGACCGGCCAGGTCGGCTGCACGCCCGACAGCCCGGCGTAATAGATCGCGTTCTGGAAATCGCCGAAATGCGCCACGCTGACCTCTCCTGATTATTAGGGCAGCATGGCGCAGCGGTGCGGCGCTTGTCGAGCCGCACCGTTTTCACATCAGAAGGTGAAGCGTCCACCCAGTGACAGCACCACCGCGTGCGCATCCTCCAGTCGGCCGCTTGTCCTGATTGGCGTCTCCGCGGCAGTCCCGGCGAAAGCCGCGGTGACACGGTCGATCGTCTCATTCTCGAAATCGACGTAGTTCGCCGCCGCGTCGATCCCGAACCGCTGCGTCACCTGGAAGGAGAGGCCGCCTCCGTAGTTCCAGCGGTTGGCGTCGGGCACACGCGGGTCGCGTTCACCGTCGCGCGTCGGGGTGATCGCGCGCTGCACGCCCGCGCGCAGCGTCAGCGTGGGTGACACGGCATAGTCGAGCCCGCCGGCGTAGCTCCACGTATTGCGATAATTCTCCGGCAGCGCGGTGTTGAGCGGCGCGCCCAGACGGATCGCGTCGAACTTGTCCCAGGTATAGCGCACCACCTGCGCGTTGAGCGTCAGCGCATTGCCCGCGCGCTGGCGTACGCCCAGGATGATCTGCGCGGGTGTGTAGAAGCGCGCCTTGACGCCCGAAAGCTCCGTGTTCGATCCGGCGAGCGGACCGACGAGGCCGCTGATCGTCAGGTCACCCTTCAGCGTGTGCTTGATCGCCGATTTGTAGCTGAAGCCCACCGTGGTGTGCGCGTTGTGCATCTGGAACCCGGCGCTCCAGCCGAGGTCCCAGCCATCGCCCTCCAGCTTCTGGCTGCCGTCCGGCAGCGAGGCAAGCACGTTGGGAAGCGCGTTGCTCAGGCTCGCGTCGGTATATTCGACGTTCGCCGCGCCGCCGACGCGCAGCCAGTCGGTCACGGCGACCGCGATGCCCGGCTGGATGTCGATCGTCAGCAGGTGCGTGCGGTCCGCGCCGTAGCGCGCCCAGCTGCCCGTCTCGTAATTGGTGGTGAAGCTGTACGGAGAGGTGACCGCCACGCCCACAGCCACCCGGTCGTTCAGCGGCAACGCAAACGCGCCCGAGGGCAGCACGCCGTTGTTGATCGGGTCGCGCGACACCGCGTTCCCGCCGACCGGTGCGAACGTCTGTGCGGGCAGGCCGGGCAGCGATGGGCGGCGGATCAGCGTCCCGTTATCGACCACCTTGCCCTTCGGAAGAACGGCGGCGGCGCTGACGGTCGCCTCCGCATCAGTGCTGCCCGCGATCGCCGCCGGATTCCACCACAAGGACGCGGCGCCCGTATCCGCCACCTCGCCCGAGAAGGCGCGACCCGCACCGCGAGCGGACTGTTCCTGCAGGTAGAATGCCTGCGCCTGTGCGGCGCCCGCGAACGCGGTCGAGGCAATGACGGTCGCCGCAGTGGTGGTCAGACGGATGAGCGAAACGTGAAAACGCGGGAACATGCGCGCGAACTCTCCTGGGCATTGCGATCGCCACGGATCGCCGGGGCAGGTCCGCTATCGAACAAAGGTCAGTGTTACAAACCCTTTCCGGTGGCTCAAGGAGCCGATGTGATGAGAAATGTCAGGAAACAATGCTGTGTCGTTCTGGCAACACGTCCAACTGACAACGCACTCACATCCGAACGCAGCTGTAATCGCCTTGTCACCCCAGCAACATTGCTCCAAACCGTGAGGAACAAGGCAAAAATTACATCAGGGGACCTATTCATGAACAATCGTGCCATCCCGCGCGCCATGTCGGCGCGGCATATCGCGCTGCTCGCCACATCGGCGCTGGCGACGTTCGGCACGCCGGCGTTTGCCGAAGGCACGCCCGATTTCATGATGAACGTGGCGCAGGGGACCGGTGCCGTTCCGGCCGGCGACATGATGGTCGAGCATTCTCCGCAGGTCGTGATCTCCGAGCCGGGGACGCCGACGACAGCGCGTGATACCAACGACGTGACCGGTATCGGTCAGATGATCATCGACCAGAAGACTGGATTTCTCGGGCTGTGCACCGGCACGCTGATCAATCCACGAACGGTGATCTTCGCCGCACACTGCGTGAACGAGAGTCCGCAGGGCACCGCGATGAACCCGTGGGGTTACGGCACCGGCGCGGGGCAGCTGCCGATCGGTTTCGGGTTCAAGGCGGACAATCTGGCGGGCATCCGCTCGTGGTTCCTGGCCGGCACCAACCAGTACAAGACCAGCGTTGGTAATGCCTTCTACAACGTCAACCAGGTCATCTATAATCCGCAGTCGCTGTCGCTCGGCTTGGCGAACAACTTCCTGCAGGCCGACGTGGCGCTCGCCTCGCTCGACACGCCGGCACGCAACGTGCCGACTTGGACCATCCTCCTCTCGCAATTGCCCGCCCCCGGCACGATCACCAGCGCGACCGGTACCGGCTATCACGTGATTGAGGCGGGTTATGGCCGCAACGGCACCGGCACCAGCGGCGATAGCGGCGGCATCGACTATCGCCGACGCGTGGCCGAGAACTTCATCGGCATCCTGGGGTCGCTCGACGACATCGATTCGTTCCTGTTCGGCTCGCCCAGCGGGTTGACGCAGAACCTGTACCAGACCGATTTCGACGATCCTAAGCGCGGGCTGCCGGGCGCCAACGCGTACGACTTCAACATCTTCAAGGACAATGCGCTGCCCAAGGAGGGCATAACCGCGGGTGGTGATTCAGGCGGTCCGCTGATCCTCGACAAGACGTTCAGCAAGCCGACCGTGATCGGCGTGCTGTCGGGCGGTTCGCGCTATTTCAACGCGCAGCCGAGCAGCTCGTACGGCACCTCGTCCTTCTATCAGCCCTTGTATCTCTTCTGGGACTATATCGCGGCGAACAATCCGTACCGCTACGTCGCGGCGAAGGCGGGCGACGGCGACTGGTTCGACGCCAGCCACTGGGTCACGACGCTCGACCCCGCTTATCAGATCATCGTCAACGGGCAGCTGGTGAATGGCATCCCGACTACGGCGGGCGACGGCATCAACGGCACGTCGGGCAAGTTCGGCCAGATCTGCTATCAGCAGGGACGCTCGGACGAGTGCCTCGACATCGGCACCAACACCTATCTGGTGAACGGTCGTCCGGTTCCGGCCGATACCGTCGTGACCGGCGGCGCGACGCTCGCCAACAACAAGAGCGTGGCGTCGTTCGCCGACGGGCTGACCTCGATCAACGAAGCGCAGGGCGCAGGCAACGCACAGGCGATCGCGGCAGCGGCCGCGGCGCTGCCGACCGCGACGCTCGCCAACGGTCTGCCCGGCGCGACCAACTTCGTGCCCAACAACGTCGACCCGGATGCAGCAACGCGGCGCAACGCGCGCTACTTCGACGTCACGCTGTCGAATGCGGGTACGACCACGCTGTCCGGTACCGCGACCGTTGATCGGTTTACGATCAACAACCAGGCCAAGCTGACGGTCGCGAGCGGCGGTTCGCTATAGTCGCTGATGGAGTTCAACCAGTTCGGTGGTCTGGTCACCGCCAACGGCACGATCAACTCGGTCGGCGATTACTTCCTGCTCTCGGGCGGGCTGACCGGCACCGGTCGGATCAACGCGCCGTACCTGACCAGCCTCCTCGGCATGATCGCGCCCGGCACGCAAGGGACGGTCGGCACGCTGACGATCGGCGGCAATGCCGTGCTGTCGAGCGGCAACCTGCTAATGATCGATATCGCCGGCAACAACACCTCCGATCGGCTGGCGGTGGTCGCCAACGGAACCAGCACCGGTCAGGCGAGCATCGGCGGGCGCGTGCTGTTTTCACCGGTTGCGGGTTCGACGATCCGCTTCGGCGACGTGTACACCATTCTGACCGCGCAGGGCGGGATCAGCGGGACCTTCGCTACTCCGTCGGCGCTGAGTGCGATACTGACGCCGCAGTTCGTCTATTCGGCGAACACGGTGCAGGCGCGTATCACCGCGGGCCGCTACGCCGATGTTGTCGCCGCGACGCCGATCCAGAGCGCCTATGCGCGCCTGCTCGATCAGAACCGCGCCACCAACTACGCTGCGCTGTCGGGCATCTACGGGCCGCTCGACCTTCAGAACGCCGCGACGATCCGGTCGAATCTAGAGGGTCTCGCGCCGCGCGCGGAGACGACCAAGCGCGCGCTCGGCACTGTTGCGCTCGACAACATGGGCCGGTTCTATCGCGATCGATTGGCGCAGATGGATCTGAGCAATGGCCTTGGCGGAACGCTCGCGATGACGGGCAAGCCGCTGCAGTTCGCCTCGCTCGCCGCCTCCGACCTGCCGGTGGCGGGTGCGCAGCTCGCCGCGACCGACAGTCCGCAGACGACGCTGCAGACGGGCGTGCTGCCGGAATCGGTCAGCGCGTTCGTCGCTGGTGGCTATCTCGACGGCAGCAGCCGCGCGGCGCCAACTGCGATCCCGTTTGCCGGACGTGACCAGTTCGATGGCTGGTACGCCGCGGGCGGTATCGAGACCGAGATCGGCGACAACGGCGCACTCGGCTTCGGCCTGTCGTACACCAATGTCTCCGGTGACCAGCAGTACGGACAACGCGCCAAGGGCGAGCTGTGGCAGGGAACGCTGTATGGTAAGCTCGAGTCGCCGACGGGGCTGTTCCTCGACACGCAGGTGTCGGCGGGCGTGTTCCAGGCGCGCACGCGTCGCGCTGTCTCGTTCGTCGGTACCGACTACACGCTGCGCTCGCGCGACAACGCCTTCGCCTTATCCTCCGAAGTCGGCGTCGGCAAGAATTTCAATCTCGGCACGCTGAAGGTCGGACCGCGTTTGTCGGCACGCGCAAGCCAGATTGACTTCACTCCGACTGTCGAGCGCGGTGGGCCGGTCGGCCTGTTCCTCGACCGGCAGAAGTATGACAGCTTGCAGGGCCGCGCTGGTCTGGCGTTGTCGGGTGGGGCGCGGATCAAACCGTATGTCAGCGCCTATTACGTCCACGATTTCCAGGACCGTCCGGGATCGTTCGGCGCGAACTTCGTCGGCGGCGTCGGACCGAGCGCGATCTTCGCGCTGCCGGGTCAGGACAAGAACTGGGGCGAGGTGAGTGGCGGCATCTCGGTTGGCGGAGAGCGGATCGAACTGTCGGTCGGTGCCGACACGACGTTCGAGCGCTCGGACGTGCGTAACCAGTCGTATCGCGCCGCGGTAAAGGTGCGCTTCTGATCGGATAGGGACCGCGGCTCCGGCCGCGGCCTTCAAGACAGGCGCCGGGTCATGATCGTGGCCCGGCGTTGTCGTATGTGGCTCACACCGCGTGCGTTCAGCGTCATTGCGGTGATTGCGGTGCAACCCCGCGGCGTTGAAGACGTGCGTAAATCACGATCCGCACACCGTCTTTCGTCAAGGGTGCGGCGGTGCATTGCCCGTACCTTTCTCCCGACGCCAGCCGTCTCTGCTCGCGACGAACAAAGGCTACGACAGACGAGCGCGCTTCCCGCCTCAATCAACGCACAACGACAGGCCGGCCCAACAGAAAGGGGCCCGGAAGCGTTTGCCTCCGAGCCCCATCCTAGCAACGATGATCGCAGCGCTTATGCGCCGGCGATCTCCGCCACGTCGACCTTGATCCCTGGGCCCATCGAGGAGCTGACGGCGACCTTCTTGACGTACTTGCCCTTGGCGCCCGACGGCTTGGCCTTGACCACCGCGTCGACCAGCGCGTCGAAGTTGCGGCGCAGGTCTTCCTGCGCGAACGACGCCTTGCCGATGCCCGAGTGGATAATGCCGGCCTTCTCGACGCGGTACTCGACCTGACCGCCCTTGGCCGCCTTGACGGCTTCGGCGACGTTCATGGTGACCGTGCCGAGCTTCGGGTTCGGCATCAGGCCCTTTGGACCCAGCACCTTACCCAGACGGCCGACGACGCCCATCATGTCGGGGGTCGCGATGCAGCGATCGAACTCGATCTTGCCGCCCTGGATTTCCTCCATCAGGTCCTCGGCGCCGACGACGTCCGCACCCGCCGCACGTGCCTCATCGGCCTTCGGACCGCGCGCGAACACGCCGACGCGGACCGTCTTGCCGGTGCCCGCGGGCAGGGTGACAACGCCGCGCACCATCTGGTCGGCATGGCGCGGGTCGACGCCCAGGTTCAGCGCGACCTCGATCGTCTCGTCGAACTTCGACGTGGCATTGGTCTTGGCCAGACCGATCGCTTCATCGATCGCGTGCAGCTTCTCAGCGTCGATCGTCCAGGTCTTCTGCTTCTTAGTCAGCTTGGTCACGAGCTCAGCCCTCCACCACTTCGAGGCCCATCGCGCGGGCCGAGCCTTCGATGATCTTCGTCGCCGCTTCGATGTCGTTGGCGTTCAGATCCTTCATCTTGGTCTGCGCGACTTCGACCAGCGCCGAGCGCTTGATCTTTCCGGCCGACACCTTGCCCGGCTCCTTCGAGCCCGACTTGAGGTTGGCGGCCTTTTTGATCAGGAAGGTCGCCGGGGGCGTCTTCGTGATGAACGAGAACGAGCGGTCGGCGTAGACGGTGATGACGGTGGGCAGGGGCGAGCCCTTCTCCATGTCGCCGGTCTGCGCGTTGAACGCCTTGCAGAATTCCATGATGTTGACGCCGCGCTGACCCAGCGCCGGGCCGATCGGCGGCGATGGGTTCGCGGAGCCCGCGGGCACCTGCAGCTTGATGTAACCTGTGATCTTTTTCGCCATGTCACTCTCTTCAGTTTAGCGGTAATAGCGGCGCCTGAAAGGTGCCTCCCGCGGGCTTGTCCCACCAAAGCGGGATCATCTGGCCGGCTGGGCCGACCGGGTGATGTGTTGCGGCCTCCCAAACGTGGAGACCGATACGGGAGTTAATCCCGTGCCGTAAGTCCTCGGCGGTGCCGAGGCTGGCCGCCGCTGGTCGTCTCGCGATTAGCGTGTACTAATTGCGTGCGACCGACGCTTATTTGCTGCGCTCGACCTGATCAAATTCCAGCTCGACCGGCGTGGATCGACCGAAGATCGATACCGACACCTTGACGCGGCTGCGGTCGAAATCGAGTTCCTCGACCGTGCCGTTGAAGCTCGCGAACGGGCCTTCCAGCACCTTGACCGCATCGCCGATCTCGTAATCGACCTTGACCTTCTGCTTCGGCGCGGCGGCTGCTTCCTCCTTGGAGTTGAGCATGCGCGCGGCCTCGGCCTCCGAGATCGCCTGCGGCTTGCCCGATGAACCCAGGAAACCCGTCACCTTGGGCGTGTTGCGCACCAGGTGATAGACGTCGTCGGTCATCGCCAGCTTGGCGAGCACGTAGCCCGGCATGAACTTGCGCTCGACCGCGATTTTCTTGCCGCGACGCGCCTCGGTCACTGTCTCGGTCGGAACCTCGATCTGCTCGACCAGCTGCTCCAGGCCGAGGCGCTGCGCCTCCGCCATGATCGAATCGCGAACCTTGCCCTCGAAACCCGAGTAAGCGTGGATGATGTACCAGCGTGACATCGTGTTGTGCGTTCCGCCCTTTACTTGGCCAGGCTCAACAACGCTTTGACGATCGCGTTGAACACCGAATCTACCCCGAGGAAGAACAGCGCCAGGATCGTGGTCATGATGACGACCATCACGCCCGTCATCACCGTCTCACGGCCGGTCGGCCACACCACCTTCGCGGTTTCGGCGCGAACCTGGTTGATGAATTCGATCGGGGTCGTCTTCGCCACGCGTGTTGAACCTTCGAAATCGCCCGGCATAGCTTTCCACCGCTGCCTTACTAAAAGGTAGCGGTGGAAACCGTCCGTGCTGTCGGATGTGTGTGGGACTTAGCGAAAGGGCCGTGCAAACACAAGGGGAGCCGTTCAGCGGCGCGCGTGAGCAAAGCTTGGCGCGGCTCCGGCCGTTAGCATTGGCCATCACGCGTCCCACAGCCTATATCGTCAGCGTGACCAGCGCGGCCCCCTATCGCTTTCCGATCGGCATCGATCCAGCCGACATCGACTTCATGGGGCACGTCAACAATGCCAGCTATCTGAAATGGGTGCAGGCGGCCGTGATCGATCATTGGCGTGCGCTCGCTCCGGCAGAGGCGGTGGCGCAGCATCTGTGGGTCGCGCTCAAGCATGAGATCACCTACCTCAAGCCCACGTTCCTCGGCGACGACGTGGTTGCGACGGTCGTCCTGGAAAAAGTGCAGGGCGTACGCGCCTTTTACGAGACGGTGATCCGACGCGGCGAAGACGTGCTGGCCGAGGTGAAGTCGAGCTGGTGCTGCCTCGATGCGGAGACGCTGCGCCCCGCGCGGCTGGCGCGCGAGATCGTGCAGCATTTCTTCCCGGCAGACGCCAGGGCCTGATCACCATACGGCACCTTCGTGCGCGATCGACGTTTCGGCTGCAGATCGAACAGCGTCATCGAAGAGGCCAACATGCATATCACGCGTCTGCCCGCGGGAGAGACCGCTCCTGCCGAAGCCGACTGCATCTCGATCGAACGACGTCCGGATGGGCGCTTCTCGCTCAACGCCACTGCGCTGATGGCGTGCGGCGACACCGATGAAGCCGAGTCGGTGTCAATGATTGGTAGCGAACCTTACGATCGCTACGACGACGCCGAAGCGGCGGGGCTCGCCTGGGCGGCCGAACATTGTGCGGGCCAGGTATATGTCAGCACGCTCAGCTGAGCCGCTTTGATCGCTCGCGCTAGTGAGAGTGGCAGGGGAGCTCGGACTCGAACCGAGGGCCTTCGGTTTTGGAGACCGACGCTCTAACCAACTGAGCTACACCCCTGTGCGGGTGCGGCTATTGTCGGAACGGCGCGGTTTCGTCAACCGCTGATCGGCGGGTCAGGCCGCGCGTGCCTTTGCAAGAGCGCATCGGATCATGTCGCGCGCTTCCGCCACCGGCACCGCGCGGCCGAAGTAATGCCCTTGGATGTTGGTACAGCCGAGTTCGCGCACCAACGCCAGTTCGGCCTCCGTCTCGACGCCCTCCGCAATCGTGCTCATGCCCAGGCTGCGCGCGAGCGCGACGACTGCGCGGATGATCGCGAGCGGTTCGGCCACCCCTTGCGCGGCTGAGGCGACGAAGCCGCGATCGATCTTGATCGACGAAAAGCGCGTGCGACTGAGGTAACCGAGCGAGGAATAGCCGGTGCCGAAATCATCGAGGCTCAGTCTCACGCCCAGGTCGAGCACCTGTTCGAGCACGCGGGCGGCTCCCGTTCCCTCGCGCATGAACACGCCTTCGGTCACTTCCAGTTCTAGGCGCTGCGGCGACAGGCGGCTCTGCGCCAGCGCGGAGGCGATCACGGTGACGAAGTTGGGGTTCGTCAATTGCTCAGGCGACACGTTGACCGCGATCCGCAGGTCACCGGGCCAACGCGCCGCCTCCTCGCAGGCCGTGCGCGCGACCCACTCGCCAATGGGAGCGATCAAACGCGTTTCTTCCGCGATCGCGATGAACTTGTCAGGGCCGACCGGTCCCAGACGCGGGTGATCCCAGCGTAGCAGCGCCTCGAACCCGCGCAGGCGGCCGGTGCCGGCATCGACCACTGGCTGGTAATGCAGCGACAATTGTCCGTGCTCCAGCGCCTGACGCAGCTCGAGCTCCAGCACGCGGCGTTCCTCGGCATCGGCGTGCAACTGCGGCTCGTACGCGTGGAACACTCCACCGCCACGATCCTTTGATCGATAGAGAGCGAGATCGGCGGAGCGGATCAGCGTCTCCGCGGTGCGCCCATCGCGCGGGCTCGTGGCAACGCCGACCGAGGCGCCGATGTATAGGGTATGCTGGTCGACCTCGTACGGGCGTGAGAGCGTATCGATGATCGTCCGCGCCAGCCGTTCGATGCGCTGCGGGTCCGATGCATCGCGGACTACCACCGCGAACTCGTCGCCGCCCAGCCGCCCGATCAGTTCGTTGTCGCTCATCAACTGCGCCAGCCGATCCGACACACGGCCGAGCAGCCGGTCGCCGACCGGGTGGCCAAGCGTGTCATTCACCGCCTTGAAGCGGTCGAGATCGATCATCATGAACGCGGCGCGTGCACGCCAGCGCTCGGCATCGGTCAGCGCGCGCGACAGCGCTTCGTTGACGTGAAGGCGGTTGGGAAGGCCGGTCAGCGTATCGAAGCGCGCCATGCGGTTGATCCGGTCGGCCGACGCGCGCTGTTCGGTCACGTCCGACCCGACGCCGCGGAAGCCGAGAAAGGCGCCCTGCGCGTCGTAGCGCGGACTCGCGGCGATCTCCCACCAGCGCTCCTCGCCATCGATCACGATTGGGAGCACGAGGTCGCGAAAACTCTCGCGCTGCTTCAGTTTCTCGGCGAGCTGTCGCAGCCCGGCGGAGAAGTTGCCGCCCTCCCACGTCGGGCCGGCGAGTATTTGCAGCAGGGGCAGCCCGTTCATCGCCTCGGGGCTGAGGTGGCAGGCATCGGCGAAGCGCGGCCCGGCGTGAACGATGCGGCGCGACGCGTCGATCTCCCACAACCAGTCGGCGCGCGCGTTCTCGAATTCGCGCAGCAGCAGACTGACGGTCTCGTCGCGGTCGCCGAGTGCAACCTCGGCGATGAGCCGTGCGGCGAAGGCTCGCGCGTTGGTCCACGCCGCTAGTGCTGAGAGGGCAGCGACTGCGATGATCGCAGCGAGGGTGGAAAAGGCATGTGCGACCGCGAGCGGTATCGCCAGTGTCGCGGCCAGCACGCCGGCGAAGGTCAACGCTCCGAGCGTCAGCGGCGCGAGCGTAATCGTGGTTACGAACATCAGCGCCGCCAATCCCGTCCACAACGCGGCCGGAACCGTCGCCTGAGGAAGCATGAGGACGGGCACACTCCACAGCAAGGCGAGCAGCCCATTATCGAGCGCCGCCGCGATTGCCTGAGCTCGCATCGTAGTGGCGCCGACCAACGAGCGCGCGGGTCGGCGACGCCATGCGCCCGCGCTGGCTGCCGCGGAGAGCACGAAGACCCAGCCGGCAATCTGCCACAGTGCGAACATCGAGACGAGCGTCGGCGTGACGATCGCCAAGACACCGAGGTTGGCAGCGAGCAGTAGCGGCGCGCTCCGGTCTGCCGCCTCCAACTGCGCCTCGCGGACGCGTGCCCAAACGCGCGCATCGTCGCCCTCGTGCCAGCCGAGCAGAACGCCCGGACTGATCGGCGGCGAGGACGAGGGGGCAGGCGGGCTCACGTCGTCTCCGTAAGCCGCTGCGGGTTGATTAAAGGTTTAGGCCTGCGCGAATAAGCCGGTCGTCATCGATGTGCCGGCGTTTACGCCGCGATGTCGTAGGGCTTGATCTCACCCGCCAGATACAGGTTGCGCGCCTTGGCCCGGCTTAGTTTGCCCGAGCTCGTCCGCGGCAGCGTACGGGGCGGGATCAGTTCCACGACGCAGTTCATGCCGGTGACCGAGCGGACCCGGTCGCGGATCTCGTCGCGCAGCCGCGTGCGTTCGGTCTCGTCGGAACTGCGGCATTGCACCAGCACCGCGGGCGTTTCCTCGCCGCCCGGCGTCGTGATCGCGAAGGCAGCGATGTCCCCCGCCTTGAACCCGGGAAGCTGTTCCACCGCCCACTCAATGTCTTGCGGCCAATGGTTGCGGCCATTGATGATGATCATGTCCTTGGCACGGCCGACGATGTAGATGTAGCCATTCGACAGATAGGCCATGTCGCCGGTGTCGAGCCAGCCGTCGACCAAGCAGGCATCGGTCGCTGCCTGATCGCGGAAATAGCCGACCATTACCGACGGACCGCGACACCACAATTTGCCGATCGCCCCATCGGGCAGCGGCGTGCCGTCCTCCTCGCGCACCTCGACTTCCATGTCGCGCACTGGCTTGCCGCAGTTGACGATCGCACGATAACGCTGCGGGCGGTCTTCGCCGTGGCTCATCCCCGACAGCTCGGTTTCCTCGACCAGCTCGACGCGGATGCCTTCGCCCGGCGGCATCAGCGACACCGCAAGCGTCGCCTCGGCGAGGCCGTAGCTCGGCAGGAAGGCACCCGCGTTGAAGCCCGCGCTGTGGAACGCGTCGACGAACGCCTGCATCACGTCGGGACGGATCATGTCCGCACCGTTGCCCGCAACACGCCAGCGCGACAGGTCGAAGCGGTCAGACGCCTTGGTCTGGCTCGAAATACGGCGCGCGCAAATGTCGTAGCCGAAGGTCGGCGAGTAGGAGAGCGTCGTACCGGTGTTGCGGCTGATCAGGTCGAGCCACGACAGCGGGCGACGCGCGAAATCCTCGGTCTTCAAATAATCGGTCGAGACCTGGTTCGCCATCGGCGACAGGAAGCAGCCGACCAGTCCCATGTCATGGTACCATGGTAGCCACGACACACAGCGATCGGTGTCGCCGATCTCCATGCCGTGCGCGTGCGCGGCGAGGTTGCTGAGCAGCGCGCGGTGCGTGATCGCGACGCCGTGCGGAAAGCGGGTCGAGCCGCTGGAATATTGCAGGTAGCAGATGTCGCCGCCAGTGGCGGTCGGAAGCGGGGCCTCGACTGCCGGACGTGCGAGCAGCTCGCTCCAATCGACGCCCGCCACGCCCTCGGCCTCCGCCGCGGCACCCGCCATCTGCTCGAGCTCGCCGGGGTAGATCAGCATCCGCGGATCGCAGCTCGACAGCTGATTGCGCAGCTGGTCGATGTACGAATCGCGCCCGCCGAACGAGGTCGGCAGCGGCAAAGGCACCGGCCACGCGCCCGCGAGCACGGTGCCGAAGAACAATTGCGCGAACTCCGCGCTCGTTTCCGCCACCAGCGCGACGCGGTCGCCCGGCGCGATGCCCGCCGCGATCAACCGATAGGCGGCCGCGCGCGCATCGTCGCGCAATTGCGCGTATGGATAAACGCGCACCAGCGTCGCCCGCGCGTCGTGGAAGTTCAGTCCGCGTTTGCCTTGCGCCGCATAGTCCAGCGCTTCGCCCAGCGTGCCGAAATCGGAGAACCGGCGCGGCAAGGCGTCGGCGGTCGGGGTCGGCTGGAGCGTGGCGAGGTCACTGGTCATTCACGTCGGTCCTGTCGCGGCGCATCGCGCTCGTGCATGGATCAAGGGCGGCATCGTACGGGCAGTCAAACCCGCGCTTCCAACCTCCGACCCTAGTGTGGCACAATCAAGGCGTGAGCGGGTCATGGCGGAACAGGGCAGGGAAGAGCGGCACGGACGGCGCAGCCGATCGCGGTGAACGACGCGAGCGCCGCGTGCCACCGCCGCTTGACCAGGCCGCGCTGGAGGCGCTGGCGCTTCGCTACGTCGAGCGGTTCGCGACCACACAGGGCAAGCTGAGCGACTATCTGCGGCGCAAGATACGCGAGCGCGGATGGCACGGCGAGCCGATCGAGGTCGGTGCAATCGCGACGCGCTTCGCCGAGCTCGGCTACATCGACGATCGCGGCTATGCCGAGATGAAGACAGCCTCGCTCGTTCGCCTCGGCTACGGCGAACGCCGCATCACCGCCGCGCTGCATGCTGCGCGCATCGGTGCGGCCGATGCCGAGGAGGCAGTGGATCAGGTGCGCGACGGCGCGTTCGACCACGCGCTCGCCTTTGCACGCCGCAAGCGGATCGGTCCGTTCGCCTCCGCGCCGGCCGATGAGGCCCAGCGCCGCAAACACTTGGCCGCGATGGTGCGCGCGGGGCATTCATTTGCTTTGTCGGCCAAAATCTTGCGCATGTCCGACCATGAGGATGCCGTCGACGATTGACGCGCGCGGCAATTCGACCAATCATTATGCGGCGCATGATGAACGCTGCGCACCAAAACGGGAGTTTGGATCAACGGTGCCGGAACAAGCGGCCTTGGCCGACAGCGGGGAAGAACGCGCACGCGTGCTCGGCAACGATGCCGAGGCGCGGGCGGTGTCCGGCACGTTGAAATGGTTCGACGCGACCCGCGGGTTCGGCTTTCTGGTCGCGGACGACCCCGCGATCGGCGACGTGTTGATCCATTTTTCGGTGCTGCAACAGCACGGTCGCCGCACCCTGCCAGAGGGTGCGCGAATGGACGTGTCGGCGGTCCGGCGCGCGCGCGGGTACCAGGCGAGCGAGGTGCACGCCATCGACGTCGCGGCGGCCGCAACCGCGGTGCGCGACCGTGACCGCGACCGTATCGACCCCGAGGCGCTGCTGGACGATGCGGACGATTGGCAGGAGGTCGCGGTCAAGTGGTTCAACCGGTTGAAGGGCTACGGCTTCCTCGTTCGCGTCGATGCGCCAGGCGACATCTTCGTTCACATGGAGACGCTGCGCCGCGCCGGGGTGGCGGAGGTCGAGCCCGACCAGCCGCTCCGCGCGCGGATCGTCGACGGGCGCAAAGGGCCATTGGCGGTTGCGGTCGCCGCGCCGCCAAGCGAATAGCCGTTTACCGCGCCCCGGCGCGGGGTTAAGCGGGGTGCGATGGGCATCAATCTCAATCCGTTCACCTGGTGGAATGGCGCAACGATCGGCACCATGATCTACGGCCTGCGCGGCAAGCGTCAGGTCGGCGAGGATGGTCTGGGCAATACCTATTGGGAAGGCGGCGCGACACCGCAGGGAACGACGCGCCGCTGGGTGATCTACAAGGGCGCGAACGACACCAGCCGCGTGCCGCCCGACTGGTTCAGCTGGCTTCATCACCAGATCGCCGACGTGCCCGACCAGTCGCTGCCTGCGCCGCGCCAGTGGCAGAAGCCCGCCGTGCCGAACATGACCGGCACGGCGTTCGCCTATCGGCCCGCGGGCGCGCTGGAGAAGGGCGGGCATCGCGCATCCGCCACGGGTGATTACGAGGCGTGGAGTCCCGACGCGTGAACCGCGCGGCCGCGATCGGCGGCCTGGTGGTGCTCGCGGC
>NZ_CAJYVU010000128.1 GCF_913778135.1 uncultured Sphingomonas sp. | reverse complement strand
GAGGGCCGCGCCGAGGCGATGGGGCTGACGCCCAAGACGCTGGAAGACGAATTCAACGAACTGCGCTCGAGCGACAAGATCGACGCCGAGCTCGCCGCGCTCAAGGCGCGCATGAACAAGGAGCGCTAAGATGGAACCCGGACCTGTTGTCGCTATCCTGGCCCTGTTTATCGCGCTGCCGTGGTTGGTTCTGCACTATGTGACCAAGTGGAAGCAGGCGCCCAAGATCACCGGTGAGGATGAGCAATTGCTCGACGAGATGTACAATCTCGCCCGCCGGCTCGAGGACCGCCTCAACACGGTCGAGCGGATCGTCGCTGCCGACAATCCCGATTTCCGCCCCGGCATGGCCGATTACCGCGGCCAGCCCGACTACCGGCTCGAAGGCGGCGACGCCCGCTTCGAGTCGAACCGCCAACAGCGTCCCTCGTATGAGCGGAGGAACTGATGTCCGACAGCCGCACCAAATTCTACCTCGATAAGCAGGACGCCAAGTGGAAGGGCGTATGCGCAGGGATCGCCGACTACACCGGGATCGACGTGCTTTGGGTCCGTGTCGCCGCCGTGCTGATGACCGTGGTCGCGCAGCAATGGTGGATCATCCTGGCCTATTGGGTCGTGGCCTGGATGGCGGAAGCGAAGCCGATCAACCTTTATCAGGACCGCGCCGACCAGAAATTCTGGCAGGGCGTGCGCAGCAATCCGACGCGGTCGACCGCCGAGGTCCGCTCGAAATTCCGCGAACTCGACCGGCGGCTGGCCGACATCGAGCTGCACTACACCAGCCGCAACAGCACGCTCGCCAACGAGATCGACAGCCTGCGCTGACCGACTGCGAGCACGAAGGGGAGAAGAACAATGCACGGTCCGTGGTTCGTCCTGTCGATCATCGCGATGTCGATGACCGCCTGGGTCATCAACAACTGGATACGCGCCAGGCACGGCTACTCGATCAGCGACGATTGGGGTCGCAACATCGACAAGGGTGACGCGGGCGCGAACCGCAACATCGCGCTGCTTTCCGGCGAGAACGAGCGCCTGACCGGACAGGTCAGCCGCCTCGAAGAGCGGATCGCGGTGCTGGAACGCATCGCAACCGACCCCGCCACCCGCACTGCGCGCGAGATCGACGCGCTGCGCGACCGCTGATCGACACCCACGCCACCTATCAAGAACAAGGAACGACGATGCCCTGGTCTGTAGCTTTCATGGTGGTGATGATCGTGCTGATCACGGCCATCGCGAAAACCGCCCGCCACCGCAACCACCACATGCTGAGCGGTTCGCAGGCCGCACCGCACGAGGTCACCCACGCGCAGGAGGAGATCCGCCAGCTCAAGCAGCGCGTCCAGGTGCTCGAACGCGTGATCACCGAGAACCACAACAGCCTCGACCTCGATCGCGAGATCGCACGGCTGCGCGACCGCTGACTCGACGGCGACCAGAGAGGAGATGAACGCCATGTCCGATCCGAACTTCTACCTGACCATGGCCGCTGCCGCGCTCGCGGGGCTCGCCATGCTGACGCTCGCCGCGCTGAACGGCTGGCGCGGCTGGTTGCAGCTCAAGCACCAGCAGATGGCGCAGGATCACCTCGCCACCGCGCCTGCCGCTCCCAGCGCCGGCGCGCGGATCGAGATCGCGGACCTGAAGGAACGTATCCGCAAGCTCGAGGCGATCGCGGCGGGCGTCGACCTGTGACGATCGCGGCGGGTGCCCTCCCCGTCACGATCGCATCATGGTTGCCGCACGCCGCGGCAGAAGATAGCGCCGCTGATATGACCGAAGCTGCCTCCACCGCCCTCGCCGAGATTCGCGACGAGTACGAGTTCCTCGAAGGTGACGACCGCTACCGCCTGCTGGTCGAACTGGGTCGTGAGCTGGAGGAAATGCCGGCAGCACTCAAGACCGAGGCGACACTCGTGCGCGGCTGCTCCGCCTCGGTGTGGGTCTACCCGACCGCGCAGAACGACGGCACGCTCCACTTCCTCGCCGAAAGCAATGCCGCGATCACCAAGGGGATCATTGCGCTGGTGCTGCTGACCGTGCAGGACCGCACGCCCACCGCGATCCTAGCGACCGACATCGACGCCGAGCTCGCACCCTTCAATCTGAAAGCACAGCTCAGCTCCAACCGGACGCAGGGCATCCCCAACATGATCGCGCTGATCCGCGAGACCGCCGCGCGTTACGCCTGAGCGCGTGCGCCGATCAGCTCCGCGGCAGACCGGCGATCCAACGCTCCAGCGACGCGTCGTCGCGCATGTCGCCGGTGAAGCGATAGCGCGGTATCGCCGGCTGGTTCGACCCCCGCTTGCGCCCGCGATAGACCTTCATCGGCACGACGGCCTCAGCAATCCCGCTCGGCAAAGGCTTTTCGCGCACGTCCATGTAGAGCGTGTCGGCGGACGTATCCTGCCCCAC
This sequence comes from uncultured Sphingomonas sp., assembly GCF_913778135.1. Classification (GTDB taxonomy): domain Bacteria; phylum Pseudomonadota; class Alphaproteobacteria; order Sphingomonadales; family Sphingomonadaceae; genus Sphingomonas. The sequence goes on along the minus strand of NZ_CAJYVU010000128.1, from coordinate 11,692 downwards.
CTGCACTGCGCCCAGCGCCGTCCACAGGTCGACCGCGTCGAGGCACGCCGATCCGCAGCCCCAGTCGGTCAGCACGAACACACGGGCCGCAGGCGGCTTGACCGCAGCACCGCTGCTGGGTTCGGTCTTCGTATCGTCGCTGTCATCGCGCCACAACGGCTCGCCGCGCGACCGCGCCCGTGCCATGCCGGTCGCGGCCTTCTCCGCCCAGGCGATCGCCTCGGGTGAGCCGTCTGGCGACGACTGCCACTGCGCCTTATAGCCTTGCAACACAGCCAGATTGCCCGCCGACGCGCGCCAGTCGACCGCGTCTGAGTTGACGTCGGCCTTGTCGACCGCAGCCCGCCCCCAGATCACGCGCGCGATGTGCTGCGACCATTGCGACGAGCCGCCGCCGTTGTCGCGCAGGTCGAGCGCGATCCGCGGCGCCGCCACCACGCCGGCACGGTCGCGCGTCATCTCCGCGATCATCGGTCGCAGCGCCTTCGCGGTCGCGCCCTCGGGATCGCCGTCGAAATCACTGATCGAAAACCAGCGCGTGCCGTCCGCCAGCACCCGCGCGCCGATCGCGGGCCGCGCGCGCGGCGCGGTCGCGGCGAAGCGCGTGTCGAACTCGGCATCCGGCAATGCTCGCCACGCGAGCGTCACGTCCTGCCGCTGCCCACCGTGTCGGAAGGTGCAGCGCGCCGGCCGCGTGATGAAAGGATTATGCGCGTCGATAAACACCCGTCCGCCTTGCGTTGCGCGCTGGCTGGAAAGCTGCCACCGTCCGCGAAACGCACCGACGTTGCGTGCGGCGAGCGCATCGGCGGGAACGCCGTCGCACGCCACCAGCATCGCTCCGACCGGCGGCAATCCCGCGCCCTCGGCCACGGTTCGCACCACCTGCTGCCCCGCCCCATCGAACCCGGTCAGGAACCCCGGCCATTCGAGCGCGACAGATTCGGGCTTCTTGATGTCGAGCGCGACATGGCCGTCGTCGAAGTGCGCGACATAGCCGCGCATCGCCCACAGATACCCCGGATAGTCGCGCACCTGCCGCGCGCGTGTCAGCGCCAGCGCAAGCGCGCGATCATTCGCGACGGAGAATCCAGGATCGAGCCGGTTGTAGGGTCCGGGATGATCGTCGACAACCTGATCGTGGAAGGCCTGCGCGTCGGTGCGTAGCGTCGCGGACCAATCGCGCGGCGCGTCGGCGGCCCCGACCATCGCCGCGCCGGCAAGCAGGATTACCCCTCTCAAGACCCGCAACCGCCCTCGCATTTCCAATCTCCCCACCCGGGGACGACCATGTGCGAGCGAAGCCGCCTCCGCAACCGCAGCGCGCGAAGAAAACCGGACCGTGACGGGTATTAGCGACCACTACCGCGCAACTCGTCGCCGAGCAGCGCCACGTCCGCCACCTCGGCCACGATCCGCCAGCGATCCGGCGCGCGCGTGTCGACGACGACCACGCCGCCTTTCGGACAGATGCCGAGGCACTTGGTCTCCACCACGCCGATGCCAGCCTTGCGTCCCTTGCCGAAGCCCGGCTCGCGCCTGAGCGCCTTGGCGAGCGGCGTGCGTCCCTTGTCGCCGAACCCGCCGTCAAGCTTCTTGGAGCATTTGCCGCATACCAGGATCGCGCCGGACCAGTGCGCGCGCACATGGTCCTTCATGCCGGCGCCCAATCGCAGCCTGTCACGCCTCGTTCGGCTTCCACGTGCGCGCGTCCTCGGCGCTGCGCAGCACCTCGTACGCCGCCTGGATCGCCTGAAAACGCTTCGCCGCCTCGGGATCGTTCGGCCGCACGTCGGGGTGGTTCGACTTCGCCAGCCGCCGCCACGCGAGCTTTACCTCATCGAAGGAAGCATCGACCTCCAGTTCGAGCACGTCGAGCGCGCGCATCTCGTCGCGCGAACGCGTCCCGTCGCCCGGCCCCGCCCAGGCCTGGTGCTTCGACTGCGCGAAGCCACCCGCGTCACGCCGTTCGTTCGCCTCGCGCTCGGCAGCCTCCTCGGCCGACAGACCTTCGAAATAGTTCCAGCCGCGGTTGTACTCGGCCGCGTGCGTCTGGCAGAAATACCAGCGCTCCGGGCTGTTCGGGCTCTTGGGTGCGGGGCAAATGCCCGGTTCTTCGCAGCCGTGACGATCGCACAGCCTGACCGTCTGCGCCGCGCGCCCGCTGCCGTAGCCGCGCCAGCGTGGAAAGCCCCAGTCGTTCGATCGTGTGAAGTGACGCGCCATGAAGCGCCCGAGATAGGCCGCGCGGCGCAGAGGGCAACCGCGAAGATGCGTGTCAGAGGGTCTGTAAGCCGGGTTCTGTCCACCCCGCCCTCGCGGGCAAGGATAGGCGACCATTCCTCTCGGCCCGCGCTCGCACGCGGGCTCCAGCAATCAACCCGGGCGGCGGGTGGGAACACACCCTGGCACGCGAACGTGCCGCGCCGCCCCTATTCGATCTTGCTCCCGGTGGGGTTTGCCGTGCCGCCCCTGTTACCAGGCGCGCGGTGCGCTCTTGCCGCACCCTTTCACCGTGACCGTACCGAAGTACGGCCGTCTGCTCTCTGTGGCACTTTCCCTGGGGTCACCCCCGGCGGGCGTTACCCGCCACCGTTATTCCGCGGAGCCCGGACTTTCCTCGACGTTTGCACGACGCGGCCGCCCGACCCTCTGACGCAACGAGCCTCTAGTCGTCGCCCTGCGGTTTGGGAAGCAGCAACGCGAGCAGGATCATGCGGCACTCGGCATCGATCTCGCCGTCGATCAGTTCGGGGCGGAAACGCCGCTGGAACGCCATGATTGCCGCCATCCGGTCGGACACGTCATAGCCGAAGCGTTCGAGCGCGAGGCAGAAGCCCGCCTCGCTCCAAAACGGATCGGCGAGGTTCTTCGTCGGTCGCGGCAGCGCAAGTCGCAGTCGCGCGAGCTTGCCCCACGGGAACAGCTCGCCCGGATCGCGTTTGCGCGTCGGCGCGATATCGGAATGACCGACAACGTTGCCGCGGGTGATCTCGTATTTGTCCTTGAGATGCGCGACGAGCCGGATCACCGCGTCGATCTGTGCATCGGGAAAGGCGCGATAGCCCCACTCATGTCCCGGATTGACGACCTCGATCCCGATCGAGGCGGAGTTCACATCCTCGACGTCGCGCCAGTGCGACTTGCCCGCGTGCCAGGCGCGGTGCTCATCGGCGACCATGCGCACGATCTGGCCGTCTTCGTGCACCAGATAATGGCACGACACCTCGGCTGCCGGTTCCTGCAACCGCGCAACCGCCGCCTCGGCGCTCTCCATGCCGGTATAATGCAGCACCAGCATCGTGATCGGCAGCGTGCGTGCGTTGAAATTGGGCGATGGCGCCTCGACGACCTTCACCCGCACACCTGCATCATCGCGCTTGTCCCCGTGGCTGCGACGCCGGCCTATAGGGCGCGCGTCCGACCGAGGGAAGCGTGGGCTAGAGACCCGCCCCGCCTGTTGTCACCCGCTCGTAGAAACCACGATGCGCCGCGCTCGGCCGCAGCAGCTCGCTTTGTCCGATCACCGTCTCGCCTGCTCCGAGTAGAAGCAGTGCGCCCGGCTTCAGCGCCTGCGCCAGTCGCTCCAGCACGATCTGCCGCACCGCGGGCGTTAGGTAGAACAGCACGTTGCGACACAGGATGAGGTCGTAGCGCCCGGGCACCGGATCGGTCGCCAGATTGTGCCGGCGATAGCTGATGCCCGACAGCAATGCCTTGTTCGCGCTCCAGTCGCCGCCATCGCTCTCGAACCAGCGCATCATGCGGCGGATCGGCAGGCCGCGCTGGATCTCGAATTGCGAGTAGCTGCCCGACCGCGCCCGCGCGATCGCACTCGCCGACACGTCGGTAGCCAGGATATCGGGCGCGATGCCGCCGTCTTCGGCGAACAGCATCGCGAGCGACAACGGCTCCTGACCCGTCGCGCACGCCGCACACCAGATGCGGGGGCGCGTTCCCGCCGGTACGGCGGCGCGTACCGCCTCCACCGCGCTCTCGATCACGCCGGCATCGCGGAAGAACGAGGTTTCATGATTGAGCAGCACGTCGACGATGCGGTCGCCGATGCGATGATCCTGCCCGTCGAGCAATCGTGCGACCAGCGCGTCGGCGTGCGGCAGCGCCAGCTCGACCAGCAACGGCCCGAGCGCCGCCTCCAGTCGCCACGTGCGGTTGGCGGCGAGCTGCTGCCCGGTACGCGCCTCGAGCAACGCCGACAGGACGGTCGTCGCACCGGCGCTCGGCGGCTGTATGCGAACGGCCGTGCTCATGATCGGCCGTTCGCCGCGATGAAACCGGCGATCTGATCCGGGGAAAGGACTGCATGCGCCAGCCCCTCGCGTGCCACTGCGCCCGGCATGCCCCAAACGACCGAGGAGGCGCGGTCCTGCACCACCACGGTGCCGCCGGCTGCGCGCACCTGTCGTGCACCTTCCAGTCCGTCGCGACCCATCCCGCTCAGCACTACGGCCAGCAACCGCTCGCGGTAGATGGCGGCAAGCGTCGCGAACATCGGATCGACTGCGGGCAGGTTTCCGGTCGCCGCGGCATCGCGTGACAGGCGAAGCGCCGCAGTCCCGTCGCCAAGCGACTTCGCGACGACGTGTGCGTCGCCGGGTGCGACCACCACCTCGCCCGGCACAAGTCGCATGCACTCGCGCGCGACCGCGCAGGGTCGGGCCGAGACGGCCGTGATCTGCGCAGCGAAGAAGGTCGAAAAGCTGCTTGGCAGATGCTGCGTTATCACGATCGGCCGCTGCATCGATGGCGGTACGGCACGCAGCACAGTCGTCAGCGCGTGGATGCCGCCGGTCGAGGCACCAATCGCAACGACGTCGAACGGAAAGGCGGGTCTCGGCAGCGCGCCCGACGCCGGGATCGGAGCATTTTCCGTGGCGGTCAGCTCGTCCAGTTTCGCGAGCAACATGTCCCCGAACCGCGAGCCCATCGCGGCGGCGGGCTTCACCAGCGTGTCGGCCGCACCCAGCGCCAGCGCCTCGATTGCGTGCGCCGCGCCCGCCGTTGCCGAACCGGAGACGATCAGTACCTTCGCCCCGCGCGACATGCGCAAGAGGTCGGGCAACGCCGCCAGTCCGCTGGTGCGCGGCATCTCGATGTCGAGCAGAATAAGGTCGACGCGGGTATCCTGCAGGCGCGCCAGCGCCTCCAGGGCGCTCGCACAGGTTCCCACGACGCTATAGCGTCCACTCTCCACGATCGTCCGCGACAGGGCCGCGCGCACCACCGCCGAATCGTCGACGATCATGACGCGCGGCCTTTGCGCGCTGAACGGCGCCGAGCGTACGAGACAGGGTGACGATGCCATGCCGCAGGGCCGGATCGGAGTTCAGGCGACGCCGACGATCTGCAGCTTGCTTTCGAGCGTTTCGCGGTCGAACGGCTTCATGACATATTCGTCCGCGCCCGCTTCGATCGCGGCACGGATGTGCGCCATGCCGTTCTCGGTGGTGCAGAACACGACCTTGGGCCGCTTCGCCAGCGTCTCGTCGCCCAGTGCGCGCAGGAATTCCATTCCGCTCATCACCGGCATGTTCCAGTCGAGCAGCACCACGTCGGGCTGGTGCGCGTGACACTGCCCCAACGCCTCGCGACCGTCCGCGGCCTCGACCACCGCGAAGTCGAGCGTCTCCAGAATGTGGCGCGCGACCTTGCGGATGACCTTTGAGTCGTCGACGATCAGACAGGTTTTCATGCTGTTACTCGACTCGCATCGTGGTTCGGCCAACACCCTGGCAGACAGGCGTAAGTGTCGCGTTAACGGGCAGGCTCCGCCGTCTGTTCGCCGGCCAGTTCGACCAGGCGCTTCAGGTCCAGCACCATCAGCGTCTCGCCGTCGCCGTCCGCGATACCGCGTACCGCCGACCAGCCACCTTCCAGCGCGATGCCCGCGGGCGTCGGCGAAATCTCCAGCGTGGAGACGTCCTCCAGCGTGTCGACCGCAACAGCGTAGAGGTGGCCGTCGACCAGCGTGACCACGCCGCGCCTGCCCGCATCGCGGTCGTCGGCGAGCCCGAGCACCCGCCGAGTCTCGATCACGGTGGCGACGCGGCTGCGCAGTGCCGCCAGCCCGCGGATCGTCGCGGGCGCACCGGGTGTCGGCACGATCTCGGGCAGGTCCACGACCGAGTCGACCTGCGTCGCGTCAAACAGCAGACCCCGGCCGGCGACGTGCGCGACGAGGTGCAATCTGGCCTCGCTCATGCGCGATACTCCTGCAGGGCTGCGACCAGTGCGGCGCGATCACCGCGGTACAGGCCCGTGCCGGCGTGGCGGCTCAGGCGAATGACATGACCGGGCGCGCCGCTCGCCTCCTCTTCCATCGCCAATGCGACCGCGACGGCGGTGCCCGGCCGTGCCTCGCGCACGACGCGGTAGCCTGCCGCCTCGATCGTGGGGCGCAGGAACGCCTCCATCCAGCCGCTCTCGCTGCCGTGCAGCAGGCACAACGGCCGTGCACCGCTCGTCGTCTCCGGGTCGAAGAGCGCGAGTGGATCGACCAGTTCGATCGGCTCGTCACCCAGCATCACGAGCGTCGGGCCGCCGGGCTCGCTGACGACTTCGGCTGGCAGATCGACGATCTCGATCGCCTCGGCGATCGGATAGCCGATTTCGCGGCCGTCGAGTTGCAGCCGAAGGATCGTCCTGACCTGCGCCGGATCGGCAACACGCGCGCTCCACAGCGGCACCGCGGCGCCCTCGCGCGTCACCCACCAGCGGTCACCCGCCGGCGCGATCGCGTCCGCCGGCACCTGCTCGATCCGCCCAACCGCGTCGGCCGCGATCATGCGGCGGCGCTGGTCGGGGTCGCGGAACAGCAGCGCCCGCGGCGCCTCGACAATCGCCTCGCTCTCGATGGCGGACTCCTGCCGTTCGAAGCGAAGACCCGCCCGCGCCGCGATGCCGGCCGCGTCGAGCAGCAGGATCGGCACGCCGTCGTCCGGCAGCATCTGCCCGGCATAAATGCCGGCCGACATCACCGCGGGTACGGCGGGTTTCACTACCAGCTCCTGCGTCTCAACCACGCCGCTGAGACCCAGCGCGAACACGCCCTCGCGCAGCGTCAGGATCGCGACGAGGGCCACCGACTCGGGCCGGGCAAGTCCCAGCAGCGCGGGCAGATCGACCATCGGCATGCGGCGGCCGCGTACCACCGCCATTGCGTGCGTCCCGAACCGCTCGATCCGCAACGCGCTTTTCTCGACCGCGACGATTTCCTCGACCACCTGCCGCGACAGCGCGAAGCGCGTGTCCGCCGCTTCGACGATCACCGCGTTCAGGATTGCGAGCGTCAGCGGCACCTCGATCGTGACGGCGAGGCCGCGGCCGGGCTCATTCCTGAGCGAGATGCGCCCGCCGATCTGTTCGACGTTGGCCTTGACGACGTCCATCCCGACGCCGCGACCCGAGATGTCGCTCGCCTCCTCGCGCGTCGACAGGCCGGGTTCAAAAATGAGTTCGAGCCGGCGCGCTTCGCTCCACCCTGCCATCTCGGCAGCGCGCCCCGGCTGGTTGCGGACGATCTTCTCGACCAGTCTGCTCGTATCGATCCCGCGCCCATCATCGGCGATCTCGATGACGATCAGATTGCCCGCTTGCCGTGCTGCGACGCGCAGGGTGCCGGACACGGGCTTGCCGGCAAAGACACGGTCGGCGCGCGCCTCGATCCCGTGATCGATTGCGTTTCGGACCATGTGCGCCAGCGGATCGCGCAGCATCTCGATCATCTCGCGGTCGAGTTCGACGTCGCCGCCCTCGATCACCAGCGACACCGTCTTGCCGACCGCCGCCGCCGTATCGCGCACCATACGCGGCAGCGCCTGGAACAAGGCATCGATCCGCTGCATGCGGGTGCGCGTCACGGTGTCGCGCAGTTCCGCGACCGTTATCGACAATCGTTCAAGCGTCGCCTCGAGCTTCGGGTCGCCCGCATCGCGCAATTGCCGCGCCACCTGGTTGCGCGCCAGCACCATGTCGGACACGCCGCTCATCATCCGGTCGAGCAGATCGATCGACAGCCGAACGGTTCGTTTCGGAGCGCGCGCGGAGTGGCTGGGCTGAAGCGGAGCATCGACGGCGGAGACCTCGGCATCAACCTCGATTGCAGCTTCACCCTCGCGACGTACGCCCGGCTCCAGCAGCGCGATCAGCGCCGCTTCGTCGCCGTCGTCGAGCGGTTGTCCCGCATCGATCGCCTCGACGATCTCGCCGATCCGGTCGACGATCGCGAGGATCGCCGACACGGTCGCCGCATCAGGGTGCCGTTCGCCCGAGCGGACCGCCGACAGCACGTCCTCGGCCGCGTGGCTCAACCGCGCGAGACGCGGCAGGTCAAGGAAGCCGCAACTTCCCTTGATCGTGTGGACGAAGCGAAAGATCGCGCCCAGCCGCGCCTGATCGCTCGGATCGCGCTCCCAACCGACGATCTCGCCCGAGAGCGCTTCCAGCGTCTCGCGCGTCTCGGCAATGAATTCCTGCAGCAGATCGTCCATGCGGCCTCGATGTCCCCGGCCGCCGACATGGCACGATTAGGTTAAGAGCGGCTTAGGAGCCGATCCCATCCTCGCAATCCTTCAGCGGGAAGATGGCAGCGTCGCGCCGAACATCAGCGAACCGTCCTCGCCGTCGCTCACCACGACCGAGCCGCCCGCCTCCTCGGCGATCGCATGCACCATATAGGCAGCAGCCGCGCGCGGCGTGATCGCTTCGTCGGCGGCACCGTCGACCAGTGTGGCGCGCAATTCGGGATCGAGCACGACGCGCGGCCCCTCCGCATGGAGCACGATCTCGGTCAGGCCATCGCTGTCTTCCGCCCCGATCGTCAGCCGCCCGCCGCGCAGCAGCGCATCGCCCGCGATCATCGACAGATTCAACAGCACCTTGATCGCGGATTTGGTCAGGTCGGCGCGCTCGACCACCCAGTTGAGCGTCAGGCGCTTGTTGTCGCCGAGCAGTCCCTCGATCGCGACCTGCGCCTCGCGCGTGTCGACCCGCTCGCCGAAGCCGCCTGCTGCACCGAAGGCGAGGCGGAAGAACTTGAGCTTGTTGGCCGACACCCGCGCGCTCTCGTTGAGCAATTCCATGCAACGCGCGCGCATCGCCGGGTCGGTTTCGTCGGCGAGCAGTTCCAGCCCGTTGTTGAGCGCGCCCACCGGTGAGAGCAGGTCGTGGCACAGCCGCGAGCAGAGCAGGCTGGCGAAATCGACCGGACTGATGGCCATTGATGATCCTCGGGATGCGCAGAACTGATGGGGGCGTTGTGACCGCTGCACGAAAGCGGCGCAAGCAGGGTTAATGCGACCTTATCAGGCCGCTACGACCAGATCGACCGGATCGAAGCGCCCGTGCAGCGCGCCGCGATCCACCGCGCGCCACGCCGCCACCTCGTTCGTTCCGACAATGATCCAGATCGCTCCGTCCGGTGCCGCGTCCGCCGCGTCGGTCGGCGAGGGCCGCGAGTCGCCGGTCGGGTGCGAATGGTAATGGCCGATCACCTGATGCCCGCCAGAGCGGGCTGCGCGCCATGCCGCGATCAACGCGGCGGGATCGAGCTCGAAGCGCGTCGCCGGCGCGCTGCTGACATTCGCGCACTGCTCGACCACCGTGATCCGCCCTCCTTCGCCCAACAGCAGCCCGCACACCTCCATCTGCGACGACCGAGCGTGATCGATGATTCGTTGTCGAAGCGTAATTGAAATTTCCACCTTCATCGCCATCTAGGATGCAGCATGGACCGGGGGGTTTCCATCATTGAAGCGACGATCGCGCCCGCCGCCGACGGCTGGCGGCTCGACCGTGCGCTGGCGGACGCGGTGCCGACATTGTCGCGTGAGCGGCTGAAGGTGCTGATCAACGCCGGACAGGTGTCGCAAGGCGATGCGCTGGTACGCGATCCGGCCCGCAAGTCGCGTGGCGGTGAACGGTTCAGCGTTGCCGTGCCCGCCCCCGCCCCGGCGCACAACGAGGCGCAGGATATTCCGCTGGTCGTCGCGTTCGAGGACGAGCATCTGATCGTCGTCGACAAGCCGGCGGGCCTCGTGGTGCATCCAGCGGCGGGCAATCTCGACGGCACGCTCGTCAACGCGCTGCTGCATCACTGCGGCGGCAGCCTGTCGGGGATCGGCGGCGTCGCGCGTCCGGGGATCGTCCACCGGATCGACAAGGATACGTCGGGACTGATGGTCGCGGCGAAGACCGACCGCGCGCACGAGGGGCTGGCGAAGCAGTTCGCCGCGCATTCGATCGATCGGCGCTACCATGCGATCGTCGCGGGACGGCCTATGCCGGCGGCAGGGAGCGTCGACGCCCCGCTCGCGCGCAGCCCCCAGAATCGCAAAAAGGTCGCGATCGTCGCGGGCGGCAAGCGTGCGGTGACGCACTATCGCACGCTCCACAACCTAGGTGATGCGGCGATGGTCGAGTGCCGGCTGGAAACCGGCCGCACGCATCAGGTGCGCGTCCACATGGCATCGCTCGGCCATTCCTTGCTTGGCGACCCGGTGTATGGCAGAACAAAACAGGCTCATAAGGGCGTGTTGGACACGCTGAACTTTCGTCGACAGGCGCTGCACGCGACGCGACTGGGGTTCGTTCACCCGATTTCAACCGCCACAATGGCGTTTGACAGTCCGATGCCCGCCGACATGCAGGAACTGTTCAGGCGCCTTGACGTATAGGATCGGACCACGCGTGCTGCACCGCAATGGGACAGCGAAGGCGCGTTCTCCGCGAGAAAGGGAGACACAAAGGATCATGGCAAAAGGCAGCAACGTCCCGGCGACGATTCCGGCGCTCGGCGGCGAGCAGAGCCTCAACCGCTACCTGTCCGAGATCAAGAAATTTCCGATCCTGGCGCCCGAGCAGGAGTTCATGCTCGCCAAGCGGTTCCAGGAGCACGGCGACACCGATGCGGCGGCACAGCTCGTCACCAGCCACCTGCGTTTGGTCGCGAAGATCGCGATGGGCTATCGCGGCTACGGTCTGCCCACCTCCGAGCTGATTTCCGAAGGCAATATCGGCTTGATGCAGGGCGTGAAGAAATTCGAGCCCGATCGCGGTTTCCGCCTCGCCACCTACGCGATGTGGTGGATCCGCGCCTCGATCCAGGAGTATATCCTGCGCTCGTGGAGCCTCGTAAAAATGGGCACCACCGCGGCGCAGAAGAAGCTGTTCTTTAACCTGCGTCGCATGAAGGCGCGGCTCGATGCGTTCGAGGACGGCGATCTCTCGCCTGAGAACGTGCAGAAGATCGCGACCGACCTCGGCGTGACCGAGGCCGACGTGGTCAGCATGAATCGTCGCATGGCGATGGGCGGCGATACCTCGCTCAACGTCTCGATGCGCGAGGACGGTGAAGGTCAGTGGCAGGACTGGCTGCAGGACGACGCGCCACTGCAGGACAAGGTCGTCGCCGATCAGCAGGAGGCGGACGTGCGCCACGACATGCTGGTCAACGCGATGGAGGACCTGAACGATCGCGAGAAGCACATCCTGACCGAGCGTCGCCTGACCGACGATCCCAAGACGCTGGAGGAGTTGAGCCAGGTGTACGGTGTCAGCCGCGAACGTGTGCGCCAGATCGAGGTGCGCGCGTTCGAGAAGTTGCAGCGCGCGATGATGCGGCTGGCGGGCGAGAAGCGTTTGCTGACCGCTTGACGGATCGTCGGCCGACCGG
>NZ_CAJYVU010000127.1 GCF_913778135.1 uncultured Sphingomonas sp. | reverse complement strand
TTGTGCGCGAGGCAGCGGAACGGCTGCGCCAGCCACCATTGCGGAAAGGTGTTGGTCGAATAACGCTGGTGAAAGATCGCGACGCGGCTCTCGAACCGCTGGTCGCACAGATCGGGGTAGAAGACCGACAGGCTCTCGGCGAGGAACAGCCCCTTGTAGATGATCGAGCGGCAGCTGAGCGAGCAGACATAGAAGCCCTGGATCTGCGCGGCGATCACGCGCTTCTCGATCCGGCGGCGGACGAGGTACAGGTTCTTCTCGAACTCGTCGGCGCTTGCTTCATCGGGCAACGGCCCGGCGATCATGATCTGCTCGATCTCGGGCCGGGTCAGCTGCGCCTTGGCGCCGATCACCGACACGTCGACCGGCACCTGCCGCCAGCCGTAAATGGTGTAGCCGGCCTGGATCATCTCCGCCTCGACGATCGTACGGCACGTCTCCTGCGCGCCCAGATCGGTGCGCGGCAGGAACACCATGCCGACCGCGAGGCGATTGGGCAGCAGCTTGTGCCCCGACGCCGCGACGCAATCGTCGAAGAAGCGCACCGGCAGGTCGACGTGCAGCCCGGCGCCGTCCCCGGTCTTGCCGTCGGCGTCGACCGCGCCGCGGTGCCACACGGCCTTCAACGCATCGATCGCGGACTGAACGACGCGGCGCGACGGCTTGCCATCGGTCGCGGCGACGAGCCCGACGCCGCATGCGTCGCCTTCGAACTCGGGGCGGTACATGCCGTGCTCGGCAAGCCAGGCGCGCTGGTCGGTCATCGATGCGTCACTCATGCTGCCACCTTCGTGCTCGCGGCCTTGGCCTTCAAATACTTGTGCATCGCAGCCGACACGTCGCGCCCGTCGCGGATCGCCCAGACGACCAGGCTCGCGCCGCGCACGATGTCGCCGGCGGCGAACACGCCGTCGAGGCTGGTCATCAGCGTCTTCGCATCGACCAGCACCGTGCCCCAGCGCGTGACGCCCAACTCTGGCGCGCCCCACAGGTGCGGCAGGTCCTCCGCATCGAAGCCGAGCGCCTTGATGACGAGATCGGCCGGCATGTCCTCGGCGGCGCCGGGGTCGATCTCGGGCGAACGCCTGCCGCTGGCGTCCGCGCCGCCCAATCGCATGCGATTGGCGCGGACATGCGTGACCTGGCCGGCTTCCTCGACGAACGAGGCGGGGGCGGAGAGCCAGACGAACTCGACGCCTTCTTCCTCCGCGTTCGCTACCTCGCGCTGGCTGCCGGGCATGTTGGCGCGGTCGCGGCGGTAGAGGCACTTCACGCTCTTCGCGCCCTGACGGATTGCGGTGCGGACGCAGTCCATCGCGGTGTCGCCGCCGCCGATCACGACGACGTTCTTGCCCGCCGCATTGAGACTGCCGTTCTCGAACTCAGGCACCTGGTCGCCGAAGCTCTTGCGATTGGAGGCGGTGAGATAGTCGAGTGCCGCGACGACACCCGACGCACCGTGCCCGTCGACCTCTATCGCGCGCGCCTTGTACACGCCGGTCGCGATCAGCACCGCGTCGTGGCGCTGCCGCACTTCGTCGAGCGTCGCGTCCTCGCCGACTGCGAAACCTTCGTGAAAGACGATGCCACCCGCCTTCAACCGGTCGACACGGCGCGTGACGACGGGCTTTTCGAGCTTGAAGCCCGGTATGCCGTAGGTCAGCAATCCGCCCGCGCGGTCGTGGCGATCGTAGACGTGGACCTCGTAGCCGTGCCCGCGCAGATACTCCGCCGCCGACAGCCCCGCCGGCCCCGCGCCGATCACGCCGACCGACTGGCCGCGTGCGGGTCCGGGCACGAGCGGCTCGACCCAGCCTTCCTCCCACGCCTTGTCGGTGACGAACTTCTCGACCGACCCGATCGTCACCGCGCCGTGGCCGGTGAACTCGATCACGCAATTGCCTTCGCACAAACGGTCCTGCGGGCAGATGCGGCCGCAGATCTCGGGCATGGTCGAGGTCGCGTTCGACAGCTCGTACGCCTCGCGCAGCCGCCCTTCCGCAGTCAGCCGCAGCCAGTCGGGTATGTGGTTGTGCAGCGGACAATGCACCGAGCAGTATGGCACACCACATTGCGAGCAGCGCGCCGACTGATCCTCGGCGGATTGTACCGCGTAGCGCTCGGCGATCTCGCGGAAATCCTCCGCGCGCGCCTCTGCATCGCGCTTCGCGGGATAGGCTTGCGGGCGTTCAACGAAACGAAGCATGTCGGCCATCGGTCAATCTCCGATCGCCGCAATTTCATATCAAAGTCGCAGTGTCACGCGAAATCAAACAACATAAGCATCATGTCGGACCTAATTCCGTGCATTTAGCGGGTTGCAGTCTCCCCTAGGACAACTCGTTAGCCGATAAAGGCCCGATGTGGACCATCAATGCATCAATAGGAATAAAGCCGCAGCACCCGCGACGATCCGGTACCACGCGAAGGGTGCGAAGCCGTGCCGCCCGACGATGCCGACGAACCAGCGCACCACCAGCAACGCGACGATGAACGACACGATGAAACCGACCGCGATCGCGCCCGGCCCGGCGCCTTGCCCCGCCGTCAGTTCGTGATGATGCCCGGCGAGCTCGACCACGCTTGCGCCGAGCATTGTCGGGATGGCGAGAAAGAAGCTGAACTCGGCCGCGGTGCGCCGCTCGACACCCAGCGTCAGCGCGCCGAGGATCGTCGCGCCCGACCGGCTGACGCCCGGCACCATCGCCAAGCACTGGATGAAGCCGACGCCGAGCGCGGTGCGCGCGGGCACGTCGGCGATGCCGCGCGTCGTACCCGGTTTCACCACGCGTTCGATCACCAGAATGGCAAGACCACCGACGATCAGCGCCACCGCGACGACGCGCGGTTGCAGCAGCAGCGCCTCGATCTGCTTCTTGAGCGCCAGGCCGATCACCGCGGCGGGCACGAAGGCGATTAGCAGGTTGCGCACGAAACGGATCGGGCCGGCCTCGCGGCGGAACAGCCCTAGCAGCACGGTCCAGAACGTCCGCCAGTAGAGCACCACCACCGCCAGGATCGCGCCCAGCTGGATCACGATGTTGAACAGCCGCCAGTGCGCCTCGTCGTAACCGAGCAGCGCGCTCGCCAAGATGAGATGGCCGGTGGAGGAGACGGGCAGGAACTCGGTCACCCCCTCGACGATGCCGAGGAGGACGGCGGTGAGCAGGTCGTTCAAGAGGGCGTCTCCGGTAGGAAGGGGTAGCGACGTCAGCCTTTGGCTGCGTCGCTCAGCAGCGAGAAGCGACCCGCCTTGCGATAGCGCACCAGCCAGCCCGGCGCGACCGCGTCGAACGGCGTGCGCGCGAGGCCCATCGCGGTCAGGCCTTCGCTGCCGGCGGAGACCACGGAATCGCGCTGGAGCAGCTTCCACTGGTCGCCCGTCAGCGGCCCGCCCGGAACGCTCGCCAGCAGCCCGCCGACCACGTCGGGCAGCGGAAGGAAGGTCGGGTTGCGACCGATATGCGAAGCGATCCGCTGCTGGATCTCGAGCATGGTGAGCACCTCGGGGCCGCCGAGCTCGAACGTCTCGCCGCCGAAGCGCGTTGGATCGCCTAGGCTCGCGACCACCGCGCTCGCCACGTCGCCGACATAGACCGGCTGAAAGCGGGCTTGGGCGCGCAGCACGGGCACCACCGGCAGCTTCGCGATCATGCCGGCAAAGCGGTTGATGAACTGGTCCTCGCGCCCGAACACAGTCGACGGGCGCAGGATCGTGGCGTTGGCAAAAGCTTCGCGCACCGCGGCCTCCGCCTCGTCCTTGGTGCGGGCGTAGTTGGACGCGCTCTCCGCATCGGCGCCGATCGCGGATACATGAACCAGCGCGCCGACGCCCATGCGGGTCGCCGCCTCGGCCACCGCACGCGCGCCGTCGACGTGGATGCGCTGCAGGTTGCCCTCAAAGCTGCCGACCAGGTTGACGACCCCGTCGGCATGCTCGACCGCGCGCGCGATCGTGTCGGGGCGCGTCACGTCGGCGGCGACGAACTGCGTCTGTCCGAGCCCACCCTGCGGTTTCAGGAAGAACGCCCGGCGCGGATCGCGCTGCGCGATGCGGACGCGCGCGCCCGCCTGCAACAGCGCCTGCGCGACGTAGCGGCCGAGAAAGCCGCCGCCGCCGATCAGGGTCACGAGCTTGTTGTTCACGCCAGTCATCAACGAAGGGGTCATCAACTGCAGATCCTGGAAAGCCGCGGCCGCTTTAGCCGGGCGGGTCGTGCAATAACAAGGCTGCGCGCTTCGCGGGCGCAACCGCAGCGTTTTTCTGGTCGCGAAGGCGTTGACAAGGCTCCCTACGCTCCACTAGAGGCGCCGGCCTACCCGGAAGCGTTCGCGCTTCCACCCGTGCCCAGATGGCGGAATTGGTAGACGCACCAGCTTCAGGTGCTGGCGATCGCAAGGTCGTGGAGGTTCGAGTCCTCTTCTGGGCACCATATCTTGTCAGCGGTGCATCGCGGGCTGGCGCAAGGCGGCCACTCCTGCGATGAACCGCAGACTGCTGGGGCGTCGCCAAGCGGTAAGGCACCGGTTTTTGGTACCGGCATTCGTAGGTTCGAATCCTGCCGCCCCAGCCAGCCACCCGATTGTGGGCAAGTCACTGTTGTTACTCGATAAACCCTGCGGATCTAAATGCCTTGACCATATGGGGAGGCACCCCGTTCTGGCCCCTGCATTTCACCTGTGCGCCTACGGACTTAATCCTGCAAGAGTCAGTGGTCGCGTTCAGCAATCCGCCCCCCCCGCATCGTGAGGGGCGACTGGCACGAATCACTACTTGTGCGAACGGTGGGAGGGCGGTCCGATCGCGGGAGGTGGGTGACATAGCCCCAGTCACTGCATTTATTCCGCGTGCTGTTCCCGAGCTGCTGCGCTGGGTTCCAGCCAGCGTCCAGGCACCGACCCCGCGAACCGCGACCTCTGCTCGGACGTGGCACCCAAAGCCACAAGCATCAGCGAGAAGGGTGTGTGCTGGGGCTTGCCCTTGGTGCTTAGAAACTTCACTCGTCCCTGCAGCAGAAAAATGTCGGCGGCATCACTTAACGTGTCATGGAAAAATACTGAGTCGGTCCTCACTGGTACAAGGCAAATCACCGTCTGAACCTTGCCTGCACGCCATTGTTCATGCGCGCGCCGGAGCCAAGCAAGCATGTTTGAGAAGGGTGGATTGACGAACGCAAGTCGACCGGACCAATCATCGACAAGGCCGTCGCCACCCTCGTTCAAAAGAATTCGTCGGCGTGCAACCACGGGGCTGCGAAGGTCGGCGCAAGGATCGAGATCAACTGGGCCGAAAGCGGCATAGATGTCATCCATGAAGTCTGGCGGGGTGAAGCGGCTGTCCCGGTCTGCCTTGTCGCCTTGTCCCCAGAACGATCTCTCCGGCGCTCGGCGGCGCGCATGCGGTGCGAGCACCGCCAACATCTTCATCATACTCGCAACCGACCCGCCGCCACGTTCCAGGCTGGCCACAGTCGTCCGCGACAGACCCGCTTTGGTCGCCACCTGATCCAGCGACCACGAGCGCCTGAGTCTCCGGGAGCGGAGTTGTTCGGGCAGGGACGCGCCGCCGCCCAGACCTGTGAGGCGGAAATCCAATGCCGTCATGACGGCAGTCAACGTCGCAACCGAACCTACGCCCGCTTCCAGCCTCTTGATTGTCTGAACGTCCAGAGACATGCGGCTGGCCAAGGCTCGCTGCGACAAGCCAGACGACCGGCGGGCTGTCCGGATTTCCTCAATGATAATCTGATACCTCCCGAGGTCATATTCTGACGATCATGCGCCTTTGAAGTTGTCTGGCTCTAATTTCTTTAGGTGGTGGAAATCAGCCATTCGGTGTGTGAGCGTTAAGGGCTTGATTGAGCTAAAGCCATTGTGTTCGTTGAAGACCGCCACCTACGATGGCGTTGCTTCTTCACATAATGCCTACTTGAACCCCAATCAGGAGGACGCGCTCAGCACAGCCGGCAGGGCCGCGGCTTGCGCCGTTTAGGGTCAGGACTCGTTGATCACAGCCAGAAGATGACGGTGGCAGCGAGGGCGACGGCAGAGAAGAAGGCGATGGGGCAGCGGTCGTAGCGGGTGGCGACGCGGCGCCAGTCCTTCAGGCGGCC
>NZ_CAJYVU010000126.1 GCF_913778135.1 uncultured Sphingomonas sp. | reverse complement strand
CGAAATAGCAGGCGACGTTGTAATTGCCGTATTCGGTGTCGAGGTAGGTAACGCCGCCCGACAGCGTGACGCCGCGCGCGGGGCGCACCGATGCCTCCGCCTCGATGCCGCGGGTCTTGAGCGTGCTAGCATTGCCGGTACGGAACGAACCGAGCCCGCCATTCAGCGCCGGATCGAACACCTGCGCCTGAAAATCGCGGAAGTTGTTGATGAACCCGGCGAGGTTCAGGCTGACACGGCGGTCGAGCAGGTCGAACTTGCCGCCCACCTCATAGGCGTCGACTTTCTCGGGATCGACGTCGAACGCGACGCCCGCGGCCGAGCTGACCGCTGGGCCTTTATAGCCGCGTGTGTAGGTCGCATACAGGTTCGCGGTCGGCGCGAGCGCGTATTCGATGCCGCCGCGTGCGGAGAAGCCGTCGGCGTTGCGGTCGCGATTGATCGGCGCGGGCAGCGCACCGATGCAGCCCCGCCCGCCGCTCAGCGCGAAGACGATCAGGTTGCACACGCCCGGCGCCTGCGTGACCGTGGTGGTCGAGTTGATCTCGTCGCGCGTGTAGCGCCCGCCCGCGATCAGCTTCAGCGACGAGGTCAGGTTGAAGGTCAGCTGCGCGAAGGCGGCGTAGCTGTTGGTGCCATAGTCGAAGTTCGACTGCCCCTGCACGGGCGAGAGCCGCACCGCGGCGGTGGCAGGAATGATGCCGAACGTCCCCGCCTGCAGGATCTGCGCGTCGATGTGCTGGCGGAAGTAATAGAGCCCCGCGGTATAATCGACCGCACTGGTGCCGTTGTTCGACACGCGCAATTCCTGCGACAGCTGATAGGATTGCGAATTGGCGATGTTGGTGTCGAAGAACGGCACCGGCGTCTGGTCGACATCGTTGTTCGCGCGCGCGTGCAGGTCGCGGTAGGCGGTGACCGAGGTGACCGTCAGCGGGCCGGCGTCGTAGCTGGCCGACAGTTGCGCACCGAAGCTGCGTTCGTCGCGCAGCACGTTCGTGCTGCCGATCGCGGTCCTGTTGTTGGTCGGCGAGGCGACGACGCCGAGCGCGGTGTTCTGCGCGCGGACGAAATTGGCGGGGGCGAATTGGCGGAGCTGCGGCGGGATCGGCGTCGAATCGTTGCCACCGAAGTTGCGGATCGTCGAATAAGCCTCGATCCCGCTGTTGTTCTGATAATCGACGATGGCGTACAGGCTCAGCCGGTCGGTCGGCTCCCACAACAGCTTGCCCGTGCCGAAATAACGGCGGACGGGATCGAGCCGGCCGGGACCGACGAGCTCGGTCGAGGGCTTCTGATACTGGTAGCCGCCGACGACGCGCAGCGCGGCCTTGTCGCCGATCGGCAGGTTGACCACCGCCTGCGACTGGACCTGATCGCGGCTGCCGGCCTGGACGCGGCCGTTGCTGCTGAACTCGCCCAATTGCGGACGATTGGTCGTGATCGAGATGAGGCCGGCGGTCGTATTCTTGCCGAACAGCAGCCCCTGCGGCCCGCGCAGCACCTCGACCCGCTCGACATCGGCGAGCGAATTGAGCGGTACGTAGCGCGGCAGCGTGATGTTGACGTCGTCGACCGCGATGCCAACGGCCGACTCGATGCCGTAATCGAACGAATTTGTGCCGACGCCGCGGATCGCGAAATTGGGCACGCCCGGCGTCGCGGTAAAGTTGAGGCTGGGCGCGCGCTGCGTGATGTCGGCGAGCTGGTTCGCGCCCGTTTCGCGGATCGACTGGCCGTTCACCACGGTGATCGCGATCGGCACGTCGCGTAACGACTGCGCGCGTCGCTGAGCGGTGACGATGATGTCGCCGCCGGTTGCAGTGCCATTGTCAGCTGCGGCGGTTGCCGGTGCGGTCTCGGTGCTGGCGCTCGGGCTGGTGGGCGGCGGCAGCGTCTGTGCCGCGGCCGAGGTACCGATCACCATCAAGCTGCTGCCTGCCAGCAGTGCCAATCCGCGCATGTGCTTTTTCATCCTCGCCTGGTCACGCGGTTTTCGCCGCTTGACAGGGATCATGCTTGTGAAGAAACATACTGTCAAGCATGCACGTAACAAATATAGATGACATAGGCGTCATCCTGGGGGAGCGTTGAGGATGGTTCGGCAATTTCTGATATACGCCTCGGCGTCGACCTTGGCGGCACTTGCACTGCCTCCCCTCGCCACCGCGCAGCAGCGCGCGCCTGAGCGGCCGAGCGAGAACGCAAACGCGCGGGCGAGTGCGACCGAGCGCGCGATGCGCCCCGACGAGCGTACGACGCTGACCCACGGGCTTTGGGCGATCCCGCTGATCCCCAACGTGAAGATCCCGGCCGACGCGATCACGGGCGCGGGCTACGTCGCCGGCATCCCGCGGCTGGGCGTCCCTGCGCTCAAGGAAACCGACGCGAGTCTGGGCGTGTCGTACATCGCCGGGTTGCGGGGAGATGGCGCGACGGCGCTGCCATCGGCGACCGCGATGGGGTCGACCTGGGACGCCGACCTGATCCGCCGCGGCAGCGCGATGATCGCCGCCGAGGCGCGCGCCAAGGGCTTCAACGTCCTTCTGGGCGGCGGCATCAACCTGATGCGCGATCCGCGCAACGGCCGCACATTCGAGTATTTCGGCGAGGACCCGCTCCATTCCGGCGTGCTCGGCGGTGCCGCAATCGCGGGCGTGCAGTCGCAGCACGTGCTGTCGACCGTGAAGCATTTCGCGCTCAACGCGCAGGAAACCGGCCGCCACGCGGTCGACGGCCTGCTCGCCGACGCCGCCTTTCGCATGAGCGACCTGCTCGCGTTCGAGATCGCGATCGAGCAGGGCAAGCCCGGTGCGGTGATGTGCGCGTACAACCGCGTCAACGGTTCAGCGGCGTGCGGCAGCGATTACCTGCTCGATAAGGTACTGAAGCGCGACTGGGCTTACCCCGGCTTCGTCATGTCGGATTGGGGCGCAGTGACCAACGTCGACCAGGCGCTCGCCGGACTCGACCAGCAATCGGGCGCGCAGATCGACAAGCAGATTTTCTTCGGCGCTCCCCTCGCCGCCGCGGCCGCAAGTGACCCCGCCTACGCCGCACGCGTCGCCGACATGAACCGCCGCGTGCTGCGCTCGATCTACGCGCTCGGGCTCAACGGCAATCCGCCGGTGCGCGGCGACATCGATGTCGCGGGCGATGCGCGCGTGGCACAGTCGGTTGCCGAGCAGGGCATCGTGCTGCTGCGCAACGAGCGCGCGCTGCTGCCCTTGTCGAAGGAGGTGCGATCGATCGCGGTGATCGGCGGCTACGCCGACGCGGGCGTGCTGTCGGGCGGCGGGTCGACACAGGTGCAGCCGATGGGCGGCCCCGCGGCGTCGATCCCAATGGGCGGCGAGGGTCCGCTCGCCAAGTACAACAACCAGACCTTCCACGGCACCGCGCCCCTCGCCGCGATCCGCGCGATCGCGCCAAAGGCGAACGTCACCTTCCGCAACGGCCGCTATTTGTCGGAGGCAGTTGCCGCGGCGAAGGAGGCCGAGGTCGCTATCGTGTTCGCGACGCAGTGGATGGCCGAGGGTGCCGACGTGCCCGACCTGTCGCTGCCCGACGGGCAGGACGCGCTGATCGCCGCGGTGACCGCCGCCAACCCGCGCACGATCGTGGTGCTGGAAACCGGCGGTCCGGTGCTGATGCCGTGGCTGAAGAACACGGGCGCGGTGATCGAGGCGTGGTACGGCGGCGTGCGCGGCGGTGACGCGGTCGCGGCGACCTTGTTCGGCGACAACAATCCGGCGGGACGCCTGCCGGTCACCTTTCCCGCCTCGCTCGATCAATTGCCGCGTCCCGCGCTGCCCTATGCCGGGCTGAGCGAAAAGCAGTTCGCGGCCGGGCTGGCAGCCGGCAAACACTATCCAATCGATTACAACATCGAGGGCGCCGATGTCGGCTACCGCTGGTTCGCGCGCACGGGTGCCACGCCGCTATTCCCGTTCGGCTACGGGCTCAGCTACACCCACTTCGACCACGGGTCCTTGAGCATCACCGCTGGCGCACAGCCGCGCGCGCGCGTGACGATCCGCAACACCGGCGCACGGGCCGGCAGCGATGTCGCGCAGCTCTACCTCGTCGCGACGCCGGCGGGAAAGACGCTGCGCCTGGCGGGCTTTGCCAAGGTCACGCTGCAACCCGGCGCCGCAGCGGCTGCCGACATCGCAATCGACCCGCGCCTGCTCGCCGTCAGCAAGGACGGGCGCTGGACGATGCCCGGCGGGCGCTACACCTTCGCGATCGGCCGGTCTGCGATCGATCTAGGTGACCGCGTGACCATCACCCTGCCCGCGCGCACTTGGCGTTAATCCCTCAGCGATCGATCGGCGTCCTCGCCCCCGACCATTTACCGCGAGGTGCCGTCCGGCTCCCACTTCCTTGCTGACGGCAGCGGCGGGGGCCCTGTTGCGGCGCCGGTCGCATCGCCGGATCACCTGCGCCGTCGCCACATCGAACCGCCTCGTCGCAGCAGATCCCGCGCTGGAGGGAAGCGCTTTCTCTCATGATCACGTCGGCGTTCCCGAAGCTAGTGGTGTTGCCGAGCAGGGTTTAGAGTCGAACGGCGCCATGTCTGTGATGTAAGAAAGTACGTGTGCTAGACTTGCCGACGGGCAGCATTATTAGACTTTGGTTGCAACGAAGCCCAGTGCCAGAATGGTATTACCACTCATTAACTAGGAAGCGCGATCCGGGTGATGTTCACATAGGTGGGTATCGCTATGAGCAATTTGGTTCGATTGACGCAGAGGTCAAATCGCCGCTGGCTTCGTAACACCACATGTTTAACGATGATGGCGAGTGCAGCTACGTTTCCGGTTGGCACATCTTCCGCCCAGGTACTTACCCTGAACGGTCTCTCAGACAATTTGAACGCGCTGACAACGACGGTAACTGCGCAGGGCGTGCAACTCACCGCAACAACTAATCTGGCAAATTCGCTCAACACGAGCGTCAACACATTGAACTCCACGGTCGCCACTCAGGCATCCGTGCTTCAGGCGGTACAGGCGACGACCAACGCCAACACAAGCAACCTTGCAACAGTTACGGCGTCGCTGAGCCAGCAGCAGGCCGAACTCACGGCAAACACGAGCCTGCTCAACGTCGTGAACTCGCAGCTGGGTACCCTGGGCTCGACGGTGACCAACCAGGCGACGACGTTGCAGGGCTTGCAGGCGAGCGTAGCGGGTAACATCGCGGACGTCGCTTCGCTCTCGGCGTCTGTAAACCAGCAGGGTGTGCAACTGGCCGCCAATGCCAACCTGCTCGGAACCGTTTCCTCAGGCCTCAGCAGCCTTGGCTCGACAGTCACCGATCAAGCAACCGCGCTTCAGGGTTTGCGAACCACTGTGTCGGGCAACGTTGCTGATCTCGCATCGCTGTCCGCAATCGTAACGGCGCAAGGGACACAGATCAGCGCGAACGTCGGCGCGATCGCTACGTTGCGCGATGGTGTCGGTGCGCTCACCGGCACGGTGACGGGCCAGGGTGCGCTTCTGCAAACCGTTCAGGGCAGTGTCGGAACGCTCACCAGCACCGTCGGCACGCTGGCCAGCGATGTTGCCGCAGC
>NZ_CAJYVU010000125.1 GCF_913778135.1 uncultured Sphingomonas sp. | reverse complement strand
TGTCGATCTTGCGCCAGGCGATGGGATTGCAGCAGACGCCGCCCAATCAGGTGCTGATCGGGCTGTCACTGTTCCTCAGCTTCTTCGTGATGGCGCCGGTGGTGAACCAGATCAACACGACCGCGATCCAGCCCTATGCCGCGGGTCGGTTGAACGGCACGCAGCTGATCTCGACCGCGGGCGCACCGCTGCATGATTTCATGGCCAAGCAGACGCGGGTCAAGGACGTGACGATGTTCGCCGAGATGGCGAAGTCGGGGCCTTACGCTAGCCCGCGCGACATCCCCTACTCGGTGCTGCTCCCTGCGTTCGTGACCAGCGAATTGAAGACCGCGTTCCAGATCGGCTTCCTCGTCTTCCTGCCCTTCATCGTCATCGACTTGGTGGTGGCGACGGTGTTGATGGCGCTGGGCATGATGATGCTGTCGCCGACGATCATCTCGTTGCCATTTAAGCTGCTGCTGTTCGTGCTGGTCGACGGCTGGGCGCTGACGATGGGCAGCCTCGCCAACTCGTTCGCGACCTGACGCGCACCCTTCCTCAACCTGACACTCTTCTCGGAACACACCCGATGCAGCCCCTCGCCGACGCCGATTACTTCCTGACCGTCGCCAACCAGACGATGTGGGTGCTCGCCCTCGCCGCCGCGCCGATTCTGATCCCGGCGCTATTGTCGGGGCTGATCCTCGGCATGGTGCAGGCGGCGACCTCGATCCAGGAACAGACCTTGTCGTTCGTGCCCAAGCTGATCGTGGTCGCGGTATCGATCATGATCTTCGGTGCGATGATCCTGGGATTGCTGAGCGATTTCACGACCGAGATCTTTGCACGTATTCCGGATCTGGTGCGGTGAAGCGCCAGCGCGGCTACGTCCGCGCGTCCGGCGCAAACCCGGCCGGCGAAGCGCAGCTTCCGACCGACGGCGCGGCTTTGCCGCGGCGCTTGCCACGTGATCCAGCCACGCCGCGGCAGAGCCGCGCCGTCGGACAAGCACTTCGCGCCTGCCGGCCGCGCTTGGTTGCGTGGGCTGCGGCACGCAGCCTCTCGCACCCTGCGCGATGCTAGGTTTCGGTCTCGCCATTGAACCGCAGCTATGGGCGCTGCTGTTCGTCATGGTGCGCGTCGGCGCAGCTTTGATCGCCGCGCCCGTGTTCGGCAACGTGTCGGTTCCCCTGCCCGTTCGCGTCGCACTGTCGGGGGCGATCGCGGTGCTGGTGCTCGGCACCAACGCGATCCAGCCGCCGGCGGAAATCTTCACGCTCACCACCATCCTGTCGGTCGTCGCCGAGGCGCTGGTCGGGCTCGCGCTCGGCTTCGTCCTCCAGATCGCGTTCGCAGCACCACTGATCGCGGGTGAGATTATCGGCGGCGCGATGGGGATCGGTTTCGCCAACATGATCGATCCGAATTCTGGGCGATCTTCGCCTGCGATCGGCCAGTTCCTGTCGATCATGCTGACGCTCCTGTTCCTGTCGCTCGACGGGCATCTGGTGCTCGTCGACATGGTCGTGCGCAGCTACCGCGCGCTGCCGCCGGGTGCGGCGTGGCTGGCGGCGGGGCAGATGCGCGACATCGCGCTGTTCGGCGGCTACGCCTTTCTCGCCGGACTGCTGCTGGCGCTGCCGGTCGGCTTTTTGCTGCTGTGCCTCAACCTCGTCATGGGAATGCTGTCGCGCTCGGCGCCCGCGCTCAACCTGTTCGCGATCGGCCTGCCCGCCAGCCTCGCGGTCGGGGTCGTCTCGATCGCGATCGCGTTCCCGGCGATGGGCGATTACCTGCAGGTGATCGTGCGTGAAGCGCTTGCCGCTGCGCAGAGCCTGGTGCTCGCCTGATGTCGGAGGGTGGCGACAAGACAGAAGCCCCAACCGCCAAGCGCAAGAAGGACGCGCGCGAGAAGGGCGACGTCCTCAAGTCGAAGGACCTCGCCACTGCGCTCGTCGTGCTGGCCGGTGTCGCGTGGATGATCTTCTTCGGCCCCCAGCTGATCGCGGCGTGCAAGGCGGTGATGGCGGCGAGCTTCACCTTCGATCGTGGCGACGTGGAGGATTTCCAGCCGTGGCGCCCGCTGGTGCAGGCAGGGTGGCGGCTCGCCCCCGCGCTCGGCACATTATTCGCGATCACGATGGCGGCGGCGGTGGTCAGCCAGGCCGCGCTCGGCAGCCTGTCGTTCAACGCCTCGGTGCTCGCCCCCAAGGGCGGGCGGCTCAACCCGGCATCGGGGCTGAAGCGCATCTTCGGGATGAACGGCTGGACCGAGCTCGGCAAGTCGCTGCTCAAGGTCATCCTGCTCGGCAGCATCGGCGCGTACATGCTGTGGGGCGTGTCGAAGTCGAGCTTCGGGCTTGCTTACTCCAACATCAATCAGGCGATCTCGTCGCTGGGATCGACGCTGACCGGCGTGCTGCTGGTGATGGCGATGGGACTGGTCGGGATCGCGATGCTCGATGTGCCGCTGCAGATCATCCAGCTGCTCGGTAAGCTCCGCATGACCAAGCAGGAGGTCAAGGACGAGCACAAGGAGAGCGAGGGCAACGCCGAGATGAAGGGGCATCAGCGCGCGCAGGCGCGGGCGATGCTGTCGGGAGGCGTGCGCAAGGCGGTGGGCGAGGCACACGTCGTGCTGACCAACCCGACCCACTTCGCGGTTGCACTCCGCTACGATCGCGGGCGCGATCAGGTGCCGGTGGTGGTCGCCAAGGGCCGGGGTGCGACCGCGCTGGCGATCCGCGAGCTGGCGGGCGAGCGGGGCTTGCAGGTGCTCGAATATCCCGCACTCGCGCGCGCGGTCTATTACACCAGCCGCGAGGGTCAGGAGGTGCGCGACGATCTGTATCTCGCGATCGCGACCGTGCTGGCGTTCGTGTTCGGGGTCAATGCGGCCGCAGGCGGTACGCCGCCGCCGATCGACGTGCCCGATACCGCGCGCTTCGACGAGAACGGCATCCAGCAACGCTAAAGAACGCGGCCGCGCGGTCGTTTCATCAGAACAGCCATGACCACGACAACCAGCGCCACGAGCGGCACGACGCCCACGCCGACGCCCACTGCGACGAAGTCGACGGCGAATGTCGTGACCTCGGCGACCAATTCGCTGCTGACGTCGCTGGGGACGGGATCGGGCGTCGATACGACCAGCCTCGTCACCTCGCTGGTCGAGGCGCAGTTCGCGGCCAAGAAGGGGCAGTTGTCGAGCAAGCTCGACACGATCACGTCGCAGATCTCGGCCGTGTCGACGCTGAAGAGCAACATCACCGATTTCACCAAGGCGCTGGAAACGCTGGTGAAGAGCGGAACACTCGCGTCGCAACCGGTTGTGTCGAACATGGGCGTGCTGTCTGCGACCGCGCTGACGGGTGCGAAGCTGTCGGGCCTCAATTCGACGATCAAGGTCAACCAGCTCGCCACGGCGCAGACCGCGGTCAGTGCGAAGGTGCAGACGCCGGGTACGAGCCAGTTCGGCAAGGGCGTGCTGACGCTCAAGATCGGCACAATCGTGACTGCCGAAGATGGTACGCAGTCAATCAAAGGTACTGATGCCGACGGCGACGCAAAGGACGACACCTTCCCGATCAAGATCGACAGCAGCAACAACACGCTGTCCGGGATCGCAGCGGCGATCAACGCGACGAAGTCTGGCGTCACCGCGTCGATCGTGACCGATGCCGATGGTGGAGCCTATCTCTCGCTGAAGGGTGCGACGGGAGCAGCACAGGCCTTCTCTCTCTCGGCCGACACACCCGAGCTCAAGCGATTTTCAGTTGATCCTCTCGCGGCGCCTCCCACTGCCTCCGACTCTTCTTCCAAGCCCATGTCGATCTCAAGTGCGGCGCAGAACGCGCAGCTGACGATGGATGGCGTACCGGTCGAGCGCGCGACCAACGAGATCAGCGACCTGATCGCGGGCGCGAAGCTCAACCTCTCGTCTGTCGGCACGACGACGTTGACGTCGAGCCGTCCGACGACCGCGATCACCAACGCGGTCAGCGACTTCGTCGAGACCTACAATGGCATCGTGCAGACGATCAAGGATCAGACCGACCCGATCACGGGCGTGCTGCGCGCCGATCCGGCGGCGAAGAACCTGCTGCGCTCGCTGCAGGGGCTGACCAGCAAGGTGTTGAGCGACACGGCCATTCCCGGCGCGCCCAACACGCTTGCCGCCATCGGGGTACGCACAACACGCCAGGGCCTGCTGGAGATCGACGACGCGACGCTGACCTCGGTGATGACCAAGAATCCCGATGCGGTCGAGTCGATCTTCTCCTACGGCGGGTCGAGCGGGCTGTACGCGGCGATGCAGTCGCTGCAGTTCAACGCGACCAGCTCGATCTACGGCCTCGGCGCGTCGAACACCAATTACCTGAAATCGCGCGCAACCGTGACTGATGCGCAGGACAAGCTGACCGATCAGGCGGCTTCGATGACGACGCGGCTGACGCAGCAATTCTCGAGCATGAACGCGAAGGTGTCGGCGTATAAGTCGACCCAGTCGTTCATGCAGCAGCAGATCGATCAATGGTCGAAGTCGAAGGACTGACATGGCCTATGCATCCGCCATGCTGCGCGATCCGGCGCGCACGTACCGCGAGATCGACCTTGCCGGCCGCACTGCGGTCGCGGACGGCCCGGCGCTCGTCCAGTTGCTGTACGAGGAACTGATCGCCGCGCTGCGCACCTCCGCCTGGGCGGCGGAGAACGGGCGCTATGCGGTCAAGAGCGAGCGCGTGACCCGCGCCACCGCGATCCTGTTCGCGCTGGAGAACGGGCTGGATTTCGAACGTGGCGGCGAGGTGTCGGCGACGCTCGCGCGGCTCTACGCCGGGGCACGCCGCCGCGTCGTCGATGCGAGCATCGGCAATTCGGGTGCCCCGTTTCGTCACGTCGCGGACGAACTGGACGAGATCGCGCAGGCGTGGAAACAGGCGCGCGCCGCCTGATCGGGTCTCACATTGCATCGGTGATGCGCACGGGAACCGCGGAGCCTCGTCGCGCGGTTAGCGCGGAGAGATGCGACCCCGATGACAAACAACGTGCCGCGCGACGTGAACCGGAAGCCTGACCGCTGCTCGTCCGGCAACCGGGAGGCGCATGGAAGCGACCATCGCTGAGCTCCCCGCGCTCCGCCGCGTGCGCGATCACATCGCGATGCGTGTGGCCGCGCACTGGATCGTCATCGCGGCGCGCACCGTCCGCAGTGCGGTGCGCGACGATTTCGGTATCGCGGCGAGTTCGATCGCCTTTGCGGCGTTTCTCGCACTCGTTCCGCTGATCGGACTGATTGCGGCGACTTATGGGCTGTTCGTGTCGCAAGCGATGGTTGCCGCGAATCTGGCGCAGTTGACCGCGATCCTGCCGCCCGACGCGCAGCGGATCGTGGTGCGTAGCCTGCACGTCTCCCCGGTGCTCGATCAGCGCGGGGTCGTGACGCTGGTCGCATCGCTCGGCGTCGCGTTGTTCAGTGCGCGGCGTGCGGGGCGTTCGATGCTGCACGGCATCAATCTGGCTTACTGGAACGAGCGCGAGCGGCGCGGATGGCGGCGACAAATCGTGTCGACGCTGCTGGTGCTCGGCTGCGCGGGCGTCGTGCTGACCGCGCTCGTCTCGCTCTCCGTCCTCGCATTGTTGCAGAGCTACGTTCCCGACGGCCTGCCGGGCGCGCAATTGGTGTCGACCGTGATCCTTTTCGGGTCGCTGACGCTGGGGGCGGGCGGCGCGCTGATCCTGATCTATCGCTATGCCGCGGCTTCGGGACCGGTGCCGTGGCGACGCGCGCTGCCCGGCACGATCGCGGGCGTGGCGATGTGGCTGACGGCGACGCTCGCGTTCCGCAGCTATGTCGCGTACGTCGCGCGGTTCGACAACACCTACGGCTCGCTGTCGGCGGTAGCGGTGCTGATGCTGTGGTTGCTGGTGTCCGCGTGGACGCTGCTGCTGGGCGCGCGATTGAACGCCGAGGCGATCCGCGCACGAGAGGGGACAAAACGGACATGAGCGACCTTGCGACACAGAACCGGTATCGCAACCGGCTGCTCAGCATCATCACCGCGATCCTGCTGATCGCCGCGCTGCGCGGCGCGTTCGCGGTGGTGATGCCGGTCGCCTTCGCCGCGATTATCGTCGCCGCCTTGTGGCCGCTCAAGCACTGGCTGGTGAAGTTCATGCCCTCGTGGCTCGCCTATACGCTGACGATGCTGGCGCTGGTCGGCATTCTGGGCGCGTTCGCGGCCGCGGTGTACCTGTCGATCGGGCAGGTGTTCACGGCGCTGTCGTCGCAGTGGAGCACGCTCGAGGGGGCCTATGCGCGGATGGCGCGCGCGGCGTCGGAGCACGGCGTGCCCTTGAACGGCACGATCGATCGACAGCGGATCATGGGCGTGCTGCAGATGCTGGCGAGCGGGGTGTATGCGTTCGTCACCTATGTCGGGTTCATCGGCATCGTCGTGGTGCTCGGCCTGCCCGAGGTACCGCGGCTCAGGCGCAAGCTGTACGAGATGTTCGACGGTCACGCGCGGCGCGACATGCTGGAGGTGGGCGAGGAGATTTCGCGCCAGATCCGCCGCTATCTGGGCACCACGCTCGCGACCAGCATCCTGACCGGCGTCGCGTCCGCGGCCTGGTCGTGGATGACCGGGCTGGAACTCGCGCTGGTCTGGGGTATCCTCAACTTCCTGCTCAATTTCGTGCCGGTGATCGGCAACATCGTCGGGATCGTGCCGCCGGTGATCTTCGCGTTCATCCAGTTTGGCGGATGGCAGATGCCCGCGCTCGTCTTCGCCGGGTTCGTGGTGCTGCAGCTGACGATCAGCAACGTCGTCTACCCGATCCTGCAGGGCAAGCAGCTGTCGCTCTCCCCGCTGGCGATCATCGTCGCGATGACGTTCTGGAGCTGGGTGTGGGGGATTGCGGGAGCGCTGATCGCGGTGCCGCTGACCGCGGCGATCGCGATCGTGTGCAGCCAGTTCGAGCGCAGCCGCTGGATCGCGAAGCTGCTATCGTCGTGAGCCCGCGGATCACTCCGCGCCGGTGCCGCGCCCGATCCAGCGGTGACGCACGAAGAACAGCGTCGTGCTGACCGCGATCAGCACGCATAGCCCGACGATCGCGTCAAAGGCCCAGGGCTCGTGCGCGAACCACAGCCCGTCGACGTTCATGCCGTATAACCCGGTGATAAAGGTCAGCGGCAGGAACACCATTGCCGCGATCGCGATCACCAGGCTGCGCGAATCGAGCTGCTCGGCGCGCAGGTCGGTCAGCGCCTCGTGCACCACGCTGGCGCGCTCGCGGATCGCCTCGACCTCCTCCGCCATGCGCGCGGCGCGATCGGCGGCGGCGGACAGATGCGCGCGGTCGTCGTCGCCCAGCCAGTCGCCCGGCAGCGTGGCGAGGCGTTCGAGCGCGATCCGCTGCGGGTTGAGAAACCGCCGGTAATTGATCGCCTCCGAGCGGACGCGCGTGACGCCGCGGCGCAACGCGAAGATGCGTTTCACATCAAGCTTCTGCTCGCAATCGTCGAGCCAGTCGCCCAGGTCGGCGACGACGGGATCGAGGTCCTCGGTGATCTCGGTCGCGAAGGCGGTCAGCAGGTCGCCGGGGTCGCGGATCGCGCCGGTCTTCACCTCCTCGATCACCGCGTCGAGCGCAACGAGCTTCTTGCGCGTGACCGAGACGACGCGCCCCTTCGCCGCCCAGATGCGGATCGAGGCGAGCATGTCGGAGGATTCGATCTCCTCGTCGGTGCGGCCGCGCAGGTTGAGGAAGGCCCCCCCATCTGCTGCGCCGCCCATCTTCTCGCAGCGCGGGCGCGTCTCGTTCGCGGTCAGTGCGTCAACGGTGAATGGCTCAAGCCTGGCCTTGTCGCGCAGCCACGCCTGCGCATGCTCGGCGGTGGTGGCGAGGTGAACCCAGACGAACGGCGCGCCGCAACCGAGCGCCTGATCGATCGCCACCGGCTCTGCATGGCCGTCATTGATGCGATAGGCAAAGCCGGTCATTCCGGCACTCCAGCAAGCGATACGTCGACGGTCAGGCCTTCCCAGCTTTCGTGTACCGCAACCCCGGTCTGTTCGCGGACCGCATCGGCGCGGGCGCGGTCGAGCACGGCGCTCGGCACCTCTGCACGGTGGGTGACCCGGTCCGCCTGCGCCAGCCAGCGTGCCTCGCGCAGGGTGAGGTCGTCGGGATCAACCGAGCGCAACCGGATTTGCTCGACGCGCGGTGCTGCACCAGCGGCGATCCGGTCGGCCACATTCGTATCGTCTTGGTCGCGCATCGGGTCGAGCGCGCCACCCGGTGCCAGCGCCGCCCCGATCGCACGCCGCCGCGCCGCCGTCTCGGGAAAGCGCGCGCGCAAGGCTCCGCGCGCAGCGTGCAGCGCTTCTGCCAATCGGCCGAGCCGCGCGGGCAGGATCGCCTCCAGCCGCTGGCGCACCGCAGCGGCGAGCCCCGCCGACACGCCGCCGGTACCGACCGCGACCAGCACCGGTGCGCGGTCGACGATCGCGGGTAGCGTGAAATCGCACAGCTCGGGTCGGTCGACGACGTTGACGAGCAGGCCGCGCTGCTTGAGCCGGTGCGCGGCGGGTTCGTCGTCGGCGACGACCGCCAGTCGCGCCTCGTCCGCACGATCCTCTCCCACGATTACCGCGCCGGCGCGTTCGAGCAGACGGCGCTTGGCGTCGGCGGCTTCACCCTCGCCCACCAGCACGACCGCGCGGCCGGACAGGCGAACGAAGATCGGCAGCGCGGGCCAGTCGCTCACCCAAACGCTCCGAAGATCACAGCCATTCCGGCACGCGCTCGGCGGCCAGGATCGTCTCAGCGGCGATGCGATCGGCAACCACGGCGTAGCGGTCGCCGTCGACCAACACCTCGGGCACGAGCGCGCGGCTGTTGTAGGTCGACGCCATCGTCGCGCCGTACGCGCCTGCGCTGTGGAAGACAGCGAGATCGCCGCTCGCGACGCGGTCGATCTCGCGCGCCATCGCGAAGGTGTCGCCGGTCTCGCACACCGGCCCGGCGATATTGGCGGTCATGCGCTCGCCTGACGGAGTGACCGCCGCGAAGTCGTGCCACGCGTCGTAGAGCGCGGGGCGCGCGAGGTCGTTCATCGCCGCGTCGACGATGACATAGGGGTTCACCACGCCGGGCTTGACCCAGATGACGCGCGTCAGCAGCACGCCCGCGTTTGCCGCGATGACGCGGCCGGGTTCGAACATCAGCTCGACATCCCAGCCGCGCGTGACCCGCTCCACCATCGCGCCGTAATCGGCCGGCGGCGTCGGGCGATCGTCGGCCTTGTAGGCGACGCCCAAGCCGCCGCCGAGGTCGACTCGCGTGATGCGGTGGCCGGCGGCGCGCAGCTCGTCGACCAGCGCCTTGACGCGCATGTACGCCGCTTCGAGCGGGGCGAGATCGAACAGCTGGCTGCCGATGTGGATCGCGACGCCTTGGAGGTCGAGCCCGGGCAGCGCCGACAGCCGCGCGAACATCGCCGCGGCCTGGTCGATCGGCACGCCGAATTTGTTCTCCTTGCGGCCCGTCGAAATCTTGGCGTGCGTGCCCGCGTCCACGTCCGGGTTGACGCGCAGCACCGCGCGCGCGGTTGTCCCGCGTTCGGCGGCGAGGCGGGCGAGCACGACGCCCTCCTCCTCCAGCTCGATGTTGAACTGCCCGATCCCGGCATCCAACCCGCGCGTCAGCTCGGCCGGCGTCTTGCCGACGCCCGAGAAGACGATGTCGGCGGCGGGCATGCCGGCCGCCAGCGCGCGCGCCATCTCGCCGCCCGAGACGACGTCCGCGCCATAGCCTTCGGCGGCGAGCAGGCGCAGCACCGCGATATTCGGATTGGCCTTGATCGCGTAAGCCAGGTGCTTGCGCGCCACCCCCGACAATGCACCGCGAAAGTTGCGCGCATGGTCACGAAACGCCGCCGCGGAATAGACGTAGACGGGCGAGCCGACCTCGTCTGCGATGCGCGATAAGGGTACGCCCTCGCACCACAAGGCACCGTTCTGATGATGGAAATGGGTCATTGCGGGGGCAGGTCGAACTCGTCGGGCTTGCGAGGCTTGGACTGGGTCAGCAGCTCGTTGCTGCGGGTCGGGCGTGCCTGCACCGAAGGGGTGAGCAGTTGGTCGATCGTCGGCGTAGCGCTTGCTCCGCGCGGCGCGACGGGCAGTGCGGCACCGGGGGCAGGCTTCAGATCCTGCGTCGAGCCGCACGCGGCAAGCGGCAGCGCGGCGGCGATCAGCAGAACAGCCTTCATGCATTCTCTCCCCGAGCGGCCCGGATCGCCGCGCGCACGTTGGCGGGTGCGGTGCCGCCGAAGCTCGTCCGACTGGCGACCGAGGCGTCGACCGACAGTACGTCGAACACGCGCGCGTCGATGCGGCGGTCGATCGCCTGCAGATCGGCGAGCGGTACGCGGTCGAGCGTGACGCCGAGGCTTTCCGCGCGCGCGACCGCGCGGCCGGTGATGTGGTGCGCTTCGCGGAACGGCACGTCACCCTCGCGCACCAGCCAGTCGGCGAGGTCGGTCGCGGTCGCGAACCCGCTCTCGGCGAGGGCGCGCATCCGGTCGGTGCGGAACGTGACGCTCTCGACCATGCCCGTCATTGCGGCGAGGCACAGGCCCAAGAGGTCGTGCGCCTCGAACACCGGCGGCTTGTCGTCCTGCATGTCCTTTGAGTACGCCAGCGGCAGGCCCTTCATCGTCACCATCAGGCTGACGAGGCAGCCGGTGATCCGCCCGGCATGGCCGCGCACCAGCTCGGCAGCGTCGGGGTTGCGCTTCTGCGGCATGATCGAGCTGCCGGTCGACCATTGGTCGGAGAGGCTGACGAAGCCGAACGGCTGCGACGCCCACAGCACGAACTCCTCGGCCAAACGCGAGAGATGCAGCGCGCACTGGCTCGCCGCCATCAGGTAATCGAGCGCGAAGTCGCGGTCGCTGACCGCGTCGAGCGAGTTGCGCGTCGGCGCGTCGAACCCGAGTGCCGCGGCGGTGGCGTGTCGGTCGAGCGGGAAGCCGGTGCCCGCCAGCGCCGCCGAGCCGAGCGGGCACAGGTTGGCGCGCGCGCGGTTGTCGGCAAAACGGCTCGCGTCGCGCGCGATCATCTCGTGATACGCCATCAGATGATGGCCGAGCGTCACCGGCTGTGCCGATTGCAGGTGGGTGAAGCCGGGCATGACGCTGTCGGCATGCTCCTCGGCGCGCGCGAGCAGTGCGGTGTCGAGTGCAGAGAGCGCAGCGAGCACCTGATCAGTCGCGTCGCGCACCCAGAGTTTGAAATCAGTCGCGACCTGGTCGTTGCGGCTGCGCGCGGTGTGGAGCCGACCGGCGACGGGGCCGATCACGTCGGCGAGCCGCGCCTCGGTTGCCATGTGGATGTCCTCGAGCGCGAGATCGACCGGCACGCCGTCGGCCTCGTAGCCTGCGGCAACCTGGTCGAGCCCGGCGGCGATTGCGGCTGCGTCCTGCGGCGCGACGATACCCTGCGCGCCCAGCATCGCGACATGCGCGCGGCTGCCGGCGATGTCCTGCCGCCACATTCGCTTGTCGAAGGGGATGGAGGCATTTATCTCGCGCATCACGGCCGCCGGCCCTTCGGCGAACCGCCCGCCCCACATCTGATTGGAACCGTTCATGTCAGCGCGCTCGGCGATCGTACTTCTCCTCGGGATCGCGACGACGATCGCGGGTTGCGATAAGCCCGCATCGGGTAACGGGCAAGCGGTGGCGAACCAGACGACGGAGCAGGTCAGCGCGCCAAGCGCCGACGAAGCACCCCCCTCGACCGCGTCGGCGCAAAAGGCGGGAACGGTCGATCGCAGCCACAAGGGCGAGGCGGCACCCGCCGCCGCCTTTGCCAATGCGGCAGGCAAGCCGCTGACGGTCAAGGCGTTCGGCGGCAAGCCGACGCTGGTCAACCTGTGGGCGACATGGTGCGCGCCGTGCGTGAAGGAAATGCCGACGCTTGATGCCGCGGCGAAGGCATCGTCGGGCCGCGTCCGCTTCGTCGCGGTGAGCGAGGATATGGACCCGAAAAAGGCGCGCGCCTTCTTCGCCGATCGTCACCTGTCGGCGATCGAGCCGATGTACGATCCGCAATTGGGGCTCAGCCTGGCGTTGAACGCCAATTTGCCGACCACGATCCTGTACGACAAGCGTGGGCGCGAGGTGTGGCGCGTTACCGGTGAGCGCGACTGGGCAAGCGCCGAATCGCGCGCGTTGCTGAACGAAGCTTAAGGGCTGAACGAGGCCTAAGATCGCCGATGGCGCTCAGCGCCGATCGTCGCGGCGACCGCCGTCGTCGTAGCCGCGATCCTCAACCGGTTCGCGCGGAGCGTCGCGGTCGCGTAGCGAAGCGCCCGCCCCCTGCAGCGCGGCGCCCATGTCGTCGACCGCGCGGTCGCCGTGGCGACGGATCTGGTCGGCGAGGTCGTTCGCCGCTCGGCTGGTCTGGTTCGCCGCCTCGTCGACCGCGCGCGCACCGACCCGGTTCGCCTGACCGCGGATCGCGTCACTCAGATTATCGAGGCTGCCCGATACGTTGGCGGCGGCATCGTTGACGTCATCCGCCATCGCATTGCCGATCCGGTCGGCCTGGCGATCCGCCTGACGGTCGATCTGTTCCTGACAGCCGGCGAGCGCGACGGCACCGATCGCGGCGAGAATGGCGGGCTTGAGCATGACGCGAGAACTCCTTCGTGCCCGCTCAATGGTCGAGCAGCCGAAAGGGTTTCCGCCACCCCGCGCCGTTCGGCCGCCGCGTCAGCCAGCACGGACGAGCAACGGCACGCGGCCGAGCTCGCGCGCCGAGCGCGCCGGATCGCTGAGCGTGATCCGCTTGCCCGTCCACACCAGATCCCCCGCCTTGCGCGCGGCCTGGAGCATGCGGTTGACATGGACCGGGGTCAGACCGAGCGCGTCCGACATGGTTTCCTGCGTCAGCGGCACGTCGAAGCTGTTGTCATGGACGAGTCCGGCGTGATCGAGCCGGTCGCGCAGTTCGAGCAGCAGGTCCATGATCCGTTCCTGCGCGTTCATCCGTCCAAGCCGCGTGATCTGGGCGAGCAGGAACGCCTCGTCGTGCGCGCGGCTGACGGCATAAGCGAGGTCGAGCGCGGCCGATGCGCCGCATGGCGGGGCGGCACAAACGCGCACCGGCGTCAGCGCGACGATCGTCGCGCTCGACAACGGTTGGGCCAAGTCGCTCAATCCCGTGATCTCGCCGGGGAGGAGCAGGCTGACGATCTGCCGCCGTCCGTCGGGCAGGATGCGCACGCGCGCGGCCCAGCCGTCGAGCAGGATGAGCGGCGCCTCGATCGGATTTCCGGCGACAAGAAGCTCCTGACGCGCGCGCAAGGCGTAGGATGTGCGCGCTGCCTCCTCCAGCAGGCGCACTGCCTCGTTGTCGAGCGGCGCGCGCTGCGACAGGCTCAAGCGCGCGGTTGACCGTTCTTCGCTGTTGCGGCGGGCGTTGATCATGTGTTGCCTCCCTGCCCGCCCACTGCGGAAATTGCGTCGGTCGAGATTGCTCGCGAACATAGTCCGATCAAACGCGCCGGTGCGCGGCTACGATCGGGTCGTGTTTTAGGGTCATAACTCAGGTTGGCGCGATGCGGAACCTGCGTTGCGGCGAAGCGATCATCGATCGCCGCCGAGGTGACGGGTGTCGGGTTCATGCCAAAGGCAGATGTTCCACTCACCGTCTGGGCATGCCGTGTTGGCACGGACGCGATCGGGAACTCGATCTCTACCATCTGCGCGCGTGCCTTGGTGAGCCGTCCATTCATGTCACGCATCCGCTCACGCTGCATCACCCGTCTCCTTGCGGCAGCGGCATGCGGATCGAGCAATGCACCCCGCCGCCCTGGAACGACAGGCTGGTCGTCGCGCCGTGCCGTTCGGGCAGCATCTGCTCGATGACCTCGCGCCCGAAGCCGTCGCGAGTGGGGTTGGTCGCCACCGCGGGAACGCCGCGTTCCTGCCATGTGAAATCCAGCGCCCGTGCGCCGCTATGATCCATGTCAAAGCGCCAGCGGATATCGAGCGCGCCGCCGCTGGATTTCAGCGCGCCGAACTTCACCGCGTTCGTGGTCAGCTCATGCACCGCCAGCCCCATCGCCTCGGACAGCGCGAGCGGCAGCGCGACATCCGGGCCGGTGATCGTCACGCGCTCGGCATCGCCCAGTCCGACGCCGATCAACTCGTCGCGCACCAGCGTCTCCAGGTCGGCAA
The DNA here is from genome assembly GCF_913778135.1 of uncultured Sphingomonas sp. GTDB lineage: Bacteria > Pseudomonadota > Alphaproteobacteria > Sphingomonadales > Sphingomonadaceae > Sphingomonas. The sequence continues at coordinate 6,069 of NZ_CAJYVU010000125.1, read as the reverse complement.
CGCCGTCCGGGTGGCGGGTGACGGTCACCTGCGTGCGCGCCAGCGCGTCCAGCCGCCCGCGGAAATGGTCGATCATGTCCGCGCGATCCTCGGTCGCCTCTGCGGTGCGGTTGAACACCGAGCGAATGACCGACAGGATGTTGCGGGCGCGGTGCTGCAATTCCGCCGCGAGCCGGACGTAGCGTTCCTGCATGGTGCGCAGATCATGAACGTCAGTGGAGGTGCCGAGCCACTCGGTGATCTCCCCCGCATCGTCGCGCACCGGGGTCGCGCGGGTTGCGAACCAGCGATACTCGCCGGTCGCGGCGTGAAGGATGCGGCTTTCCATCTCCAACCGCCCGGTCAGCTCCGCCGTCTGCCAGAATGCGCGCGCGGCCGCCCGGTCGCTCGGGTGCACCGCCGCCTCCCAGCCGAACCCCAGGCTATCGCGCGCGCTCAGCCCGGTGAACTCGCTCCACTGCGGGCTCGACCACGTCCACTCGCCGCCGTCGACCGCGCGCCAGACCAGCTGCGGAATACCCTCGATCAGCGCGCGGTGGCGCGCCTCGCTCTCCGCAAGCGCAGCCTCGGCGCGCTTGCCCGCGTCGACGTCGATCGCGAATGCGACCAGCGTTCCGTCGACCAGCTCGCGACCTGCGATCAGCACCCATTTGCGCGTGCCGTCGGGTAGCAGGAACTGCGTCTCGAACGGCCCCATCTTGCCGGTGGCGGCAAAGGCGGTGAAGTGATGCCGGCTTTCCACCGCATGCTCGGGCGCGATCAGCCCAGCCCAACTCAACGTTCCGGCGATCAGTTCTTCGCGCCCTCGCCCAAGCTTCGCCAGCAGGCGGTCGTTCGCCTCGACCAGCACACCGTCGCGGGTCAGCGCCATGATGCCGAACGCGGTATAGTCGAGCAGCCGTTGCAGCTCGTCGGAACCACGCGCGCGCCTGGCACCATCCTCTGACTCCTGTGTTCCCGGTACGGGAGCGGACCCGCCATCGAGCATTGCCGCCAGCTCGGGTGAGCAGCGCTCGATCAGCGCCAGATCGTCGGCGCACGACAGCTCCGGATGCGCCAGCGCCCAGAAATGTTCGGCGCGCACGTAGGACAACAGCGCCACTATCTGCGCGTACCAGGTCGCGCCAATGGCTTCGGTCAGCGCTTCCGCCACCGGCACGGCGGTACGCGGATGGGTGAAGGTGCAGGCGAGCGCGTCGATCAACACGCCCTCGGCTTCCGATCCCACTATCGGCAGCTCGGGCAGATGGTCGTGCGCGCGGATTGCGGCGGTCAACATCTCGACATCGACTTCGCCGAAGAAAGGTCGCGCGAGCAATGCTGCCGCGGATGCGGGCGCGTCGGGAACGACGTGGCGGTCACCGGCAGGGAAACCGTTGCCGGTCAGGCGGCTGAGGTGACGCACCAGGCAGTATCGCACCCCGGCTGCCTGCGACAGGCGCACGAACAGCCGTTCCTTGAACATCGCGGGCAGCGGGTTGTCGAAATAGGCTTCGGCGGCGAAGCGGCACAAGGCGTCGAGCCCGGCCTTGTCGCTAGCGGTGCTGAATCGTGCCGGCGCGATTCCCAGCCGCGCTGCGGCGAGCGCCTCTGCACCGTCCGGCTCCTGACCTTCACTCAGCGTTTCCGGCCTCATACGGCGACCCTCCTCAGCGAGCGGGTTGGGGGTACCGGACGACTGTTCCGGCGCGATTACGCAGATACGCCCGCGTGGATCACTGCGACAAACCGGTTGCAGCGCCGATCAGGACGTAACTTCAACGCCCGAACCGCGCACCGGATGCAAGCGCATCATGCGTCGGCGTTGTCCGACACCTGCTCGACCGCGTCCGCACGTCCCTTGAACCCCTGCGCGATCACGTACCATTCGGACGAATCCTTGCGGCTGGCGGGCGGCTTGGCGTGCTTCACGGTGGTGAAGTTGCGCTTCATCTCAGCAACCAGATCGGCATCGGCGCCGCCCGCGAACACCTTGGCGACATAGGCACCGCCCGGGCGCAGCACGTCGATCGCAAAGGCGAGCCCGGCCTCGACCAGCGCCATCGTGCGAAGGTGATCGGTCTGCTGGTGGCCGACGGTGTTCGCCGCCATGTCGGACAGGACGAGGTCGGCGGCCCCGCCCAGCGCCTCGGTCAATTGATCGGGCGCGGCATCGTCCATGAAGTCCATCTGCAGGATCGTCACGCCGTCGATCGGATCGACGGGCAGCAGGTCGATGCCGACCACGGTCGCGGCGGGGGTGCGGCGCTTCACCACCTGGCTCCATCCGCCCGGCGCGATGCCGAGATCGATGATCTTCTTCTGCCCGCGCAGGAAACCGAACCGCTCGTCGAGCTCGAGCAGCTTGTACGCTGCGCGGCTGCGATACCCCTCCGCCTTGGCCTTGCGGACATAAGGGTCGTTCAGCTGGCGCTCCAGCCAGCGGGTCGACTGCGCGCTGCGCCCGCGCGCGGTGCGGACGCGGGTGCGACCGCCTGATCCTCCTCTCGACATAAACTCAGCGTGCTTCCATCAATCGACGCAGGATGCCCTCGCGAATGCCGCGGTCGGCGATGCCCAGCCGCTCGGCCGGCCACAGATCGAGAATGCCCTCAAGGATCGCGCAGCCCGCCACCACCAGATCGGCGCGCTCGCGCCCGATGCAGGGGAAACGTGCGCGCTCACTGATCGACATGCCGGCGAGATCCTGGCTGATCCGCCGCATCGCCGCAGCCGGCGCGATCAGCCCGTCGACCTTGGCGCGGTCGTACCGCTCCAGCTCGAGATGGACGCTCGCCAGCGTCGTCACGGTGCCGCTGGTGCCGAGCAGTCGTGGGCGCTCACCGGGCGACGGCAAGCGCGCGGCAAAGGGCGCGAAGCTGTCGCGTACCAGCGCGCGCATCCGGGCGTAGCTCGCCGCGCGCTCGGCCGCGCTGTCGCCGCCGCCCGCGCTCTCGGTCAGCGAGACGACGCCCCAGGGCGCGGAATGCCAGTCCTTGACCGTCGGCACGGTGCCGCGCGTGTCGATCAGCACCAGTTCGGTCGAGCCACCGCCGATGTCGAACACCAGCGCGGGGCCCGTGCCGGGTTCGAGCAGCGCGTGGCAGCCGAGCACCGCGAGGCGTGCTTCCTCTTCGGCGGAGATGATGTCGAGGTGGATGCCCGTCTCGTCATAGGCGCGCGCGATGAAGTCGTGCCCGTTCGACGCCCGGCGGCATGCCTCGGTCGCGACCGAGCGCGCCAGCGTCACGTTGCGGCGGCGGAGCTTGTCCGAACAAACCTTCAGCGCCGCAATCGTGCGCTCAATCGCCTCATCCGACAGCTTTCCGGACGAGGCGAGCCCCTCGCCCAGCCGTACGATGCGCGAGAACGCGTCAACGACCGCGAAGCCCTCGCCCTGCGGGCGCGCGATCAGCAGCCGGCAATTGTTGGTGCCAAGGTCGAGCGCGGCGTAATGCCGTGCAAAGCCGCCGCGCGGGTGCGCCGGTTGCTGCCTTGCCGAACGGGCGGGAGCGGAGTCCCGCCGGCGCGGCAATTCGGCGGGAATTTCCACCATTGCCGTCAATCTCACTTTTTTCTTCCGTCACGAAACCGCTCGAACAGCGATCCGCCGGTGCTTGGAACACAGGCTAGCAGCGCTGCTTGAGCACGGCAAGCGGCATGGCAAAATGGGCGTTGACAGTCGCGGAGACCCGGCATAGAGACGCGCCCTCGTTGCCCGATCCTCTAATGGTAAGAGAGCGGACTCTGACTCCGTCAATCAAGGTTCGAGTCCTTGTCGGGCATCCATTTCCCTGAGGCTAAGGCACTGCATCAGCTGTGTTTTTAGCGGGCAGCGTTCTTAGCGTTCCCACACTCGACCCCATAGTGCGTTTCAGACACCAATCCCGAGGGTGGCGGATGTACGACTCAGCGACGATTGAGAGCACACTGGGGAGTGATGCGGCTAATTAGGCGCAAAACAAAAACCGTGGTGGCCGATCGAGCGCGAAGGGCCGAGACTTCGAAACCTCCTACGGTGCCTACCGCATCGCGTTGGCCGCGGCGGAAGCGCATGCGAAGGGGGACGATGGGACCAAGGTCACCTTCCACGATCAGGTGCTCTGCTTTGTGGACGACTTCATCACCGGGCGTGTTACCGGGCGGACCCTTGAGCAGCTGAAAAGCGGGGGAGCGAGCTGGAACACTGGCGACCACCCGTTGTCCGACGACTTCCGGATGCAGCGACTCCTTGATGCGGCCAGCGGGATTACCGCTGCGTACCGGCTGGTGGTAAGCAATGAGGCCCAACGCGCAGCTTTGACGGCATCTCGGCCAGGTGACATCTCTGAAGTAGACGTATTAGCTTTCCCGGAAGGGTTGAGTGACGTCGACCTCATCGCGAAACTCACCGATCTTAGCGACGCGCTTGCAGCGCTTAGCCCAAGGCCGCCTGAGCGCGTCGCACGTGAGCAGGTATGGCCCATGCTGCTTGGTACGTGGATTGGTTCGACAGGCGATCAGACCTTGGAAGCGCTCGTCAACCAGGCAGCGCACGCGCCGGGGGGCGTCGTGGCACCTTTAAAGCCTCCATACGCTATGCCCACGGATGCAAAAAAGTACTCGACAATGTGCCCGGACTTCGATTCTACATACACAAGAACTTTTTCGGCTATGAATGGCGAGATGGCATGCAGCGCGGCGTTGCGGAATACCACTGCCACACCGTCCAGTTCGACTCGTTCGTGCAGGCGCTTGTTAGAGCTGCGCCGACCGACTTTTTCGGCTTTTTCGATGTGCTGAAGGCGCACGTATGAGCACGCGCATTCTATCTCCGTTGGCAGACGCGGCTGGTCTCGACGCGATCAAAGCGCTTGGCCTCTTGGCTAATCTCGAACTCTCGGCTGACGCATATGGCAAGGCCATGCGCGAGGTTGGTCGCGCCCTCGGCCGCTCTTTTGCGCGTCTGAACAGCGTATCCGGGCAAACGGTGTATCTAGCCGTTACCGTCGAAGACGCGGACTACCTGGCAGCGGGTATCGCTGAGGCCCTTCAGCAGGCCCACGCGCTCACCTCGGTGGCTTGCTTCTGGAACACCCGGAAGAAGCCTAGCGGTCTGAAGGGATTGGACATCGCACCGATCGTTAACGAGTACCGTGAACCGATACCGGAGGAGCTTGAGCATCTGATTGTTGTAAAGTCGATCATCTCGGGTGCCTGCGTCGTTAAAACAAACCTGATGCATCTGCTTGAGGACGCTAGCCCCCGGCAGATCCACATTATGGCGCCCGTTATATATAAGGGCGCGGAAGATCGTCTTGCCTCTGAGTTTGAAGATGAAATAGCGAGCAAATTTCAATACTGGCTGCTTGCGACCGATGATGAGAAAGATGAGAGCGGAAATATCGTCCCTGGTATAGGGGGTGAGATATACTCTCGTCTCGGTTTTGCTGGACAGAAAGGCAAGAATGCCCACTATCCAGACTTCATTAAGGAACGCATCTTAGCAAGTGGCTGATGGTTACTATGGCGTAAACAGTGATCTATTCAAAGCGCCCCATATATGCGCTTTCAATCTCATGTGATAACGCGGTGGATGTAGTCTCAGTCTTTCACGTAATCTGAGAATTTGACTTGCGGGTAACTACTGCTGCGCGCCATATCGAGAGCGACGTGGGGGATTGCAAAGCATGCCTACTGCCTGTCCGAAGTGTGGATCGACGAATATTGAGCGCCGGAAGGCGGGAGAGCGGACGGGCGGAGCCATCGGTGGCATTGCGGGTGCTGCTGGTGGTGCCGCTGGCGTAGTCACCGCAGCTGCGACCGCTACGACAGCCGCCGCCGCAGGAGCGGAGGCAGGGGCATCTATCGGCGCAGTTGCTGGGCTTGCCGCAGGACCTGCTGGTGCCGCAGTTGGAGCGGTTGCGGGCGTGGTGATGGGCGGCATCGCCGGGGCGGTTGCGGGCGTCTTAGCCGGCGCCAAGCTAGGGTCAGGACTCGTTGATCACAGCCAGAAGATGACGGTGGCAGCGAGGGCGACGGCAGAGAAGAAGGCGATGGGGCAGCGGTCGTAGCGGGTGGCGACGCGGCGCCAGTCCTTCAGGCGGCCGA
>NZ_CAJYVU010000124.1 GCF_913778135.1 uncultured Sphingomonas sp. | reverse complement strand
GGCGCGAGATCACCCAGTCGGGCCGCCCCTCCACCATCGCGGTGATCCGGTTCTCCGCGCGCGCCGGCACCCACCGCGTCCGCGCGATCGCGTCGAGCGCGAGGTTGCGCAGGGTGGGTGCGTTGTCCCCATCAAAGCCTTCTTCCCCCCGAGGAGAGGGTTGGGAGAGCGGCTGCCCGGTACGGTCCGCCTGATCTTGCTCTCCTGAGATCCCCGCCGCCCGCGCCGCGCCAGCGGGCAGGTCCATCGGAATAAACCACTGCGGGGTCGCGCGCTGGATCACTTTCGCCTTCGACCGCCATGAATGCGGATAGCTGTGCTTGAAGTCATCCGACGCCGCCAGCAGCGCGCCTACCTCGCGCAGGTCGGCGCAGATCGGCCCTTCGGCAGACACGAACTTCTTGTTGATGACGCTGCCCTGGCCACCCAGCCACGCCCAGTCCGCGCGGTAGAAACCCGCGCCATCAACCGCGAACACCGGCTCGATCCCATATTGCTTGCACAGCAGGAAGTCGTCCTCGCCGTGGTCGGGCGCCATGTGGACGAGCCCGGTGCCGGCATCGGTCGTCACGAAGTCGCCCGGCAACAACGGCCGCGGCTTGGCGAAGAACCCGCCGAGGTGATGCATCGGGTGGCGGGCGAGCGCGCCGGCGAGTTGTGAGCCTGAGACCTGTCGATGAACGATCTTCTGCAGATCGGAAACGTTATCGTCGATTGAGTCTGGAACTGTCGTCAGGCTTAGCCCTGAGCGCTGCTCAAATTGCTCCTTTAAATCGAAAGCTAGCAGGAAGCGGCGTCCGCTTTCATCTTGGAAGACGTGGTAATGTACGTCTCCCCCATACGCCAACGCCTGATTGACCGGGATCGTCCACGGCGTCGTCGTCCAGATGACCGCGTGCGCGCCGACCAGCTCGGGTGCGTTGGGCGCCTCGGTGATCTCAAACGCGACGTCGATCTGCGTCGACACGACGTCCTCATACTCGACCTCGGCCTCGGCGAGCGCGGTCTTCTCGACCGGGCTCCACATCACCGGCTTCGCGCCGCGATAGAGCTGGCCGCTCTCGGCGAATTTCAAGAGCTCGCCCGCGATCGTCGCCTCGGCCTCGTATTTCATGGTGAGGTATGGGTCGGCCCAGTCGCCCATTACGCCCAGCCGCTGGAACTCGTCCGCCTGCACCGCGACCCATTTGTCGGCGTACGCGCGGCATTCGGCGCGGAACTGGTCGACCGGCACCTGGTCCTTGTCGAGCTTCTTCGCGCGATAGGCTTCCTCGACCTTCCACTCAATCGGCAGGCCGTGGCAGTCCCAGCCCGGCACGTAGGGCGCGTCATAGCCCATCAGCGAACGGCTGCGGACGATCACGTCCTTCAGCACCTTGTTCATCGCATGGCCCATGTGGATGTCGCCGTTGGCGTAGGGAGGGCCATCGTGCAGGATCCAGCGTGTCCGCCCGGCACGCTCGCGGCGTAGCCGGTCGTACAGCCCCATCTGCTGCCACCGCGCCAGGATCGCGGGCTCCTTCTGCGCGAGGCCTGCCTTCATCGGAAAGTCGGTCTTCGGCAGGAAGACGGTGTCGCGCCAGTCGCGCGTGGTGTCGGGTTGGTCGGCCATGATCGGGTCGCGCCTTAGCGCGGGAGGAAGCACGAAACAAACGGCAGGTGACGCCGGCCACGCGCGCACCTATCTCGCCGCGCATGACACTTGCCCCGACCCACCTCGGCCAGTCCGTGCCGCTGCCCACATCTCCGCAAGAAGCGGTGCTCGACTACGTCCCCAATCCGCGTTCGAACCAGACCTACCTGATCCGCTTCACCCAGCCCGAATTCACGTCGCTGTGCCCGGTCACGAGCCAGCCCGACTTCGCGCATCTCGTCATCGATTATGTACCCGACGAAACGATCGTCGAGTCAAAATCCTTGAAGCTGTTCCTCGGCAGTTTCCGCAACCACAATGCGTTTCACGAGGATTGCACCGTCGGCATCGGCGAGCGGCTGTTCCGCGAGATGAGCCCGCGCTGGCTGCGGATCGGCGGGTATTGGTACCCACGCGGGGGCATGCCGATCGACGTGTTCTGGCAATCGGGGACGCCGCCCGAAGGACTGTGGCTGCCCGATCAGGGCGTCCCCGGCTATCGCGGTCGCGGTTGACGCTCCGCTTGATCCATGTTGCACTGCAAAATGATGGTGCAACCAAAGTCTGATCAACTCGTTAGTTGAGCCAGGTGGAGGTCCGCGCCGGGCGCCGCTGGGTCAGCAAAGGTTGAAGGATGAAGCAGTCGGTCGAACCGGGCGCGGTCAAGCATATCGCCCTGATCGGGAATTTCCTGCCGCGCAAGTGCGGCATCGCCACGTTCACGACCGACACCTACGAAGCGCTGCGAAAGCGCTACCCCGATCTGCGCGTCGACGTTTACGCGATGGATGATCATCCCGGCCGCTACGATTATCCCGAGGCGGTCACGGGCGCCATCCCGCAGCACGACCGCTCAGCCTATCTCGCCACCGCGCGCGCGATCGAGGCGAGCGGCGCACAGGCTTTGTGGGTGCAGCACGAATATGGCATCTACGGCGGCGACGCGGGTGCGCACATCCTTGATCTGATCGACCGCACCAACGTGCCGTTGATCGTCACGCTGCATACCGTGCTCGAGAAGCCGAGCACGCAGGAGCGTGCCGTACTGGAAGGGCTGTTGCGCCGCGCCTCTAAGGTGATCGTGATGGCCGAGCGCGGGCGCGACATCCTGCAGCGCGTCTACGGCGCTGCTCCGTCATCGATTTCGGTGATCCCGCACGGCGTTCCCGATCGTGCGTTCGTGTCACCGGACACGTTCAAGGCGCGGTTCGGCTGGCAGGGGAAGCGCATCATCCTGACCTTCGGCCTGCTCAGCCCCGGCAAGGGGATCGAGACGGTGATCGAGGCGATGCCCGCAGTCGTCGCGCAGCACCCGGACGCGATGTACGTCGTGCTGGGCGCGACGCACCCGAGCCTCGTCGCTCACGAGGGTGAGGCGTACCGCGACCGGTTGAAGGCGCAGGCGCGTGACCTCGGCATCGATAACAACGTCGCCTTCATCGACGCCTTCGTCGATCACGACGATCTGATCGACTATCTCCAGGCCGCGGACATTTACGCGACGCCGTACCTGAACCCCGCGCAGATCACGAGCGGGACGCTTTCCTACGCGGTCGGCGTCGGCAAAGCGGTGGTGTCGACGCCGTACGTACACGCGACCGAAATCCTCGCCGACGGACACGGTGTCCTCGTCGATTTCAAGGATGTCGCCGCCTTTGCGCGCGAGATCAACGACCTGCTCGGCAGCGAGCGCAACCTGGGCCGGCTCTCGCAGCGCGCCTATGCACGGGGGCGCACCATGATCTGGCCCGCCGTGGCGGAGAAGGCCATGATCGAAGTCGCACGCAGCATCGAGGCGCAGCCCAAACGCCTGTCATCTGGGACGGTGCCGACGCCAAAGGTGTTGCCTCCCGACCTCGCCGCCGTTGAACGAATGAGCGATTCGACCGGCATGCTCCAGCATTCGATCTTTTCGATCCCCGATCGCCGCCACGGCTATTGCATCGACGACAACGCCCGCGCGCTGATCCTGATGAGCCAAATGGCCGACGTCGACGCGGTAACGCGCGACAAGTGGACAACGATCTACGCGTCGTTCGTCCAATATGCGTGGAACCCGGACAAGCGCCGTTTTCGCAACTTCATGAATTTTGATCGTACCTGGTGCGAGGACGTGGGGTCGGAGGACTCAAACGGTCGTACGCTCTGGGCGCTGGGCGTCACGGCGCGCGACGCGGTCGAGCCCAAGCATCGCGACTGGGCGACCGCGATGTTCGACATGACGGCGAGTCTCGCGTTCGAACTCGGCAGTCCGCGCGCGCAATCGTTCGCGATGCTGGGCGCCGCGGCGATGCTGCAGGCCTCGCCCAACCACCCGCTCGCGCTCGAGATTTTGGAGCGCTTTCCCGACCAGCATCTGGCTTTGCTCGACGCGGCGCGCCGGCCCGAATGGGGCTGGTTCGAAATCGTGCTCGCCTACGACAATGCGCGCCTGCCCGAGGCGCTGATCCGCGCCGGCCACGCGCTCGGTCGGCAGGACCTGATTGATTGCGGAATTGAGACGCTGACCTGGATCATGTCGAAGCAGACCTCGCCCGAAGGACATTTTCGCGCCATCGGCTCGGAAAGTTTTGGTCGCGAATATGCCGAGCCGCTGCCGCACGATCAGCAACCGCTTGAGGCGCAGGCGACCGTTGAGGCGTGTGCGGCGGCGTTCGACGCCACCGGCGATCGCCACTGGCTGGCTGAGGCGACGCGCGGGTACAACTGGTTCCTGGGCGTCAACGACCTCGACCTGCCGCTCGCGACGGCAAAGGACGGCGGCTGTTTCGATGGCCTGATGCCTGCCGGGCTAAACCGCAACCAGGGCGCGGAGAGCATTCTCGCGCTGCAATTGGCGTCCTGCGCGATTTCAGGGCTTTCAAAACGGGCAGCAGGCGTGGCAGGGAAGGAACGCGTCGCCGCGTGAATGCGGCACGCGCCGCACAGACGAGTTAAATCGCGAGGCGTATTCCCGTTGGATCTGTTCAATCACCGGCTGCGCCTGCACGCAGACCCGTCGCGCGTCGTCGTGCGTCCGTTTCATATCGGCTGGCTCGCCAATGGCAGCGGCATCAGCCGGTCGCAGCGACTTATCAATGAAGTGCTCGAAATGGACGCGCAGCAGACGCGCGATCAGCTCGAGCTCGTGCTCAAGGACTTCGAGGCGCGTCACTGGCAGACGCGGCGCGTGTTCATGACGCGCTACGACGAGATCGCCTCCGCGCACGGGCTCGACGGCAGTCAGATCGACGACGAGAAGCGCCAGCTGATCGGCGCCTATTTCTGCCATGAATACAGCTACGCCGCTGCCGCATTGATGAATCCTAGCGCGGTGCCGCATCCCGATCAGTCGGGCATGTCGCCGGGGTCGCAGCGGATTTTGATGAGCTTACGCTCGGTGGGTGAGGGCCACATCTCTTCCGTTGCGTTTCGCGAGGGCATCATCGGCGAGGACAATGAGCTGAAGCTCGCGCCCGAGCCTCCCTTCGCGACCGCCGCCGACGCGGTCGGCAGCGACGAGGAGGAGGTGCCGACCGGACCCGTCACCGTCTACCGCCACCGCGACAGCACATTGTCGGGCACGGTCATCTTTCCGATCACCGACGCGCAGTCGAAGGGGCTGGAGGATTTGCGCCTCGTCCACTTCACGCACGACGATGGTGCGATCGAGTGGCTCGGCACCTACACCGCGTACAACGGCGCGACGATCCAGTCGGAGCTGTTGCGCACCCGCGATTTCCGCGCGTTCGACCTCGTGCCGATGACGGGCACCGCAGCACGCAACAAGGGCATTGCGCTGTTCCCGCGCAAGGTCGGCGGGCGCTACCTCTCGATCGGGCGGCAGGACGGCGAGAACCTGTACCTGCTCTCGACCGATGACCTGACGCACTGGGACGACGGGCAATTGATCCTGAAACCCGAATATCCATGGGAGTTCGTGCAGATCGGCAATTGCGGTCCGCCGATCGAGCTCGACGAGGGCTGGCTGTTGCTGACGCACGGCGTCGGCGCCATGCGCAAATATTCGATCGGCGCCGCGCTTCTCGACAAGGACGACCCGTCAAAGGTCATCGGGCGCACGCAGCAACCGATCCTCGCCGCCGCCGATCAGGACCGTGAGGGTTATGTTCCGAACGTCGTCTACACCTGCGGCGCGATGCGGCACGGCGACAAGTTGTTCATGCCCTATGGCATCGCCGACAGCTCGGTCGGCTTCGCCTTCGTCGAGATCGCGGAACTGCTGAAAGCGATGTGACGCGCGCGGCGGTGCTCTCGGGCATCGCCGTATTGTCAGGGCTGCGGTGACAATGCCCGTTCCCTCGACCGGGCGTCACCACTGTGACAAGCTCTGCCCGATGGCTGGTTTGGCGTTCTTCGTGCTTGGTGCTGGCGCATATGTCACCGCGCTGTTCGGACCGGCGTTGCTGGCATTATGGTTCTGGCATCAGGCCGGCCGGCGCATCCCGCGCTGGGCTGCGCACCTGCTTTACCTGCCGCTCGCGCTGCTGCTCACCTGGATGTCGGGTAATCTGCTCTTCTTCGCCGCGCACGACGATGGCGAGGGCCCGCCCGGTCTAGGGCTCGCGCTCGTGCCCGCACTCGCGATGTTGCTCGGCTCTATAGCCCTCTATTACGTCGCGGTCGGCGTTAGGGTGGCTGAGGCGTTGCTGCGGCGGGTCAAGCGCCGGTGGACCGCCCACACCGACGCACCCACGCCTGATCGCTAGCGCTCGCCGTTGATCGTATAGTCCGCCACTGCGCTCCAGTCGCGCGCCGCCATGCCAGCGTCGATCGCGCGTTCCATCTGTCCGCGCACCGCATCGAGCATCGGCAGCGCACGCCCCGACGCCTCGCCCGCCGCGGTCGCCAGCCGCAGGTCCTTCAATCCCAGCTTCATGACAAAGCCGGGTTCGTAATCCTCCGCGACGATTTTGCCGCCATAGGTGTGATAGGCCGGGCAGCCGAACAGCGTACCCGTCGCGATCTCGAGGAAATCGGCGCGCGACAGCCCGTGCGCCTCGGTCAGCGTCATCGCCTCGCTCAGCGCCTCGATCGTCATCGCGATCAGCATGTTGCCCGCGACTTTTGCCGCGTTTGCCTGGTGCGGCTCCTCACCCAGAACGAAGGTGCGCTGGCCGATCGCGTCGAGCAGCGGCCGAACCCGAGCGATCGCGTCATGCTTACCCGCGGCGACGACGTTGAGCTTCGCCGCGGCCGCCGCATCCGGCCGCCCGAACACCGGGGCGGAGACATAGCCGAGCCCCGCTGCCTCATGCGCGGCGGCCAGTTCGCGCGCGAAATCGACCGCGATCGTCGCGCTCACCACGTGGACCAGCCCCGATCGCGCGC
>NZ_CAJYVU010000123.1 GCF_913778135.1 uncultured Sphingomonas sp. | reverse complement strand
CCTGACCTGCATCGATTGCTCGTGCGTCGCTTCCGACAGATTGTCGACGACCGGTGCAGTAGCAGCGTTAGACATTATGCAGCTCCTGACGAACCGCGGCGTGCGCGACCTCGGGTGACACGGTCAGACCCGCCACCTTGGCGACGAGTTCCTGCACCGTCTCCGCCGCGATATCCTGCACCTTGACCATCGCCGCCGCCTTCGCGTTGCCGATGGCGAGATCGTGGTGCGCGATGCGCTCGTTCAACTGCTCGTCGACTGCGTGCAGCTGCGCCTCGCTCGATTGCGACGCGCGCGACTTGGCTGCGGCGACTTCGGCCTGCGCAGTGGCGCGTGCCGCATCCATGTCGGCCTGCCACGCCGCCTCGGTCGTCGTCGCCTCGGCGCGGGTGCGCTCGGCAGCGGCGAGATCGTCGGCAACCTGACGCTCGCGCAGATCCATCACGCCCGTGACCCTGGGCACCATCATCTTGCCGATCCCGAAATACAGGATGCCGAAGGTGATGAGCAGCCAGAAGATCTGGGACGCGTAGGTTGCGGCGATCTGACTGATTTGAGGCATGGCAGTCCGTTTATCGTACCCGCCGCGCCTGCCCGAAAGCACACGTGGCGGATCGGGAAATCAGGCGACGAACACCAGGATGATCATCGTCACGAAGGCGAGCAGGCCGAGAAGCTCGGCACCCGCGAAGCCGATGAAGAGGCGACCCTGCTGGCCGTCGGCCGCGCCCGGGTTGCGCAGCGCGCCTTCGAGGAAGGCGGCGAACACGTTGCCCACGCCCAGGGCGGCAATGCCCATACCGATTGCAGCGAGACCGGCACCGAGCAGCTTAGCGGCATTTGCGTCCATTTTGATATACTCCCAGTTCAATTCAATTGGTGATCGGAAAGTCACGAAAGTCACACCCTTACGCACATGTGCGCGCGAGGACGTTCCAGGAAATCAGTGCAGGTTCACCGCGTCGTTCAGATACACGCTGGTGAGCAGCGCGAACACGTAAGCCTGGATCGCGGCGACCAGCAGCTCAAGCAAGGTGATACCGAGCATCAGCACGAAGCTGGGCAGCGACACGATCGCGACATATCCCGGCCCGAGGTTGATGCCGTTGATCACGAACGCCGCCAGCACCTTGAGCAGGATGTGACCCGCGGTCATCGCGACGAACAGTCGCAGACCCAGGCTGAACGGGCGGACGAGGAAGCTCATCAGCTCGACCACGAAGATCAGCGGGATCATGATAACCGGCGTGCCATGCGGCACGAACAGGCTGAAGAAGTGGAAGCCGTGGCGACCGAAGCCGACGATGAGGACAATCGAAAAGCTGATGATCGCGAGCACGCCGGTGACGGTCAGGTGGCTCGTCACGGTGAAGGGGTGCCAGCCCGGCACGATGCCGACCGGCATCAGCCCCAGGATGTTCGCGAACAGGATGAACATGAACAACGAGAAGACGTAGGGAACGAAGCGCTTGCCCTCCGGGCCGATGTTCGAGGTCAGCATGTTCTGCACGAACCCGGTGAAGCCCTCCACCGCCGCCTGCCAGCGACCGGGCACCAGCTCGCGCTTCATTCCGCCGAGCATGAACAGCCACAGCGTCACCAGCGTGATCACCATCCAGAGCGCCGAATTGGTGAAGGACAGATCATAGCCCGCCACATTCCAGCGCAGACCGAGCACGGGCTCGATCAGGAACTGGTGCATCGGATCGATCTTGCCGCCTTCTGCCGCCACGTTAGCCCCTTGTGCTTCCCACATACGCCAAGCGCCCGTTTATTCCGGGCGCTTGGTCGTCAACCGAATGATCTGCCTGAACGCCACCGCAATCCCGAGGAACAGCGCGACGATCAGCGCCCAGGGCGTGGTGCCGAACCAGCGGTCGATGAGCCAGCCGATCAGCGCCGAACCGACGAGACTTCCGATAAGGGCAGCGAGTACGCGGTTGCCGAGCTGATAGCCCGCCTCTCCGTCGTCACGCACCACCCCCGTGCGTTTCGCTTCGTCCCTGCGAGCCCGTTCCAGTCGCTGATCCAGCGAGGCGAGCCGCGGGTCCTCCGCGCCGTGGAAATCCTGTCCGGGACCATTATCCGCCACGCGCCAACCCTCCACATCGATCAAGCCGGGGAGGTAAAGCGCACGGTGGGCAAGCGACCCCGCCAAGGCGCCGTCCGGTTAGCCGGGGGGTCGGGGGGTGTCAACCATTGTGACACTCGTCCAAGCCCCGCGATCGCGGGGTGCCGCGCGCGAACGGCGGAGACGATCTCAGATGGTTGGTGTCAAACGCAGCGCGGATCGCGCGTCGGCGCACCGCCGCCGCGGGTTTCCCAGCTACCCGCCGGGGTGCGATACTTCTCGCCCGGCTGCGTCTGCGCGATCAGGTTGCAGCCACTGGTAAACGCGAGCTGCTCGACCGTCGCACCCGATGCCTGCGCCTTTTGCGTGTAGGCGGCCTTCCGCTGAATGTTGATGTTGCTGACCAATGCGCGCAGCTGCGCATTGCCCGCGCCGACCACGCCCAGATAGCCATCGGGCTGCTCGCCCACCTCGCCCGCCGAGCGTGCGGCGGCATAAGCCGGATCGCGCTGCGCGTAGGCAGTACCCGACACCCCCGCCAGCGTCACCGCGGCGGCGAACATCGTGATGGTCTTTGGCGTGAAGGCGATCATGGCTCAAAAAATCCCCGGGTTCTGCTTGATGAGCGATTTGGCGTCATTGTCGAGGCGGTAGACCACCTCCTGCGTCACGTTGATGTTGAGGTTGATCTCGATCGGCTTGGTCGGTGCCGAGATGTTGACGCACGCGGCGTTGATCAAGAGCGTTGGCATCAGGAGCGTTCCGCCCAGAACCGACCTCACCATCAACTCGCGTCGCGCGATTCGCTTCACCCTCGTTGCTCCTGTTACGGTCATGGCACGATCTCGCTTGCGGAAGGCTGAATGGGCGGGACGAGCGGCGCGGTGGTGCTCGCCCCCGTGATCGGCACTGCGCTCTTGGATTGCAGGCCTTCGGGCGCGGTCCGGCGGTTCTGCTCCTCGATCAACTGCTGCAAATTGCGCGCGACCAGCCGCTGCGGATCGTAGAAGCTGGCGGCCGAATCGATCAAACCGCGAAAGGGCGCGCGGATGCGGATGTTGAACAGGATCGGCAGCCGCGTCAGCCGGCGGATGAGGAAGTTCGATTTGGCACCCTCTCCCTGCTTGATCCCGGCGAAGCGTACGTCGGTGATCATCTCGCCCGCGAGCGGCCCACTCATGCCGATGTCGAGATTTCGATAGGTGAGCGATTTCAGCATCTGGAACGCGTAATTGCCCCACAAGCCGAGGTTCTTTTCACTTAGCTCGCCTACATAGGCGAGGCTGCCGCCCGCGCGCGCGGTCAGTCGGCCGTTCTCGATCCGCCCGCCGCTGTCGTCAAAGATCATCGGCAGCACGCCGTCGAACGTGCCGGTTGCGTTCAGGTTCTTGAAGTCGAACTGTTGCAGGAACGCGCCCGCCTCCATGCCTGCGACGCGGAAGGTCAGCCGCCGCTCCTGTGCGCTGGAGAAATCGAGCGACGTCGGCTCGAGCGTCAGCGTGCCGCCCGCGAACGGCCAGGTACCGCTCGACACCTTGATCCGCGTGCCGGGCAGCGTCTGATAGATGATACGCCCGTCGGTGACCGGGACGCCCGGGTTGATCGAGCGGACGGTCGCGACCTGATCCGGCGCGCTTTCCAGCGCCAGCAGGTCGGTGAAGCGGATCGTGCCCGACAATCCCTCGACCGGTCCGAAGGCGGCGGCGAGCGCGGTGTCGCTGGTGGAAAAGGTGCCGGTGCTGGTCACGCCGTCGGCGCTCCAGTTGATATCGCCGCGTCCGCGCACCGTACCGCGCACGTCGGCGATGACGCCGAAGGTCAGCGGCGTGATGAGCTCCGGCTGGAACGCGTCGCCGAAGGTGATGCCCTCGACGCTCAGCACGGCGTGGCCCGCCCCGGTGCCGAGCCGATGATCGATCACGACATCGGCGACCTTCACGCTTCTGGTCGGCTCGAACAACGTGCCCATCGCTCGGATGTCGCCGCCCTTCAGCGTCAGTGTGACCCCGCGCGCATCCATCGGATTGAAGCGCGCGCTCGCCGCCGCATCACGGACCTTGAGCACACCGTTCAGCGCGAGTGCGCCGTTCGCGAACCGCCAACTCCCCTCGCCGTCGCCGAGCAGCAGCGGCACGTTGGCGATCTGCCCGCCCAGACCCGCGAACCGCCCCGTCACACCGTTCTGCGCGATCGTGCCGGTGAGCGCCTGCGCGTCGATCCGCGTTTCGCGCGCGGGCGCACCGATGCGAGCGCGCACGTCCCCGAGGCGAAAACCTCGCTGCCCAAGCGACAACTGCGCCCCCGCTGCCGTCAGCGAGAGCGGCGTGCCACCGATCGTGCCCGACAATTTGGTCGCGGGCAGTTGCGCACCGCCGCTCACACCGCGTCCATCGCGCTCGACCAGTGCGCCGCCAGTTGGGCACAAGGTCAGTCGTGCCGCGTCGAGCCGCAGCGATGAGACACGTAACGAATTGAAGCGAAGCGGCGTACAGGCCGAATTGACGCGCAGATCGCCTCCGTTCCAGCGCAGGTCCAAAGGCATGACCAGGCCATCGACGCGTCCACCGGGCAGCGGGCCCGACAATGCCGCCAGCGCCGTCGCGGCGCCCGAGCGCGCATCGATGCTGTACCGAATGCGGTCGAGCGCGAGCGTAGCGTCCCCGGCGGTGTAGCGCGCCATCTGCGCCGTGCCCGTCAGCGCCGCATCGTCGCCGGCGCGCGCAAAGCGGGCGCTGACCTGCGGCAGCCCGCCGCCGCCCAGCTGGAACGTGCCCGCGCCGGCGATGCTGCCGCCGCTATGCCAACGCAGCGGCTGCTCACTTGACAGCGTCGCGCGCGCGCCGCTGGCGGAGGTAATGCGCACGCGGTCGATTGTGACCCCGGCGCTCGCGTCAGCGACCTGAACGGACAGCGTGGCGCCACCCGACAGGCTGCGTGCGGCGCGACGCGCGGCATCGAAGGCCTGCGCCAACAAGGGCGCGAGCGGCGTTCCTGCCGCGACACCGCCCGTACGCGGCAGGAGGTCGCCGACGTCCGCGCCTCGCACCGCCACTTGCCCCGCATAAGCGGTACGCCCCGAGTCGATACGAACGCTGCCGTCAAAGGCCGCCCGCTGGACCGCGACGCCGCGCCCACGCAGTTGCGCTGCGCGGATCGCCACGGGCATGATCGCGGCACCTTGCGCGCCGCTCGTCAGCGCGACCTCACCATCGAGCGCCGCGGCGCGGAAGCCGCCGTACCGGGCAGCACCGCTGTGCAACCGCGCTCGCGCCGACGAATGCGCGAGATCACCGATGACGACCCGCGCGTGCACGTCACTCGCGAGATCGGCGACCCTCGCGTCGCCACACGCAACCGCGCCCACCCGCAGCGGACCATCGAGCGTGATCGCGGC
Source organism: uncultured Sphingomonas sp. (assembly GCF_913778135.1). Classification (GTDB taxonomy): domain Bacteria; phylum Pseudomonadota; class Alphaproteobacteria; order Sphingomonadales; family Sphingomonadaceae; genus Sphingomonas. The sequence goes on along the minus strand of NZ_CAJYVU010000123.1, from coordinate 5,271 downwards.
GCCACTCCCTCGCGGTGCGCCGCCGGTCGTGCGGACGCGACCCGCCCCGCGCAGCGAATTCGCGCCGCAAGCCCCCTGCGCCAGGCGGGGGGCGACCACCGCGTAGCGTCCGTCGAACCCGTCATCGAGCCGACCGCTGCCCGACAGGCTGATGCCCGCCACGCCGTAGGGCGTTTCCAGCCGCATCGCGCCATCGGCGAGCGAGAGGTCGAGTGCGGGCAGCGTCGGCGCGCCGCCGCTGCCTTTCGGGACCAGTCGGTCGAGCGCACCGAGCGACAATTGCCCGTCGCGCAGCCGTCCGCGCACGCGCACACGGCCCGCGCGTACGCCGATCAGATGTGCGCCGTGCAGCCCCACGTCGGTGCGCGTCTCGACCCAGTCTGCGACCAGGTCGGGATGCACCGGATCGCCGATCACGACGTCGGTCAACCGCTGCCGCCCAAACCCCAGATTGCTGATGTGGTAGCGCGCGGGCACACCCTTGCGCGCCAGTTCGCGGTCGATCACCCGCGTCGCAATCGGCACGCGGCTGAGCCACACGCCACCGACCGCGGCGAACGCGAGCGTCGAGCCGGCGACCAGCACACGCGCGCGGCGGCTGCTGACGGGCGATCGCCTCATCTGGTCGTCCGATCGCGCGCTGCTCATGCGCCTGGCAGCATAAGGCGGCGTCGCCCGCGTGCAAATGCCCCGACTGGTGTAAATATCGCCCGATTGCCCGGTGCTGCACGCCGACCTAGCCTGCCCCGCCTATGACGGACACGCCTTCGCTCTTCAGCCCGGGAGCTGTCGTTGCCGAACAGGACCAGCGGCTGCTCGACGCAAAGGGGCACCGCGAGCGGCTGCGCACCCGGTTGCTCGACGATGCGGAGGGGCTGCACGATTATGAGTTGATCGAATACCTGCTGATGCTGGCTATCCCGCGCATCGATACCAAACCGATGGCCAAGGCATTGATGCGTGAATTCGGCGGGATCGGTGCCGCGCTCGCCGCCGATCCCGCGGAACTGCGGCGCGTAAAGAGTGTCAGTGATGCAGGCGTCGCTGCGCTTAAGATCGCGCACGCCGCCGCGATCCGGCTGGTGCGCGCGCGCGCAACCGAGCTGCCGGTGCTGTCGAACTGGCAGGCACTCGCCGATTACCTCCACGCCGACATGGCGCACGACGCGGTGGAGCGATTCCGCGTCCTCCACCTGAACACGCGCAACATGCTGGTGCGTGACGAAGTGATGTCACGCGGCACGATCGACGAGGCGGCGGTCCACGTGCGCGAGGTGATCAAGCGCGCGCTAGATATCGGATCGGCCGCGCTGATCCTGGTGCACAACCATCCCTCGGGCGATCCCTCACCCAGCCAGGCAGACATCCGCATCACGCGCGCGATCGTGGAGGCGGGCAAGCCGCTGAACATCCAGGTGCACGATCACATCATCGTGGGAAGAAACGGACAGACGAGCCTGAGAGCAAAAGGCGTGATCTGACCGCGCGTGAAAACGGCCGCCGGCGTGTGCCGGCGACCGCTTTGTTACCGCTCGCACCGTATCGCTCAGCCGGCCTGTTTGGCGCTGCTGCTGCTGAGGAAGGTCGCGAGTTCGGTCTTGCTCACGCTCGCCGACTTGTCGGTATCGGCCTTGCGGAACGCGGCAGCATTCCATGCCTTGTCGGGCTTGGCGCTCGGATCGGCCTTCGCCTTCAGCGTGTCCATCCAGGTCGCGAACTCGGCCTTGTTGAGCGAGCCCGACTTGTCCTTGTCATAGGTCGGAAATTCGCTGTCGAGGATCGCGGCAACCTGATCGGGCTGGTTGGTGCCCTGCGCCGCTGGCTGTGCCGCGGGATCGCTCGTCGGCGTTTCAGCGGTCTGCGCCGGTGCAGGGGTCACCGCAGCGGGATCGGTCTGCGCGGCAGTAGCCGCACCCGTCGGCACGGTCGTTGCGGCCGGGTCAGCAGTTCCAGTCGGCGCACGTTCAGTTGCCGATGCAGACTGCGGCATTGTTTGCGTCTGCTGCGCAATCGCCGGAGCAGCAATCGTCATCGCGGACGCGAGAAAAACATACTTGAGCATCACCGTCTCCTTTTGGTTCTAACCGTGTGCTGTTAATCGATGTAGGGCGTTGCTTTGACACCTGCAACGATGACTAACAACGTAACAAAGTTGCGCGCGAGCAGCCGTCGCCTGTGAAATCCGCGGATTTGCTTGGATTTAACGGCCTTGCTATCGCCCGCCGCATCGTCGCCGGAGTGCGGTGACCCGTTATTCCGTTGCGATGTGCGGTGCGGTTCTGATCCGCTGCGCCCGCGCCCACTCAAGGAGTTGCCCGCCGTGATCCCTCGTTATTCCCGTCCCGAGATGGCCGCGCTGTGGACCCCGGAGGCGCGCTACCGCATCTGGTTCGAGATCGAGGCGCATGCAACCGACGCGCTCGCCGACCTGGGCGTGGTGCCGAAATCGGCGGCGGAGGCGCTGTGGCGCTGGTGGGCGACCAACCCCGCGATCGACGTGGCCGCGATCGACGCGATCGAGGCGGTGACCAAGCACGACGTGATCGCCTTCTTGACGTGGGTCGCCGAACAGGTCGGTGATGAGGCGCGCTTCATGCATCAGGGAATGACCTCGTCCGACGTGCTCGACACGACGCTGTCGGTGCAACTGGCGCGCGCATCGGACATCCTCATCGCCGATCTCGATACGTTGCTCGTCGTGCTGGAGCGTCGTGCTCGCGAGCACAAGCTGACGCCTACGATCGGGCGCAGCCACGGCATCCACGCCGAACCGGTAACCTTCGGATTGAAGCTGGCCGAGGCGTATGCCGAGTTCCGCCGCAATCGTGAGCGGCTGGTCGCCGCACGCGCCGATATCGCCACCTGCGCGATCTCGGGCGCGGTCGGCACCTTCGCCAACATCGATCCGCGCGTCGAGGCCCATGTCGCCGAGAAGATGGGGCTGACGGTCGAGCCAGTCTCGACGCAGGTGATCCCCCGCGACCGCCACGCGATGTTCTTCGCGACGCTGGGCGTGATCGCCGGCTCGATCGAGCGCGTCGCGGTCGAGGTGCGCCACCTGCAACGCACCGAAGTGCTGGAGGCGGAGGAATATTTCTCGCCTGGGCAGAAGGGTTCGTCGGCGATGCCGCACAAGCGCAACCCGGTGCTGACCGAGAATCTGACCGGCCTTGCGCGCATGGTGCGCGGCTATGTCACGCCCGCGCTCGAGAACGTGGCCTTGTGGCACGAGCGCGACATTTCGCACTCTTCCGTGGAGCGCTACATCGGACCCGACGCGACGATCACGCTCGACTTCGCGCTGGCGCGGCTGACCGGCGTCGTCGACAAGCTGCTCGTCTATCCCGAGCGCATGCAGAAGAACCTCGATCGCATGGGTGGCCTCGTCCACTCGCAGCGCGTGCTGCTCGCGCTGACCCAAGCCGGGGTGAGCCGCGAGGATTCGTACCGGCTGGTGCAGCGCAACGCGATGAAAGTGTGGGAATCGGACGGCGAACGGTCGCTGCTCGACCTGCTCAAGGCCGATCCCGAAGTCACCGCGGCATTGTCCCCGGCCGAGATCGAGGACAAGTTCGACCTCGGCTATCATTTCAAGCACGTCGACACGATCTTCGACCGCGTGTTCGGCTGAGTTCAGGGTAGAATGGCGGCGGGGCGCGGGTTGATGACGACCACGCCACTGCCGTTCGCGTTCTCGGTCACGATCAGCGTGTAGATCTCACCCGCCGCACGCACCTGCGCGAAGGCGGCGGGGTCGGTCGGGGTTGCCCGCCACGCATCGCCATTGCGCCACGTGCGATAGGTTGATGAACCAGCGTAGCGGAACAAGGGCGCGACGTTCAGCAGGCGCGCGACCGCGGCGTCGACTCCGCCGACCGGCGCCTTGGTGAAAACGCTGCACGTCTCCAGCCGCTCGGCTGGCTGGACCACCTCACCGCCCGCGACATGCTCGTCGCGGTCGAGTGCATGTGCGGCCACCACGAGGCCGCGCGCCGGCTGTTCAATGATCCAGCCCGCGCGAGCGGCACGGCGGGCGATCGTTCCCGGACCGGACGCGACGCACAGGCGTGTCGCATCGCGGACGATCTGCGTGGCGGAAGGCGGAGGCGCGAGCGGGTAATCGGCGAGCATGACCATGCGTCCGTTTGTCCCGGCGGAGAGCGCTTAGCAGCGGCATCGAAAAGGAGCAAAGTGCATCATACGATTGCATCAACTGCAAGCAAGATTGTTGCGCACGTTTGTTGCGCGGTGGAGCAACGATCTTCACATCGGCGGCACCGGACAATCCGGTACTGGAGACCTCACATGCGCATGTTCGAAACCGCGGCCAGCACGATGCTGGTGCTCGCGGCACAGGCGCTGGTGGTCGGCGCCATCATTACGACGCTCTGACCTATCGGCCCTCCGCCTTCGCTTTGCTGCGAGGGCGGGTTGGCCGGGTCGGCCTCCCCTTTTCTCCCTCGCACGACTAAGCCGCGCCCATGACGATCCTGGGTGCAGTACTGGCGGGCGGACGCGCGACGCGGTTCGGGCGCGACAAGGCGCTGGCGCTGTTGGGTGAAGCGACATTGCTCGATCACGCACTCGCCAGCCTCGCATCCCATGTCGATGCGCTGGTGGTGATCGGCCGCGAGCAGGCGCCAATGCCCATCGCTCCCGACCTTCCTTCTCCTGATCTCGGTCCGCTCGGCGGGATCGCCGGCGCGCTCGCCTATGCGCAGGATCACGGGCACGCGTCGGTGCTGACCACCGCCTGCGATACGCCGAGCCTGCCGGGTGCGCTCGTGGCGGCGTTGCTGGCGAACGGGGCGGCGCACGCGGCGGAGGCGCCGACCGTCGGTCACTGGCCGGTTCGCTTGCTGGAACCGCTGCTCGCGCACCTGCGATCAGGTGAGAGCCGCTCGATCAAGCGCTGGGCCGCGACGCAGCAGGTGGTCGCGGTGCTGCCCGGTGTCACCGTCGCGAACATCAACACGCCGGATGATCTGGCGCATCTCGCGCCGGATCAGATTCCTCCGGCGGTGATCTGATAGCCCGCATCCTCCAACGCGCGTGTCAGGTCGGCAAGGCAGCGGTCGACCAGCGCCTCGTCGGGTGAACGCACCACGAAGTTCGCGCCGACGCGGCCTTCGCGAAAGAAGGGGTAACTGCCGATCGCGACGCCCTCGTGCGCCTTTTCCGCCTGCCGCAGCGTATCGGCGACCTCGCTCTCCGCCACCCAGCCGCCGATCGACTTCGACACGACCGGACGACCGCCTTCCAGCGTACCCG
>NZ_CAJYVU010000122.1 GCF_913778135.1 uncultured Sphingomonas sp. | reverse complement strand
GCACGCGGCGCGCGATCAGCTGGGTCACCTGGCTGCCGAAATCGACGATGAGGATACTGTCGGGATGCTCCATCCGCGCGCGTGTAGCGACTGCGCGGCTCACGTGAAAGGTCGCAAAGGTCACACCCCTACGCAGGTGCGCGCGGGCGGGCGCGTGTGCGGGATTATACGAATGAGAGCAACGCGAGGAGCAATGACGCGGGCAGGAGGTGTAGGACAGCCCCGATCGGTCCGCCACTACGCCAACTGTGCGGTGAACAGTGCAGCGCCGAACGCGACGAAGATCGCCCCGGTCACGCGATCGAACACGCGTCGCACGCGCGGACGCGCCATGTAGCGTGACAGCGAACGTCCGCCGAGCGCGTAGACGCCGTACCACAGGCATTCCACCGCGACGAACGTGACCACCAGGATCGCGAACTGCGGCCCCTCGGGCGCGCTGCGCGAGACGAACTGCGGCAGGAACGCCGCGGCGAACAGGATCAGCTTGGGGTTGCTGATGCCGATCGCGAAGCCGCCGCGGAACAAGGCCCGCTTCGACACCGCTGCCGGCAGCGTGCCCGCGCCGACATCGACCGGCGCCTCCTTGGCTCGCCACGCCTTGATGCCGAGATAGATCAGATAGGCGACACCGACGTAGCGCAGCACGTCAAACGCCCCCGGAATCGCGCGCAGCAGCGTCGTCAGCCCGGTCGCGGCGGCGGCGAGGACGATCAGCATCGCCGACAGGCACCCCGCCATCGCGAAGGTCGTCCGGCGCACGCCGACCTCGACGCTGCGCGACAGGATGTGGAGCATGTTGGGGCCGGGCGTGCCGCACAGCAGGAACACCGCGACGACGAACAGCCACCAGGTGTGAAGCGTCATCTCGAACTCTCTGTCTCGCACGAAAGAGGCCGCCCCATCGCCGGAGCGGCCCCTTGTCTCTTCGGCCCGCCGCGGCAGAGCCGCGTCGTCAGTCGACGCTGGGCGCCGCTGGCCGGGCGAGAGCGTCTCGTGAGCAGCCTGCGCTACTCACGTGCGCTTACTCGCCGTCGAAATCCTCGTCAGCCATGACCGGACCCGAGTCCTGACCCTTGGCCGAGACGTCGCGGTCGACGAACTCGATGATCGCCATCGGCGACGCATCCGACGCGCGGATGCCTGCCTTGATGACGCGGGTATAGCCGCCGTTACGCGACGCATAACGGGTCGCCAGCGTGTCGAACAGCTTCTGGAGCTGAGCATCGTCGAGCAGGCGCGCGTGCGCCAGACGACGGTTGGACAGCCCACCCTTCTTGCCGAGCGTCACCAGCTTCTCGACGTAGGGGCGAAGCTCCTTCGCCTTGGCGAGCGTGGTGGTGATCTGCTCGTGCTTGATCAGCGCGGCCGACATGTTGCGGAACAGCGCCTGGCGGTGAGCCGAGGTACGCTGGAGTTTACGACCGCCTACACGGTGACGCATGATGTGCTTCCTTCTCGTTCGTCAGGGGGCCGTGTGAGGTACCCCGGGCCTGGTGGGACGGTGGGCCACCGGTTGTCCGTCGCTCCTATTGGGAGCCCTTCTGTTGCGGCCGGGACGCGGAAGTGAATTCCGCGTCGTCGGTCGGGGCGGGCTAGCCGCCCCGCCGGCCGGGCTGGTCTGTCTCCGGTGCAAGTTGGCTTGCACCGGTGCAGGGTCAGCCCATAATCTCCTGCTCGAGCTTCTTGGCCATCTCCTCGATATTCTCGGGCGGCCAGCCGGGGATCTCCATGCCGAGGCGCAGCCCCATGCTGGAGAGCACTTCCTTGATCTCGTTGAGCGACTTGCGGCCGAAATTCGGCGTGCGCAGCATCTCGGCTTCGGTCTTGCCGACCAGATCGCCGATATAGATGATGTTGTCGTTCTTGAGGCAGTTGGCCGAGCGCACCGACAGTTCGAGCTCGTCGACCTTCTTGAGCAGGTAACGGTTGATCTGCGCGGTGTCGCCCGCGACCTCGCCCGTGCTCGCCGCCGGCGCCGCAACGCCGATTGGAGCCGAACGCGTCACCGACGAATCGTCGAAGTGGACAAACAGCGCCAGCTGGTCCTGCAGGATGCGCCCGGCGTAGCCGACGGCGTCCTCGGGCGTGACGGTGCCGTCGGTCTCGATCGTCAGCGTCAGTTTGTCATAGTCGAGGTCCTGCCCGACGCGGGTCGGATCGACCTTGTACGACACCTGACGCACCGGCGAATAGAGCGCATCGACCGGGATCAGACCGATCGGCGCGTCGGCCGGACGGTTGGCGGTCGCCGCGACGTAACCCTTACCCGTGTCGGCGGTCAGCTCCATGTTGAGCGTCGCGCCCTCGTCGAGGTGACAGATCACCAGCTCGGGGTTCATCACCTCGATATCGCCCGACACCGCGATATCGCCCGCCTTCACCTCGGCCGGACCGGTGGCGGAGAGCTGGAGCCGCTTCGGGCCTTCGCCCTGCATGCGGATCGCGATCTGCTTCACGTTCAGGACGATGTCCGTCACGTCCTCGCGAACGCCGGCAAGCGAGCTGAACTCGTGCAGCACGTTCTCGATCTTGATCGAGGTCACCGCCGCGCCCTGAAGGCTCGACAGCAGCACGCGCCGCAGCGCGTTGCCGAGCGTCAGGCCGAAGCCGCGCTCGAGTGGTTCGGCGATGAACGTCGCCTTGCGCTTCCCGTCGCCGCTCTTCTTCTCGAGGCCGCTGGGCTTCTTCAGTTCCTGCCAGTTCTTTGCGTTGACAGACAAGATCTCGTCCCCTGGGGTTGGGCGGAGCGCGTGCGCACGCGACACCGCCTAGTAAGATACGCAGCCGCTCGTCAGCGGCGACGCGAGAGCATCAGACGCGGCGACGCTTCGAAGGGCGCACGCCGTTGTGCGGGATCGAGGTCACGTCGCGGATCGACGTGATCTGGAAGCCGACCGCCTGCAGCGCGCGCAGCGCCGACTCGCGGCCCGAACCCGGACCCTTCACCTCGACCTCGAGCGTGCGGACACCGTGCTCGGCGGCCTTCTTGCCCGCATCCTCGGCCGCGACCTGCGCCGCGTACGGGGTCGACTTGCGCGAGCCCTTGAAGCCCATCATGCCGGCCGAGGACCAACTGATGGCATTGCCCTGCGCGTCGGTGATGGTGATCATGGTGTTGTTGAAGCTGGCGTTCACGTGCGCGACGCCCGCGGTGATGTTCTTGCGCTCGCGCCGACGAATGCGCTGCGGTGCCTGAGCCATGTGGTAGTTCCTGACCTATATTCCAAGTGACGCCGGCGGCGTGCCCATCAACCGGTGCGCAAGCGGAGGTTGCGCTGCCGGGATAGCTGTCTCCGGCGGAGTAGATCGTCCCGCGGGACGATTTACTTCTTCTTGCCGGCGATCGGCTTTGCCTTGCCCTTGCGGGTGCGCGCGTTGGTGTGGGTGCGCTGGCCGCGGACCGGCAGGCCCTTGCGGTGACGCAGGCCGCGGTAGCAGGCGAGGTCCATCAGACGCTTGATGTTCATCGCCGTCTCGCGACGAAGATCACCCTCGACGGTGTAGTCGGCGTCGATCGCTTCGCGGATCTGCAGCACTTCCTGGTCGGTCAGGTCCTGCACGCGGCGGTCGTCCGCGATGTTCAGCTTGGTGGTCAGCGCCTTGGCGTGCGCCGGGCCGATGCCGTGGATGTAGGTCAGCGCGATAATCACGCGCTTGTTGGTCGGGATGTTGACACCCGCGATACGTGCCATGAAATTCGTTCTCCTGTGCTCCACGGGGTGCGGCATGGCTGCCACGCGCCCCATCTCGTCGCATTGCACTTCCGGGTCGACCCGCCTTTACGCAAAAGCGCGGCGCACGCAACGAAGCGCCACCGGGACCGGTCTATCGGAAGGTTGAGCAGTTAGGCGCGCGCAAACGCCGAGTCAAGCGCGTGGTTCCGCGCGTCGTTTCAGTTTCACCCAGCGTTGCAATGCGACCACCGTCCAAATGATCTCCACCATCGCGAACGGCCATGCGCCTTGCAGGAACCCGTACACTCCGCTTGCGACGCAGCCGAGCGCGAACAACAAGGTCCAGAACGGCGCGCGGTCCTCCAGCACGTAGCAGACGAGCATGAACAGCACCGCCGCGAAGCCGAACAGGGTTAGACCGTCCATACGCATACCCCTGCCGCGTCGAATGTGGCTTGTCGAGCAGCGGACGTAAAAGCGCCGGCGAGAGCGTGAGGCCCTCGCCGGCGAACCCGACGCCACCGGGAGTGTGGGCGGCGGGTAGTCAGAGCCGCGGGAGTACCAGGCGGGGGTGGTGCCCGGTATCGCGTTCGGCGATCCGATGCCCCTTCTCTACCGGTGCGCAGGTGCGACGGCGGTGACCCGCGCATGAACTCTTCGTCATGTCGTCGCGGAGGCGGACAGTGCGTGCCGGCGTTCATCCGGCTTGTTGCGACAAATAGCGACGGTACGGGTGCAAATCGGCGCGCGTCAGGTGTGCGCGAAGCAGACCCGCACCTCGAATACTGGTCACGATCGGCCTGGGCGGATCAATGACCCTGTTTCCTTAACGTCGCGGCGCGTCAGCGTGCGCTAAGGATCGCCTCGATCGAGGCGGTGACGACCGCGATGTCCGCCATGCCGTCGACGCGGCGCACAAGCCCGCGCGCCTCGTAGATCGGGATAATCGGCGCGGTCTTCGCCCGGTACTCGGCCATACGCGTGCGCACGGTCTGCTCGTTGTCGTCGGGACGGCGCTTGAACTCGGTCGATCCGCAGACGTCGCACACGCCCGCCTCTCGCGGCTGCTTGAACGTGTCGTGATAGCCAGCGCCGCAATTCGCGCAGGTGAAGCGGCCGACGATGCGTTCAACCAGCGCGTCCTCGTTGACCTCGAGCTCGATGACGTGGTCGAGCTTCTGCCCACGCTCGGCGAGCAGGACGTCGAGCGCGTCGGCCTGCGCCGCGGTGCGCGGATAGCCGTCGAAGATCGCGCCAGCGCCAGTGCCCGCGTCCATCCGCTCACCGATCAGCGCCGAAACAATCGCGTCGGAGACGAGCTCGCCCGCGTCCATCACCGCCTTGGCCTGAACGCCGACCGGGGTGCCCGCCTTGACCGCGGCGCGCAGCATGTCGCCGGTCGAGAGCTGCACCATGTTGTGCTCGGCGACCAGCCGCTCCGACTGCGTGCCCTTGCCCGCACCTGGCGGCCCCAGCAGGATGATGTTCACGCGCGCGATCTCCCCGTTTTCGCTCAAATTCGACGTCACCGCTGATCAGCGGCGACGCGCGCCCTTCAGCTTCGACTTCTTGATCAGGTCGCCATACTGGTGCGCCAGCAGGTGCGACTGGATCTGCGTCACCGTGTCCATCGTCACGTTGACGACGATCAGCAGGCTGGTGCCGCCGAGATAGAACGGGATCGAGAGCGCCGAGACGAGATATTCCGGCACCACGCAGATGAAGGTCAGGTAGGCCGCACCGATCACGGTAATGCGCGTCAGCACATAGTCGAAGTACGTTTCGGTGTTCTTGCCCGGACGGATGCCGGGAATGAACCCGCCGTAGCGCTTCAGATTCTCCGCTGTTTCTTCCGGATTGAAGACGACCGCAGTGTAGAAGAACGAGAAGAAGATGATGCCCGCGGCATAGAGCGCCATGTAGAGCGGTGCGCCGTGCTGCAGATACTGGTTGAGGCTGATGATCGCATCACCCCACCAGCTGTCACCCTTGACGCGGTTACCCGCGAACTGCGTGATCGTCAGCGGCATCAGCAACAGCGACGATGCGAAAATCGGCGGAATCACGCCCGCGGTGTTGATCTTAAGCGGCAGGTGGCTGCGGTCGGCCTGCATCCCGCGCTGCGTCTGCCGCTTGGGATATTGGATCAGGATACGACGCTGCGCGCGCTCCATGAAGCAGATCAGCAGCACGAGCCCGACGACCACTGCAATGATCGCGATCAGCACGAACGCGCTCATCGAGCCCGAGCGACCGCCCTCCAGCAGGTTGACGATCGTGGTCGGCAGGTGCGCGACGATGCCCGCCATGATGATCAGCGACACGCCGTTGCCGATGCCCCGGCTGGTGATCTGCTCGCCGATCCACATCAGGAACATCGTCCCGCCGATCAGCGACACCACCGCGTTGATGCGGAACAGCATGCCCGGCTCGACCACCGCCTGGATGCCCGAGTTCGCGCCGAGCGTCTCGAGCCCGACCGCGATAAAATAGCCCTGCACCGCGGTCAGCGCGACGGTGCCGTAGCGCGTGTACTGGTTCAGTTTCTTGCGACCGCTCTCACCTTCCTTCTTAATGGCGGCAAGCTGCGGCGACAGCGAAGTCGCCAACTGCACCACGATCGAGGCTGTGATGTACGGCATCACGCCCAGCGCGATCAGCGACATGCGGCTGAGCGAACCACCCGAGAAGGTGTTGAAGAAGTCGAGCACGCCGCCTTTGGTCTGATCGGCGAGCAGGCCGAGCGCGGTCGCATCGACACCCGGCAGCGGCACGTAGCTCAGCAGGCGGAAGACGATCAGCGCGCCGATCGTGAACCACAGACGCTTCTTCAGGTCGGTCGCCTGCGCGAACTTCGCGAGGCTGATGCTGGAGGCCATGTTGTTGGCTACGGATGCCATCGTTTTCGCGAATCCTGAAACGGAACTGGTCGCGCGAGCGCGTCGCGCGCACCAAACAAAAGCGGCGGGAAGCGTCAACCCGCCCCCGCCGCTCATATAGGCGTATTACACGCCCTGTCTAATTTTTGCGGGGTCTAATGCCACGGGTTTGATCACACCGTGCACGCGTCGGCGTTGTGGCCGACGCGCCACAGTTATGCGATCAGGCGCGCGGTGCCGCGCGACCGGTGCGGTGCTTGGCCTTGGCCTTCTCCGCCGCCGGAACGATCTCGGGCACGGTGACCGAGCCGCCAGCCTTCTCGACCGCCTCACGCGCCGACGCCGAAACGCCCGCGACGGTGAAGTTCAGCTTCGACGAAAGCGTGCCCTTGCCGAGCAGACGCACGCCGTCCTTGCCACCGCGCGCGAGGCCAGCCGCCTTGAGCGCCGCATGGTCGATGTCGGTACCGGTCAGCTTGCCCGACGCGATCGCCTTCTCGATCGCGCCCAGGTTCACCTCGGCGTAGTCCTTGGCGAAGATGTTGTTGAAGCCGCGCTTCGGCAGACGCATGTGGAGTGGCATCTGACCGCCCTCGAAGCCGGCGATCGACACGCCTTCGCGGCTCTTCTGACCCTTTACGCCGCGGCCGCCGGTCTTGCCCTTGCCCGAGCCGATGCCACGGCCCACGCGCATGCGGGACTTGCGGGCACCTTCGTTGTCGCGGAGTTCGTTGAGCTTCATGATATGCACTCGCTTTCGCTTTTGTCGCGCTAAAGGAAAAGGAAGGGGGCCGCTTAGCCCCCTTCCCCGTAACTGTCACCGGTAAAGGTGTGGAAGGCTCAGCCCTCCTGCACCTCGACCATGTGGTGCACCTTGCGGATCATTCCGCGGACCTCGGGGCTGTCCTGCAGCTCCGCGACCTTGTGCATCTTGTTGAGGCCGAGACCGATCAGCGTCGCGCGCTGATCCTTGGTGCGGCGGATCGGCGAACCGGTCTGCTTGACCTTGATGGTAGCCATTGATCGTTACTCCGTGATCGCCGCGGCATCGGCCTCGGCGGTCTGCGCGTCAGCGCCAGCGCCGCGACCGAGCAGGTCCGCGATCTTCTTGCCGCGGCGCTGTGCGACGGCCTTGGGCGAGGTCTGCTCACCCAGTGCCTCGAACGTCGCGCGGATCATGTTGTACGGGTTCGACGTGCCGACCGACTTGGTCACGACGTCGTGGACACCCAGGCTCTCGAAGATGGCGCGCATCGGGCCACCCGCGATGATCCCGGTACCCTGCGGCGCCGAGCGGACGGTGACGCGACCGGCACCGAAGTGACCGTTACCGTCGTGGTGCAGCGTGCGACCTTCCTTCAGCGGAACGCGCAGCATCTTCTTCTTCGCCGACGCAGTCGCCTTCGAAATTGCCTCAGGCACCTCGCGCGCCTTGCCGTGCCCGAAGCCGACGCGGCCCTTGCCGTCACCGACGACGACGAGTGCTGCGAAGCCGAAGCGCTTACCGCCCTTCACCGTCTTCGACACGCGGTTGATGTGGACGAGCTTCTCGATCAGCTCCTCGCCGCCATCGTCCTGTCCGCCGCGACGATCGTCACGACGACCACCGCGACCGCCGTCACGACCACCGCGATTGCCGCCGGGGCCCCCACGACCGCGACCGCCACCGGGACCGCCGCGACCGCCGCCCTGGCCGCCGCGATAGCCGCCGCCCTGACCGCCACCGAAGCCGCCGCTACCCTGGCCACCACCGTTGGTGCCCGCGCTCTGACCAGCGTCCTGCGGCGCGGTTGCCGCCATCGGCTCGCCTGCCGTCTGGTTGTTGTCGTCAGCCATGTCTTAGAACTCCAGTCCGGCTTCGCGCGCGGCTTCCGCCAACGCCTTCACCCGGCCGTGAAACAGGAAGCCGCCACGATCGAACACGACCTGCGTCACGCCCGCCGCCTTGGCCTTCTCGGCCACGCGACGACCGACCTCGGTCGCAGCCGACACGTTGGCACCCGAAGTACCACGCGCATCCTGCTCCAGCGTCGAAGCCGAAGCGACCGTGCGGCCCGCCTCATCGTCGATGATCTGCGCGTAGATATGCTTGCCCGAACGGTGAACCGACAGGCGCGGACGCGTACCCGCCCGCGCGCGCAGCGCGGTGCGGTTGCGGCGACGCCGCTTCTCGAAAAGCGAAAGGCCCTTGGTCACTTCTTCTTTCCTTCCTTACGGAAGATGAACTCGCCGTCGTACTTGATGCCCTTGCCCTTGTACGGCTCCGGCTTGCGCCAGCGGCGGATCTCGGCGGCGAGCTGACCCACCTTTTGCTTGTCCGAACCGCTGATCTCGACGGTGGTGGCGTCCGGCGTCTTCACCTCGATGCCCTCGGGCACGTCGATGTTGACGTCGTGACTGTAGCCGAGCTGCAGCTTCAGGTTACGACCCTGCGCCGCGGCGCGGTAACCGACGCCGGTGATGACCAGCTTCTTCGAGAAGCCCGTGGTCACGCCCGTCACCAGGTTCTGCACCAGCGTGCGCTGCATGCCCCAGAACGCGCGAGCGCGCTTGGTGTCGTTCGCCGGCTGCACCGAAATGCCGTCCTGCTGAACATCATAGGTGATCTCGTCGACGAGCGGCATCGTCAGGGTGCCCTTGGGCCCCTTCACGCTCAGCACGCGACCGGCGATGTCGGCGGTCACGCCGGCCGGAACCGGCACTGCTTTCTTTCCGATGCGGCTCATCAGAACACCTCCGCCAGCACTTCGCCACCGACGTTCTGCTCGCGTGCCTCGGCATCCGAGAGCACGCCGCGCGGCGTCGATACGATGGTGATGCCCAAGCCGTTCATCACGCGGGGAAGCTCCTGGCTACCCGAGTAGACGCGGCGGCCGGGCTTCGAGACGCGCGCCACGTGCTTGATCGCGGGCTGGCCTTCGAAATACTTGAGCTCGATACGGACGCCCTTAGCAGGGCCCATCTCTTCTTCGCTATAGCCACGAATGTAGCCTTCGCGCTGAAGCACGTCGAGCACGCGGGTCCGCAGCTTGCTGGCGGGCGAGAGGACGCTGTCCTTGCGCGCGCGCTGGCCGTTGCGGATGCGGGTGAGCAGGTCACCCAGGGGATCGGTCACTGCCATCTGTCGTGTCCTTACCAGCTCGACTTCGTGAGACCCGGGATCAGGCCCTTGTTGGCCAGATCGCGCAGCATCACACGTGCGAGACGGAACTTGCGGTAATAAGCGCGCGGGCGCCCGGTGATCTCGCAGCGGTTGCGGATGCGGGTCGGGTTCGCGTTACGCGGCAACTCGGACATCTTGAGGCGCGCGATGAGACGCTCGGTCTCGTCGAGCGACTCGTCGTTGGCAATCGCCTTCAGCTTTGCGAACTTCGGGGCATATTGCTTCACGAGCTTCTTGCGACGCTCGTTCTTGTTCACGGAACTCAGTTTCGCCATGGACTTAAGCTCTCTTTGTTACGCGGCCTGACGCGGCGCATCGGCCTCGTCCTCGGCCTGCGGGAACGGGAAGCCGAACAGGCGGAGGAGCTCACGCGCCTCCTCGTCGGTCTTCGCGCTGGTCGTCACAATCACATCCATGCCTCGCACCTTGTCGATGCGGTCATAGTTGATCTCGGGGAACACGATCTGCTCCTTGATGCCGCAGGCATAGTTGCCGCGACCGTCGAAGCTCTTCGGGTTCAGACCACGGAAATCGCGAACGCGCGGCAGCGCGATCGTGATGAAACGGTCGAGAAACTCGTACATGCGCTCGCGACGCAGCGTCACCTTGACGCCGATCGGCATGCCTTCACGCAGCTTGAACTGCGCGATCGACTTCTTCGCCTTGGTGATGACAGGCTTCTGGCCGGCGATCAGCTCCATCTCGGACGCTGCCTGCTCGACCTTCTTCTTGTCCTGGGTCGCCTCACCGACGCCCATGTTGAGCACGATCTTCTCGATCCGCGGAACCTCGAGCACGTTCTTGTACCCGAACTTCTCGGTCATCGCCTTAGCGATCGAGTCGTCGTACATCGACTTCATGCGGGGCTTGTAATCAGCCATCGATCTTGCTCCCGGTCTTGACCGAAACGCGGACCTTCTTGCCGTCCTGCGTTTCGTAGCGCACGCGCGTCGGCTTGCCGTCGGCGGTCACGTGCGCGACCTTGGAGACGTGCAGCGGTGCCTCTACGCGCTCCAGGCCGCCCTGCGGCTGTGCCTGGCTCGGCTTGCGGTGACGGGTCGCGACATTGATGCCACCCACGACGACCTTCTGGTCGCGCGGCATGGCGAGCGTGACCGTGCCGGTCTTGCCCTTGTCCTTGCCCGACAGGACGATGACCTGATCGCCCTTCTTGATCTTCATCTTCGTGTTGCTCATCACAGCACCTCCGGCGCCAGGCTGATGACCTTCATGTGGCCACGCCCGCGCAGCTCGCGTACCACCGGCCCGAAGATACGAGTGCCGATCGGCTCCTCGTTCTTGTTGACCAGCACCGCGGCATTGCCGTCGAAGCGAATAACCGAGCCATCGGCGCGGCGGATATCCTTGGCGGTACGCACGATGACGGCGCGGTGAACGTCGCCCTTCTTCACGCGGCCGCGCGGCTGTGCTTCCTTGACGGAGACGACGATGATGTCGCCCACGCCGGCCGTGCGACGCTTGGAGCCGCCCAGCACCTTGATGCACTGCACGCGCTTCGCGCCGCTGTTGTCAGCGACGTCGAGGTTCGACTGCATCTGGATCATTGATCCGTGTCCTTATCCAATGGGGTGGATACCGACCCAACCCCGCCTAAAATAACGACCCCCGGCGCGGGCGACCGTTTACACGGTGCTGCACCAGGGGGAGCGGTCCGGTAACCGCCCCAGCGACGAAACGCAAGTCCGCTGCGGGACTTACGCCTGTGTCGCTACGTCGCCCCCTCCCCCGCTCATGTGGTCTCTGCGATCAGGCAGACCCTGCACGAAACGAGAGAAGGGCTCTCACGCCCGACGCTTTATGCGTCGACGTCTACCCGTTCCGGCGTCGCATGGGTGTTGACCCGCTCGACCACCTTCCAGTTCTTGAGCTTTGACATCGGCGCCGTCTCTTCGATGCGAACGGTCTCGCCCTGCTTGTACTCGTTCGCCTCGTCGTGGGCGTGGTACTTCTTCGAACGGCGGATGATCTTGCCGTAGAGCGGGTGCTTGACCTTGCGCTCCACGTTGACGACCACCGTCTTCTCGCCCTTGTCCGAGACGATCACCCCGGTCAGCACGCGCTTCGGCATGTCTCTCGTCCTCTTACTTGCCAGCGGCAGCGTTGCGCTGCGCCTGCTGGGTCTTGATGCGCGCGATGTCCTTGCGGACCTCGCGAACGCGGCTCGGCTTTTCGAGCTGGTTGGTCGCCGCCTGGAAGCGCAGGTTGAACTGCTCGCGCTTCAGCTGGCCCAGGCTCTCGCCGAGCTGGTCGTCGGTCTGGCCGACAAAATCGGTCTTGGTCTTACCCTTAGCCATCTCACTCGCCTCCCAGGTGCGACGTGTCGCCCAGACGCGCCACCACCTTGGTCTTGATCGGCAGCTTCATCGCGGCGCGCTCGAACGCTTCCGCCGCGATCTTGCCCTCGACGCCGTCGAGCTCGAACAGGATCCGGCCCGGCTTGACGCGCGCGGCCCAGAACTCCGGCGAACCCTTGCCCGAGCCCATGCGAACTTCGGCCGGCTTCGACGAGACGGGAACGTCCGGGAAGATGCGGATCCAGAGACGGCCCTGGCGCTTGATGTGGCGCGTGATCGCGCGGCGGGCCGCCTCGATCTGACGCGCGGTGATGCGTTCCGGCTCCATTGCCTTCAGCCCGTACGAGCCGAAGTTCAGAGCCGTGCCGCCCTTGGCGTCGCCGTGGATGCGGCCCTTGAACGCCTTGCGGAACTTGGTGCGCTTTGGTTGCAGCATGTTCTGTCCTGTGCCTTAGCGGCGATCGTCGCGCGCGGGGCGCACGCCGGAGGTCTGAGCCTCCATCATCAGCCGGTCCTGCGCCATCGGATCGTGGCCCAGGATCTCGCCCTTGAAGACCCACACCTTCACGCCGCAGACACCGTAAGCGGTGTGCGCCTGCGCTTCGGCATAGTCGAGGTTGGCGCGCAGCGTATGCAGCGGCACGCGACCCTCACGATAGCTCTCCGAACGCGCGATCTCGGCGCCGCCCAGGCGACCACCGCACGCGACGCGGATGCCGTCGGCACCCAGGCGCATCGCCGACTGCACCGCGCGCTTCATGGCGCGGCGGAATGCGATACGACGCTCGAGCTGGTCGGCAATGCCCTGGGCGACGAGCTTGGCGTCGACCTCGGGCTTGCGGATCTCGACGATGTTCAGCGACACGTCCGAGGCGGTCATCGTGCCGAGCTTCTTGCGAAGCTTCTCGATGTCCGAACCCTTCTTGCCGATGATCACGCCCGGACGCGCGGCGAAGACGGAGATGCGGCACAGCTTGGCCGGACGCTCGATCACCACCTTGGAGATCGCCGCCTGCGGCAGCGTGTCCATGATGTACTGGCGAATCTTCAGATCCTCCAGCAGCAGGCGACCATAGTCCTGGCCTTCCGCGAACCAGCGGCTGTCCCAGGTGCGGTTGATCTGCAGGCGCAGACCGATCGGGTTGCTCTTGTGACCCATTAGGCTTCTTCCTGCTCGCGCACGACGATCCGCAGCCGCGAGAACGGCTTTAGGATGCGGGTGGACTTGCCGCGGCCGCGCGTGGCGAACCGCTTCATGGTGATCGACTTGCCGACCGACGCCTCGGCGACAACGAGCGCGTCGACGTCGAGGTTGTGGTTGTTCTCGGCGTTGGCGATCGCGGAGGCGAGCACCTTGCGTGCGTCAACCGCCATTGCCTTGGTCGAGAACTGCAGGATGTTCAGCGCGTCGCTGACCTTGCGGCCGCGGATCAGGCCCGCGACCAGGTTGAGCTTCTGCGCAGATCCGCGGATCTGCGTGCCGACCGACAAGGCCTCCTTGTCGCCGACCTTGCGAGGGGATGCTGGCTTCGACATCAGCGCTTGCCCTTCTTGTCAGCCGCGTGACCCGGAAAATACCGGGTCGGCGCGAACTCGCCGAGCTTCATGCCGACCATGTCTTCGTTGATCGAGACAGGCACGAACTTGCGGCCATTGTAGACGGTGAACGTCAGACCGACGAACTGCGGCAGGATGGTGGAGCGGCGCGACCAGGTCTTGATCGGCGCGCGGCCACCCGCGTCCTGCGCGGCTTCGGCCTTCTTGAGAAGGCTCAGTTCGACGAACGGGCCCTTCCAGACGGAGCGCGCCATTACTTCTTCCTCGCGTGACGGCTACGGATGATCATCTTGTCCGTAGACTTGTTGTGGCGGGTGCGCGCACCCTTGGTCGGCTTGCCCCACGGCGTGACCGGATGACGGCCGCCCGAGGTCCGGCCTTCACCACCGCCGTGCGGGTGGTCGACCGGGTTCTTCGCAACACCGCGGGTCAGCGGACGCGAACCCAGCCAGCGCGAACGACCGGCCTTGCCGAGGTTCGTGTTCTGGTTGTCCGGATTCGACACCGCGCCGACCGTCGCCATGCACTCCGCACGGATGTAGCGCTGCTCGCCCGAGTTCAGGCGCACGATCACCATGCCGCGGTCGCGACCCACGACCTGCACGTAGGTGCCGGCCGAACGTGCGATCTGACCACCCTTGTTCGGCTTCATCTCCACGTTGTGGACGATGGTGCCGACGGGGACCTGGCCGATCTCCATCGCGTTGCCGGGCTTGGTGTCGGTCTTCTTCGCCGCGATCACCTTGTCACCGACCGCGAGACGCTGCGGCGCGATGATGTAGGCCTGCTCGCCGTCCGCATACGACACCAACGCGATGAACGCGGTGCGGTTGGGATCGTACTCGAGCCGCTCGACCGTGCCCTCGGCGTCCCACTTGCGACGCTTGAAGTCGATGAAGCGATACTTCTGCTTGTGGCCGCCCGCGATGCCGCGGCTGGTCACGTGGCCCTTGTTGTTGCGGCCGCCGGTCTTGTTCTTGCCCTCGGTCAGCGCCTTGACGGGCTTGCCCTTCCACAGCGACGACTTGTCGACGAGGATGAGGCCGCGCTGCGCAGGCGACGTCGGGTTATAATGCTTGAGTGCCATCTTACTTGGCCCCCTCGGTGACGTCGATCGACTGGCCCTCGGTGAGGGTGACGATCGCCTTCTTCATGTCAGACCGCTGGTAGGGCGCACCCTTCCAACGCTTGGTCTTGCCCTTCTGCACGATCGTGTTCACGCTCTTCACGGACACGTCGAACAGAGCCTCGACCGCTGCCTTGATCTCCGGCTTGGTCGCCTTGTTGGCGACCTTGAACACGACGGCGTTCTGCTCGGAGAGAAGGGTCGCCTTCTCCGTGATGTGCGGCGCGACAATCACGTCATAGTGACGGTTGTCGATCGCCTTTGCCTGCTTAGCCATTGAAGCGAGCCTCCAGCTTCTCGACCGCCGCGCGGGTCAGGACCAGCGTGTCAGCCTTGATGATGTCGTAGACGTTCGCCCCCACTGCGGGGAGCATGTCGACGCCGACCAGGTTGCGGCCGGCGCGGAAGCCCTCGCCCGCGTCGCCGTCGATGACGAGCGTGCGCTTGCCAGCGTTGAGCGTCGCGAAATGACCCTTCAGCTCGGCGGTCTTGGCGACCGAGAAGCCGTCGAGCACGATCAGCGAACCGTTCTTCGCATGGGCCGACAGCGCCATCTTCAGGCCCAGCGCGCGAACCTTCTTGTTCAGGCCGGGATTGAAGTCGCGAACGCGGGCGCCGTGCGCCTTACCACCGCCGATGAACACCGGAGCGCGGCGATCGCCGTGACGAGCCGTACCGCCGCCCTTCTGGCGACCGAACTTCTTGCCCGAGCGGGCGACGTCGGCGCGCTCACGGGTGCCGCGCGCGGTGGCGCGACGCTTCTCGAGCTGCCAGGTCACGACACGGTGCAGGATGTCGGCACGCGGATCGAGGCCGAAGACCTCGTCGTTGAGCTCGATCTCTGCAGCGTCAGTGCCGGCAAAGGAGGAAACCTTGACCTTCACGTTCAGCCCTCCTGGCCGTCGGTCGCTTGCGTGTCGGCCGAGATGTCGGCCGGCGTATCAGCGGCGGTGTTGTTGGTGGCAGCCTGCTTCAGGCTGGCCGGGAACGGTGCGGTCTCGTGGCGCGGCAGCTTGACCGCGTCCTTGACGAACAGCCAGCCACCCTTCGAGCCGGGCACCGAGCCCTTGACGAAGATCAGGCCGCG
>NZ_CAJYVU010000121.1 GCF_913778135.1 uncultured Sphingomonas sp. | reverse complement strand
CGCGGCGCGCGACCGCGCTCGATCGGCGGCAACAGCGTCTTCGCGCTGCTCGGCTATTCCTCGCCGATCGGCACGCTGACCGGGTTCGCCTATCTGATCGACGCCGACGAGGCCGCCTATCAGGGCTATCGCCTGTCAAGCCAGACCTACGGCGTGCGGCTGGCAGGCAAGCGCGCGCTTGGCGGCGGTTACGCGCTCGACTACGTGGCGAGTTACGCGCGGCAGAACGACTATGCGCGCAACCCGAACCGTTATGCCGCCGATTACTGGCTCGCCGAGGCGAAGCTGTCGCGCAAGGCAGTGGTCGCGACACTCGGCTACGAGGTGCTCGGCGCAGACGACGGGCGCGCGCTGACCAGCGTGCAGACGCCCTACGGATCGGTGTTCGGGTTCCAGGGCTGGGCCGACAAGTTCACGACGACGCCCGCGGACGGCGTGCGCGACCTCTACGCCGGGCTTGGCGCGCGCTGGCCAACGCTCGGCCGCGTGCGCAACCTCGAACTGTCCGCCTTCGCGCACCATTACGACAGCGATCGCGCGGTGCGCCGCTACGGTGACGAGATCAACCTGCTCGCCAGCGCGAGTGTCGGCGGGATAACGTGGTCGGCGCGCTACGCCGATTATTTCGCCGACCGCTTCGGCACCGACACGCGCAAGGTCTGGCTGAGCGCGGAATGGGCCCTATGACACGTTACTCGCTGACGCGTCACGCGCTGCCGCACGCGCGCAGCAGCACGCCGCCCAGCAGCGTGTCGGCGACCTGATCGGCGTAGCGGCGGCTCAGCTGCTCGTCGATCTCGCCCACGCCGAACGACCAGCAGAGCGAGTGGCGCGCGCTGAACAGATGCTCGCACGCACCGAACAGCGTGAAGTAGAACAGCATCGGGTCAACGCGACGGAACGCGCCCTCCGCTAGGCCTTGCGCCAGGATCGCGGCGTGTGCGGCGGCGATCGGCGTCGTGAACCGCTCGGCCAGAAAGCGCGCGCTCTCCGAATCGCTGTCCGCGGTCATCGCCGCGACCAGCCGACTGATATAGGGATAGCGCCAGTAGACGCGGATCACGCCGTGAACGTGCAGCCGCAGCTTATCCGCCGCGCTGCGATCGGACGCGATCAGCGCGTCGAGGTGCGGGAACACGCCGCCCGCGTCGCGCTCCAGCAATGCGCGGAACAGCCCCGGCTTGCCCCCGAAGCGATAGTGGATCAGCGCGGAGTTGAGGCCCGACCGCTCGGCGATGTCGGCAAAGGTGATGTGGACCGAATTGCGCTCGATCATCAGCGCGCTGGCAGCGTCGAGCAGCTGATCGGCCGAATTGCGCCGCCGTGCCGCCCGTGCGCCCGGCGCGGGCGACGGCGATCGTTCGCGCGACGGTTCACCCGCCGCCCCCCGATGGATGGGCATCCCCTGTACTCGCCCTTACTGTCGGTGCCGTTGTGGCATCCTCTCCGCACACGAGGATAGCGCGTTTCACGCGCCACGCAACGAGGATTACGCCCGATCCGGGCGTGCCTCAATCAGCGGTCGCATCCGCCCCGAATGTCTTGATGATACCGGAGAAATCGGTCGCGCCTTCGCCGGCTTGCGCGAACGCCTCGTACAGCTCCTTCGCGCGCGTCCCCATCGGCACGTCGGCGCCCGCGTCCGCCGCCGCCGCCATCGCGAGCCGCAGATCCTTGAGCATCAGCGCGGTCGCGAACCCGCCCTGGTAGCCGCGGTCGGCCGGGCTCTCGGGACCGACACCCGGCACCGGACAATAGGAGGTCATCGACCAGCTCTGCGCGGTCGACACGCTGCCGACATCGTAGAACGCCTGCGGGTCGAGCCCGAGCTTCTCGGCCAGCGCGAACGCCTCGCACGTCGCGATCATGGTGGAAGCGAGGACGAGGTTGTTGCACATCTTCACCGCCTGCCCCGCGCCGCTCGCGCCGACGTGGAACACCGACTTCGCCATCGCGTCAAGGAACGGCTTCGCTTCCGCAACGGCTTCGTTGCTACCGCCCACCATGAAGGTCAGCGTGCCCGCGTTCGCCGCTGCGATCCCACCCGACACCGGCGCATCGACCGCGAGCAACCCGCGTGCCGTCGCCGCCTCCGCCACCCGCCGCGCGGTCGCAACGTCGATCGTCGATGAATCGATCAGCACCGCCGACGGGGGTGCCGCGTCGAACACGCTCTCGCGGTACACCTGCTCGACGTGAGTGCCCGCGGGCAGCATCGTGATGATCGCCTCCGCACCTTCCGCCGCCTCGCGCGCGGACGCGACCGGCAGGCACCCCGCCGCCTTCGCCTTGTCGAGCGCCTCGGCCGACAGGTCAAACGCGCGCACATCGTGCCCGGCCTTCGCCAGGTTCGCGGCCATCCCGCCACCCATGTTGCCCAGCCCGATGAAACCGACGTGTGCCATTATCCCGTCCTCTCCAGATTCATTCGCCGCAGCCCGCTTCCAATGCCGAAGCCGGCCGCGGACCTCACTCCGGCAACCGATCCCGCGTCACTTGCCGGACCAGTTTCCTGCGCGCTTCTCGACGAAGGCGCTCATGCCTTCCTTCTGGTCGGCGGTGCCGAACAGGCCGTGGAACAGCCGACGCTCGAACTGGACACCCTGTGCGAGGCCGGTCTCGAACGCCGCGTTGACCATTTCCTTGTTGGCGATGGTGGCGAGCGGCGCCATGCCCGCGATGACGCCTGCGGTCTTCACCGCCTCCTCGACCAGATCGGCGGCGGGGACGACGCGGCTGGCGAGGCCCGCACGCTCCGCCTCGGCCGCGTCCATCATGCGCCCGGTCAGGCACATTTCCATGGCCTTCGCCTTGCCGACCGCGCGGGTCAGGCGCTGCGATCCGCCCATGCCGGGCGAGACCGCCAGCTTGATCTCGGGTTGGCCGAACTTGGCCGTGTCCGCCGCCAGGATGAAGTCGCACATCATCGCCAGCTCGCACCCGCCGCCCAGTGCATAGCCCGCAACCGCGGCGATGATCGGCTTACGCGTCTGCGTCAGCCGCTCGTACCCGCCGAAGAAATTGCCACCGTACATGTCGGCGAAGCCCTGCGCCTGCATCTCCTTGATGTCGGCGCCGGCGGCGAACGCCTTCTCGCTGCCGGTCAGCACCGCGCAGCCCTGCGAAGCGTCGGCATCGAACGCGGCAAAGGCGGCGAGCAGGTCGATGAGCACCTGGCTGTTGAGCGCGTTCAGCGCCTGCGGACGGTTGAGCGTGACCAATGTCACGCGCCCGCGCTGCTCGACCAGAATGGTTTCGTACTCGGCCATTTGTAGCTCCTTCGGATCAGTCATGCGGCGTCCACGCCTCGGCATCAGGCAAGGGCGCGAAAATCTGATCGATCACGTGGTCGCTGACGCCTTCAGGGGTCGCGGGATCCCACTTGGGCGCATTGTCCTTGTCGACGATCACCGCGCGCACGCCCTCCAGAAAGTCGTGCCGCTGCACCACGCGACTGCCGACCGCATATTCCTGCCGCATCTCGTCGGCGAAGGTCGCCATGCCGGCGCCGTCCTTGAGCAGCTTCAAGGACACCTTCATCGTCTGCGGCGACTTGGTGCGGAGCGTCGCGAGCGTCGCTTGCGCGAAGTCGGACGCGTCCGCCTCCAGTGCGGCGAACACCTCCTCAAGCCGGTCGGACGCGAACAGCCGGTCGGTCGCCTCGCGCTGTGCGAGAATGCGCGCCTCAGCCGCGTCGATCGCAAGCTCGTCGAGCACCGCCTGCGGGCCTTGCGCGATCCGCGCCTTCGCCTCGTCCAATGCGCTCGCCGGCAGGTAATGCGTCGCCAGACCGAGCGCGTAACACTCCGCGCCGTCGAGCCGGTGCCCGGTCAACGCCAGATACTGCCCGATCCGCCCCGGCAGTCGCGACAGGTACCAGCCGCCGCCCACGTCGGGGAACAGCCCGATCCCCGTCTCGGGCATCGCCAGCCGCGTGTTCTCGGTCGCGACCCGGTACCGGCACGGCTGCGAGATGCCGACGCCGCCGCCCATCGTGATCCCGTCCATGAACGCGACCGTGTCCTTGGCATAGGTGAACAGCCGGTGGTTCATGCGATATTCGGTGAAGAAGAACCGCCGCGCCTCGGCACCGTCCTTCGCGCCGCTCTCGGCCAACATGCGGATGTCGCCGCCCGCGCAGAACCCCCTGCCCTCGGCGTGGTCGATCGTCACGACGCGCACGTCCGCGTCCGCCCGCCAATCTTCCAGCGCGGCGAGCACGCCGTCGCACATCGCGGTGTTGAGCGCGTGGATCGCCTTTGGCCGGTTCAGCCGGATGCGCCCGACCGCACCCGCGGTCTCGACGATCAGGTCGTCGGTGACGAGACCCATCACTGGCGCACCAGATCGCGGCCGACGATCATCCGCATGACCTGATTGGTGCCCTCGAGGATCGAATGGACGCGCAGGTCGCGCCAGAAGCGCTCGATCGGGTAATCGCGCAGGTAACCGTAGCCGCCGTGCAATTGCAGCGCGCGGTCGACGATGGACGAACCGTTGTCGGTCGCCAGCCGCTTCGCCATCGCGGAGAAGCGCGACTTGTCGGGCGCGTTCGAGGTCACCTTGGCAGCGGCGAGGTACAGCAGCGCGCGCGACGCCTCCAGATCGGTCGCCATGTCGGCCAGCGTGAACTGCGTGTTCTGGAAATCGGCCACCGGCTGCCCGAACTGCTGCCGCTCCTTGGTGTAGCGGATCGATTCGTCGAGGCAGCGCTGCGCCCCGCCCAGCGAACACGCGCCGATGTTGAGCCGACCACCGTCCAGCCCCGCCATCGCGATCTTGAACCCCTCGCCCTCGCCGCCGACCAGATTGGCGGCGGGCACGCGGCAATCCTCGAAGATCACCTGCGCGGTAGGTGATGCGTTCCAGCCGAGCTTCTTCTCGGGTGCGCCGAACGATAGGCCGGGCGTGCCCTTCTCCACCACGATCGCGCTGATCCCGCGCGATTTCTCCTCGCCGGTGCGCACCATGCAAACGTAGACATCGTTGTAGCCGGCGCCAGAAATGAACTGCTTGGTGCCGTTCAGCACATAATGGTCGCCGTCGCGTCGCGCGGTCGCCTTCAGCGCCGCCGCGTCCGAGCCCGAACCCGGCTCGGTCAAGCAGTAGCTGGCGATCTTCTCCATCGTGACGAGCTCGGGCAGGTA
Organism: uncultured Sphingomonas sp.; assembly: GCF_913778135.1. Lineage (GTDB taxonomy): Bacteria > Pseudomonadota > Alphaproteobacteria > Sphingomonadales > Sphingomonadaceae > Sphingomonas. Next base: position 11,935 of record NZ_CAJYVU010000121.1, on the reverse strand, counting down.
GCGTGCCTTCAGGTCGTCGGAACCGAAGCGGTCGATCATCCACGCCGCCATGTTGTGGATCGAGATGAACGCCGACGTGGCGGGGCAGCCGTAGGCCATCGCCTCCATCACCAGCGCCGCCTCGAGCCGGCCAAGCGCGATGCCGCCCGACGCTTCGCTGACGTAGATCGCACCGAAGCCGAGCTCGCCCGCCGCCTTCCACACATCGACCGGATAATGCGATGTCTCGTCCCACTCGCCCGCGAACGGCGTGATACGATCGGCAGTGAAGCGGCGTGCGAGTTCCTGGATCTCGCGCTGGTCTTCGGTCAAATCGAACTGGTTAGTGTCGCTCATCATCGTTCAATCATGTTTGAGTTGGCGCCGTTTAGCACCGCTGGTACCTTGCCGTCTGCCCCGGCCGCCCTGCATCACCCTGCTCGACCAGCAGCAGGCGTGTGCCGCCCTGTTCAAGCGTCAGGCGTGTCGAATGCGTCCACCGCGCACCGTCCTGCTTGAACGACAAGGCGGCGACCACTTCGTTGGCGGACGGCTCGCTGAGTGCATCGACACGCGCGCGCTGGCGAAAGAAGCGCAACTGATCGGCCTCGATCGCCAGCCGTCCCCGCGCGTCGACATTGGCGAGCGCGCAGTCGCCCGGCGTCCTGCCCCAATAACCCTGAAAGGCGACGGGGAGCTTGCGCGCGCCCGCCGACGTCGGCGTCACGGTCGCCACCGGCAGACCGCTTCGCGCCGCGGCCCGAGGTCCCTGCGCGGCGGCGGCGCGATCGATCTGTTCCTGCGCGCGAGCCTGGGCGGGGTCGACGTGGACGGTGTTGTAATCCGCATCGGACGATGGCGAGCAGGCCGCCAGCAGCGCCGCCCCCATCATCCCCAAACCCGATCGCCGCATCACGCGCCTCATCCTTCATCCCATCGTCGGGATGACGAACGCGTCCTGGATGCGGCTGGGTCCGCCGTCCTCACTCCCGCGCGGCAGGTCACCGCCCGACATGCCGAACCCGTCGGGCCAGCGCTGCGTCACCGTCTTGACCTTGGTCCAGAACTTGACGCCCTCCATGCCGTGCTGGTTGGTGTCGCCGAACGCGGAGCGCTTCCACCCGCCGAACGTGTGGTAGGCGACCGGGACCGGGATCGGCACGTTGATGCCGACCATGCCGACATTCACCCGCGCGGCGAACTCGCGCGCGGCATGGCCGTTGCGCGTGAAGATCGCGACGCCGTTGCCGTACTGATGTTCGCTCGGCAGCCGCACCGCGTCCTCGAACGTCTTGGCGCGCACGATCTGGAGCACGGGGCCGAAGATCTCCTCCTTGTACGCGCTCATGTCGGTCGTCACGCGGTCGAACAACGTCGGGCCGACGAAGAAGCCGTCCTCATGTCCCTGCAACGTGAAGCCGCGACCGTCGACGACCAGCTCCGCGCCCTCGTCGACGCCAGTCTGAATCCAGTTCTCCACCCGCTGCTTGTGCGCGGCGTTCACCACGGGCCCGTAATGCGCCTCCGCGTCGGTCGACAGGCCGACGCGCAGCGCCTCGATCGCGGGGATCAGCTTCTCGCGCAGGCGATCGGCGGTCTGATCACCGACCGGCACCACCACCGGCAGTGCCATGCAACGCTCGCCTGCCGAGCCGAACGCCGCACCCGACAGGTCGGCGACCACCTGATCGAGGTCGGCGTCGGGCATGACGATGCCGTGGTTCTTCGCACCGCCCATCGCCTGGACGCGCTTCCCCGCCTCGACGCCGCGGCGATAGACGTAATGCGCGATGTCGGACGATCCGACGAAGCTGACTGCGCTGATCGCTGGGTGATCGAGGATCGCGTCGACCATCTCCTTGTCGCCGTGGACGACCTGCAGGATGCCCTCGGGCAGCCCCGCCTCACGGAACAGTTCGGCCAGGCGCACCGGCACGCTCGGATCGCGCTCGCTGGGCTTGAGGATGAACGCATTGCCGGTCGCGATCGCGACGCCCGACATCCACAGCGGGATCATCGCCGGAAAGTTGAACGGCGTGATGCCCGCGCCGATGCCGAGTGGCTGGCGCATCGAGTAGACGTCGATGCCCGGCCCGGCACCCTGCGTATACTCGCCCTTGAGCACGTGCGGGATGCCGCAGCAGAATTCGATCACCTCCAGCCCGCGCTGAATGTCGCCCTTGGCGTCGGCGATGACCTTGCCATGCTCGGACGAGAGCGTGTGCGCCAGCTCGTCCATGTTCGCCTCGACCAGTTCCTTGAACCGGAACATGACGCGCGCGCGACGCTGCGGGTTGGTCGCGGCCCAGGCCGGCTGTGCGGCTTGCGCGGCGGCGATCGCGCGATCCAAGTCGGCTTGAGTGCCAAGCGTGACGCTCGCCTGCACCTTGCCGGTGTTGGGGTCGTACACGTCACCCGTGCGCCCCGCACCCGCGCCGCCCGAATGGCCGACGATGTGATGATCGATGAACCGCATTGCCGCTCTCCTGATTTCTTGAGTGACCGTCTGCGCCTCGTGCGCGTTGCAGGCAACCGGCAAATCTGCAACGTTCGCCTGCAATGATGCAGCCGATACCCTGGGGCGACCTGCAGGACTTTCTCGCCATCGCGCGCGCAGGACAGATCGCGCGCGCCGCGGCGCAGGTGGGGGTCGACGCGACCACGATCGGGCGGCGGCTCCGCCGGCTCGAAGCGCGGCTGGGTGCGACCTTGTTCGAGCAGACGCGCGAGGGTCAGGTGCTGACCGAGGCGGGCGAGCGCCTACTCGCGCAGGTCGAGGCGATGCAGCGCGCCTCCGAACGCATCGGCGAGACCGGCGACGGCGACCGCGACACCCTGTCGGGGCTGCTGCGAGTCAGCGTGTCCGAAGGGTTCGGCACCTGGCTGATCGCCGAGCATCTGCACGACTTCGCGCGCCGCCATCCGGCGCTGACGATCGACCTGGTGGCGAGTTCGGGGTTCCTGTCGCCGTCGAAGCGCGAGGCCGATGCCGCGGTGCTGCTCGAACGACCGAGCGCCGGGCCGGTGGTCGCGAGCAAGCTCGCCGACTATACGCTCCGGCTCTACGCGAGCCGCGGTTATCTCGACCGCCACGGCGCCCCGACCCGCGAGACGATCGCCGCCGACCACCGCCTCGTCGGCTACATCCCCGACCTGCTCTACTCGCCCGAGCTGCGCTACCTTCGCGAGATCGACCCCGGGCTGTCGCCAGGCTTGCGCAGTTCAAGCATCAACGCACAGGCACGATTGATCGCGAGCGGCGCCGGCGTCGGCGTGCTGCCGCATTTCATCGCCGGCGGTAATCCAGACCTCGTCCGCGTCATGCCCGAGGTCGAGATCGCGCGCGCCTTCTGGCTCGTCACGCACCGCGACACGCGCCAGCTGCGCCGCGTCCGCGCTTTTCGCGCCTGGCTGGTCGAACTCGTCACCCGCCACCGCGCGCAGCTGATCGGCACGTAGCTCACCGCGCCGGGTACCGCTCCTGCAGCGCGCGGACGACACCGTTGGTCCAGCCGAAGCCGTCCTGTGTCGGATACTCGCCGCCGCCTCCCGCGCGGCTTTCCTCGACATCGTATTTCTCCAAGAGCTTGCCAGAGGCGCGATATTCGCGCTCCGCGGTCGCGACGAAGCGCCGCGCGATCGCGCGCGCCAGATCGTCGCGGCCGTAGCGCGCCAGCCCCTCGACCGCGATCCACTGCAACGGCGCCCAGCCATTGGGCTTGTCCCACTGCTGCCCGGTATCGACGGTCGTCGTGCGCAGCCCATTGGGCGCGAGCAACAACCGCTCGGTGGCTGCCGCCACGCGTGCGCCGTGCGGCGGTAAGGCAAGTCCGGTGAACAGCGGGTAGAGCGTCGCCGCGGTCACGCCGGAGCGCAGGCGCTTCTGCCGCACATCATAATCGCCGTAGCGACCGCCCGCCTCGTCCCACAGCCAGCGCTCGATCGCCGCCTGCCGCGTCGCTGCACGCGCGGTGAAGTCGCGCGCGCAACCGCGGTCGCCCGCGTCCGCGCAGCCACGTGCGATCGCCTGCTCCAGCCCGAACAACAGGCTGTTGAGATCGACCGGCACGATCTGCGTCGTGTCGATGGTGGCGAGCGTCCGCCCATCGGCAAGCCAGCGCGAGGAGTAATCCCACCCGCTCTCCGCGCCCGCGCGCAGGTCACGGTAAACCTCCGCCACCGGTCGCCCGCTGGCCCGCGCCGTCTCGACATCCTCGCGGTACGATTCGTCGCGCGGTGTCGCGCGCGCATCCCAGTAATGCTGGAGCCGGGAGCCATCGGGCATCACCGCGGTGCGCTCGGGACTGGTCCAATACACCCACTCGCGCCTGAGTGCCGCCAGCCGCCGCGCCTTCACGCCGGCGTCGCTCGCCGGCGAAAGTGCCATCATCGCGTACAGGAACGGCGGCTGCGATCGGCTGAGATAGTAGGTCCGCGTTCCGTTCGGGACATGACCGTAGCGCTCCACCAGCGAGACGAAATCGTCGATCATGCTGTCGACCAGCGCATCCTCGCCGTCCGCCTTCAGGCCCAGCATCGTGAAATAGCTGTCCCAATAATACATCTCGCGAAAGCGCCCGCCCGGCACGACGTATGCCTGCGGCAGCGCGAGCGCCGACGATCCCGCGGGCGCTTCGAGCGGCGGACGGGTGAGCACGGGCCACAGGCGGCGGATATGCTCCGCCATCCGGGCACTCTTGCCACCATTCGCAGGCGCGGGCGCACTGCCGGTTTCCGGCACATGGAAGTTCGCGAGCACGAACGCGCGCAAGGCAGCATCATCCATCGCGCCGGCCGCGCGCCAGTCGCGCATGATGACGGCCGCGGGGCGCTTCGCCACCGCGTCGACGAAGGTCTTGCCGTCGGGGAAGATGCGCTGCGTCTGCACCGCCGCGAACAGGTCGCCGTACAGGTCGGCAGGCGTCTGCACGGGCGCGAGGTCGGCGGTCGCGATCGGAGAGGTCGCCGGCATCGTCGCGCAGCCGCCGATCGCGAGCAGCAGCGCCGACGCGGCCGCGCGCAAATGTCCAGTGCGGATTGGGTAAAGCGAGATCATGCCCGCTTCTCACCACATCACGCCGCTCCGCGACAACCGCTTGTCGCCGCTACGGGTGCGCCATAGACAGCGGGTCGATCGTCTCAGAGGTTACCAGCTATCATGCGCTTCGCCGTTACCGCCGCCCTGCTGCTCGCCTGCTCGGGCGCTGCCTTCTCACAGGCGCTGCCGCCCCCCACCCCCGTTGCCGGCGACAGCGCGGAGGACACGCGGCTCAAGCGGCTGTTCTACGACAGCGACGAGGCCAGCCTGAAGCGGAATCCGATCAACGCGATCTCGCGCGGCGACCTGCGCTACGCCGACCGGCTCGGCGATCCGCTGTCCGACGCGTCGATCGCCGCCGAGCGCGCCGCGAACGAGCGCGACCTCGCCGCCTTGAAGCAGATCGACCGCGCCAAGCTGACCCACGTCGACCAGATCGCCTACGACGTCTTCAAGTACCAGACCGAGATCGCGCTTCGCGGATTGCAGCCCGACATCGTCGCGCTGACGATCGTGCGCCCGCTCGACCACTTCTACGGCCTCCAGGCCTTCTACCCCGACTTTGCCTCAGGCGTCGGCGCGGCGCCGTTCAAGACGGTGGCGGACTATGACAACAACCTGAAACGCAACGCGCAATATGCCCGTATCATGGACGAGGCGATCGTCCGCTTTCGTCAGGGCATGAAGGCGGGCATCGTTCAGCCCAAGCTGGTCGTGCGCAACATGATCGAGCAGTTCGACAATCTGCTCAAACAGGGCATCGAAGGCTCGACCTTCTACGGTCCGGTCAAGACCTTCCCCGCCGGCATCCCCGCCGCCGACCAGACCCGCCTGCGCGCCGCCTATGCGCAGCAAATCCGCGACGTCGTCAATCCCGCGCACAAGCGGATGCGCGATTTTCTCGAAACCGAGTACCTGCCGGTCGCGCGCGACAGCGTCGGGCTGTCGGCGATGCCCGGCGGTGCGAAGCTGTACGATTACCTGATCGAATCGAACACCACGCTGCCGTTGAAGGCCGAGGCGGTGCACCAGCTCGGCCTGTCGGAGGTCGCACGCATCCTGAAGGCGATGGAGGTGCAGAAGGCGAAGGTCGGCTTCAAGGGAACGCTACCTGAGTTCTTCACCTATCTGCGCACCGACAAGCGCTTCCAGCCGACCTCGGCCGAGCAGTTGCGGCTGGGTTACGAGGCGATCGGCCGCCGCGTCGACGCGCGCGTGCGCGAGCAATTCTCGCTCATCCCGAAGACCAAACTCGAAATCCGCCCCGTCCCCGCCTTTCGCGAGAAGACCGACGCCGGCGGCTCGTACAATGGCGGCACGCCGAACGGGTCGCGGCCGGGCGTGTTCTATTACAACACCTACGACCTTCCCTCGCGCTACATGTGGGAAATGGAGACGCTGTACCTGCACGAGGCGGTGCCGGGGCACCACTTCCAGATCAGCCTCGCACAGGAGAACACCGCACTCCCCGCGTTCATGCGCTTCGGCGGCAACACCGCCTACGCCGAGGGCTGGGGCCTCTACGCCGAGACATTGTGGAACGAGCTCGGCATGGAGACCGACCCGTATCAGCGCATGGGCGGGCTGAACGACGAGATGCTGCGCGCGATGCGGCTGGTGGTCGACACCGGCATCCATGCCAAGGGTTGGACGCGCGACCAGTCGATCGAATACATGCTCGCCAATTCGCCGATGGCGCGCACCGACGCGACCGCCGAGGTCGAGCGCTACATCGCGATTCCCGGACAGGCGCTGGCGTACAAGCTGGGCCAGCTGACGATCTCGCGGTTGAAGGCATCGAGCAAGGCGACGCTGGGTGCGAAGTTCGATCCGCGCGCCTTCCACGCGCAGGTGCTCGACACCGGCGCGCTGCCGATGCCGGTGCTGGAGCGCAAGATCGATATGTGGGCGAAAACGGGGAAGTGATGACGTAAAAACCCTCTCCCCGCAGGGGGAGAGGGCATCAGTTCACTCCACCGTCTGCTCGATCACGCCGAAGATCGGATGGTGCCGATCATCCTCCGCCCAGATGCGCACGGTGTCACCCTTCTTGAGAAACGGCGTCGTCGCCTTGCCGTCCGCGATTGTCTCAACGGTGCGGACCTCGGCGAGGCACGAGTAACCGACCCCACCTTGCGCGATCGGCTTGCCCGGCCCACCGTCGTGATCGCGGTTCGACACCGTGCCCGACCCGACGATCGTTCCCGCACCCAGCTTCCGCGTCTTCGCCGCGTGCGCGACGAGCGTGCCGAAATCGAACGTCATGTCCTCGCCGGCCTCGGCGCGCCCGAACGGCTGCCCGTTCAGGTCGACGCATAGCCGGCGGTGAAGCTTGCCGTCCTTCCACCAGTCGCCGAGCGCTTGCGGAGTCACGAACACCGGCGAGAAGGCGCTGGCGGGCTTCGACTGGAAGAATCCGAACCCCTTGGCGAGTTCGCCCGGGATCAGGTTGCGCAAGCTCACGTCATTGGTCAGCCCGACCAGCCGGACCGCGGCAAGCGCCTCGTCGCGGCTGGCACCCTGCGCCACGTCGCCCGTCACCACCACCACCTCGGCCTCCAGGTCGCAGCCCCAATCCTCGTCGGCGAGCGGGATCGGATCGCGCGGGCCGAGAAAACCGTCCGACCCGCCCTGATACATCAGCGGATCGTGCCAGAAGGTCTCGGGCATCTCCGCCCCGCGCGCCTGCCGCACAAGCGCGACGTGATTGACGTAGGCCGAACCGTCCGCCCACTGATACGCGCGCGGCAGCGGCGAGGCGGCGTCATGCTCGTGAAAGCGCTCACGCGGGATCGTCTGATGCTCCAGATCGGTCGCGAGCAGTTCCAGCTGCGGCGCGACACGCTCCCAGTCGTCGAGCGCCACCTGCAACGTCGGGCAGATATGCTGCGCGTCGGCGTACCAGGCGAGGTCGTTCGACACGACGACGAGCTTCCCGTCGCGACCCCGCTCGGCATTGGGCTTCAGGCTGGCCAGTTTCATGCGCATGCTCTCCTTCTGCCGCCGATCATAGGAGCCATCGCGCGCCCAAGTCGAGCGAACAACCGTTACGGCAAGCGGAACACGACGGGTACCTGCCGGCCCGCACACGCCAGCGCGCCTTCGGGGCGGAAGCTGCTGGTCCAGCGGCTGTCGCGCATAATCCCGGTTGCGGCATCGTCGAACACAAATGGCGGGTAAGCGATGACCGCGCGCGGTTCGAGCGTGCGGCCGTCGGCGCCGATGTCGAACTCGGTCGACACCCAACCCTCGAACCCGTAGCGCATCGCAGCCATCGGAAAATCGTTGCTCGACGCGCCACTGCTGCGCATCGCCGGCGCGATGCCGAGCAGCGAGCATTGCTCGGCGGTCAGCCCGGTGGCGGCGAACGCCTGCTTCGCGCCCGCCAGATCGCCCTTCGCCGCGCGCACGTTCGCCTGCTGCAGCATCGCCGCGACCTTCAACGGGTGCCGCTCGGGCAGCCCCTTCTCCGCAATTACCGCGTCGAGCAGCTGCGGTGCGTCATCGGCCGGTCCACCGCGATAATTGGGCACCGCGATCAGCACGCGCAGCGTCGCCGCGCTGAGCGGATCGGCCGCGGTCTGGGGATCGGCGAGCAGGCGCCGAAAGGCGCTGCGGTAAGCGTTGCCGTTGTCCTCGTTGATCGCGTTGATCGCGGCAAAGGTGCGAACCGCGGTCGGCGCGTTGAGTGCGCCGGCGCGCGTCAGCGCCTGCGCGGCGAATTGCGCGCGCTCGTCTGCCGGCACCACGGCGTTGCGCGACAGCGCGAACAGCGTGGCGAGCTGCTGGGCGGCGCTGCCCTGGTTAATCGCCGCGCGCTGGAGCGGCAGCGCCGCCGCGTCGGACAGGTCGGCCCACGCCGCCGACACAGCGCCTCCCTGCGCGGTGATCCACGCTTCGGTCGCATCCGCCAGTGGTGTGGTGAGCGAGGGAGCCGACGGCGTCTTCAGGCAGCGCAACTCGACCCGGCTCGACAGGCGATAGAACGGCTTGATCGCTTTCACGTCGTCACTGCGCCACGACCACCCCGCCACCGCCTGCGCAAACGCGATCGCGGCCGCGCGCTTGCCCGTAGTGAAGATCGGCACCGCACCAACGACGCGCCCATCGTTTGCCAGCGTATATTCGACGATCGCGACATCCTGCGGTGTCAGGCCGGGCACGTCGGCACATGTCGGCGGCTGCATCGACACCGCCTTCGCGTAGGGCGCGTCCGCCATCCGTCCCGCGCCGGTATAGGCGAGATATTGCCGCGCATTGTCCATGTCCTTGTTGCGAAGCGCCGCGATCGCGAGGTCCGAGCGCGTCGCCACGTCATCGAGCCCCACCCGCGAGGTCAGCCCGCCGCGCTTGACCAGGCTGTCCTTCAGCACCGCATAGGCTTCCTTGTCGCGGCCCTCGTTCATCAGCACGCGCGCGTAGATCGTCTGGACGTTCGCCACGTCCTTCTTCGACAGGCTCTGGTCGGCCAGCGCGATCGCACGCGCTTCCTGCGCGTAGCCTAGTGCCTTGCCATCGTGGTCGAACATCAACGTGTCGGCGAGCAGCATCAGCGGGCGCAACCGTGCGGTACCGGTGGCGAGTGCGAGCGCCGCACGCCCATCTGCCGCCGCGGCGTCATAGTCGAAGCGCGCGTGCGCCTCGCGTGCCAGCCGCAGATGCGCGTCGATCACCTCGTCGTTGAACGATGCACCCTGCGCGGCAAGCACCGGCAGCGCAGCGCGGATCATCGGCGCGCCCTCGGCACCGCGATCGAGATAGATCAGGCACTTGCCCTTGCGCACCCTGAGCGCAGCGGTGCCGACCGGCGACTTCGCCAATCGGGGCGCCACCGCGTCGAAGATCGCCACGGCCTCCGCGCACTTGTCCTCGCTCGCCAATTGTGTCGCCTGGTCGAAGCGCTGCTGCAACGCCTGCGCACCCGCAGGCGCCGTTGTTGCTGCGGCTCCTCCCGCAGCTTGACCCAGCGCGAGCAGTGCGAGCACAATCGACGACATCATCCATCCCCCCGGTTTGATTGCCAAAGGACCACGCGAACGCCGCCGTGTCGAGCAATATGTCAACACGACTGATACAGAGCGGCGCGTGGCGACGCGGCGGCGTTCTGCTCGCCGTCGCGCTCACGTGGATCATGTCGGTCGCGACCGACGAGGCGCCAGCTTCTCGCCCCGTCCGCGACGATCCGCAACTGCCACCGCGTTCGGTGATCGTCCTTGTCGCGTCATGGTGCGCGCCGTGCCGCGGCGAACTCGCGCGGCTCGACACCATAGCGCCGGCGATCGGCGGCCGGACATTGCGCGTGCTCGCGATCGATGACAGCGCCGCGACCGCGCGCATGCTGCGCGTGATCGATCCCGCGCGTGTCTGGCGTCCCGACGCAGGCGTCGAACACGTCCGCGCGTTGCTGCTCGCGCGGACCGCCGGGCTTCCGTTCAGCGTCGTCACCGATGCGCGCGGCGCCGTCTGCGCGCAGGGGAACGGCGGCCTCGACGCACACCGGGCGGCCGCGCTCGTACAGCACTGCGCATCGCCATAACAAAAGTTACTTGACCGAACTGCCGGCTCCCGTGACACTCGCGCAAACCATTCGCGAGAGGGCGCCCATGACACTCGACACCGTTGCTGGCCGGCAGGCCTATACCGAGGATCACGAGGCGTTCCGCCAGACGGTGCGCAGCTTCCTGGCCAAGGAAGGTCAGCCCTTCGCCGACCAGTGGAACAAGGACCGGCTGGTGCCGAAATCCTTTTGGCGTCAGGCGGGCGAGGTCGGCATGCTGTGCCCGACCGTGCCCGAAGCGTACGGCGGTCTGGGGCTCGACTTCGGCTACAACGCGATCGTCGACGAGGAGATGGCCTATGCAGGCGTCCCCGCCGGCTTCTCGCTCCAATCCGACATCGTCGCCGGCTACATTGAGCATTATGGCAGCGAGGAGCAGAAGGCGCAGTGGCTGCCCAAGATGGTGTCGGGCGAGGTCGTCACGGCGATCGCGATGACCGAGCCGGGCACGGGCAGCGACCTGCAATCGATCCGCACTTCGGCGAAGAAGGACGGCAACCACTACGTCATCAACGGGTCGAAGACGTACATCACCAACGGGCAGAACACCGACCTGACGCTCGTCGTCGCGAAGACCGACCCCGACGCGAGCCCCGCGTGGAAGGGCATGTCGATCATTCTGGTCGAAAGCGACCGCGAAGGATTCCGCAAGGGCCGCAAGCTCGACAAGATCGGGCAGGACGCCGCTGACACGTCCGAGCTCTTCTTGGACGACGTGCGCGTGCCGATCACCAACTGCCTGGGCGAAGAGGGCAAGGGCTTCATCTACCTGATGAGCCAGCTGCCGCAGGAGCGCCTGTCGATCGCCGTGTCGGTACAGGCGACCGCGCAGAAGGCGTTCGACGAAACCGTCGCCTTCACCAAGGATCGCAAGGCCTTCAAGGGCACGGTGTTCGATTTCCAGAACACCAAATTCGTGCTCGCCGACCTGAAGGCTAAGCTGCAGGTCGGCTGGGCGCACCTCGACTGGTGCATCAAGCGGCATCTGGCAGGCGAGCTGACCAACGAGGAGGGTGCCGCCGCCAAGCTGTTCCACACCGAGCTCGAATGGGAGGTGATGGACAAATGCCTTCAGCTTCACGGCGGCGCTGGCTACATGAACGAATATCCGATCGCGCGGTCGTGGCGTGCGGCACGGGTCAGCCGCATCTACGGCGGCACCAACGAGATCATGAAGGAAGTGATCGCGCGCAAATTGTGAAGGGGTTGTGGTGGGGCGAGGTCGATCGCCCCACCCGCCATGTGCGTTACGCCGCGGCGTCGGCGCGCAGTTCCTCCACGAAGCGGTCGGTCGACTGGCGTAGCCGGCTGGCGTGCGCCGACAGGCTGGCGGCGGCGCTGCGCACGTCGACCGACAGCGT
>NZ_CAJYVU010000120.1 GCF_913778135.1 uncultured Sphingomonas sp. | reverse complement strand
CAGACCCGCTTCGCCAAATACGCGCAGCGCACCCGCAGCATCGACGGCCTGCCCGTGCGCAACCCAACGGTGCCCGCGTAATGGCGCTGGTCGAACTTGGTCGCTTCGATCGCAACCTTGCCAACATCATCGTCGGTCGGCTCGAGTCCGAGGGGATCGACGCGGTCGCGTTCGACACCGGCGCGTCGATTGCGGATGGCAGCTGGCTGCTGATCCCGGCGCGCGTGATGGTCGATGAGGACGATCTTTCACGGGCAAGACGACTGATCGATCCTGCCTGATTATTAGGCAGCGCGGGTAGTTCGCTGCCTGTTTATTGCTGCAACAGCGTAGTTTTTGACAGCAATTCGGTGCCGCGACCCTCTTGCGGCGGTTTGGCACGGCACCTGCAAAGCACCCTCCCGCTACAGGGAAGGGGGCGCGATGAAGCTGGTCATTGCCATCATCAAACCGTTCAAGCTCGACGAGGTGCGCGAGGCGCTGACCGCGATCGGCGTGGCGGGCATGACGGTGTCCGAGGTCAAGGGGTTCGGCCGGCAAAAGGGCCAGACCGAAATCTACCGCGGCGCCGAATACAGCACCAACATGGTGCCCAAGATCAAGATCGAGGTCGTGTGCGAGAGCGGCATGGCGGACCGCGTGGTCGAGGCGGTGCAGGCGTCCGCCAACACCGGCGCGATCGGCGACGGCAAGATCTTCGTGCTCGAGGTCGGCCAGGCGGTGCGCATCCGCACCGGCGAGACCGACGACACCGCACTCTGACGGGGGTTGGGGAATGAAGCGATCGATTGAACGACTGAGTGTCGCCGGCGCCGGAATGGCGTTGCTGGCGGCGCTGCCCGCCTGGGCGCAGGACGCCGCGTTGCAGGCGCCGGCCGCCGCGGCGAGCGCGACCGTCAACAAGGGCGATACCGCGTGGATGCTGACCAGCACGCTGCTGGTCATGATGATGATCCTGCCGGGCCTGGCGCTGTTCTACGGCGGGCTGACGCGCACCAAGAACATGCTGTCGACGATGACGCAGATCGGCGCGGTCGCGTGCCTCGCGATGCTGATCTGGGTCATGTGGGGCTACACGCTCGCGTTCGGTGACGGCGGCAACGATTTCGTGTCGGGACTGGGCAAGGCGTTCCTGAAGGGCGTCACGTCGGAGAGCACCGCCGCCACCTTCACAGCGGGCGTGGCGATCCCCGAATATGTCTTCGTCTGTTTCCAGATGACCTTTGCCGCGATCACCGTCGCGCTGGTGCTGGGATCGGTGGTCGAGCGGATCAAGTTCTCAGCGGTAATGGCGTTCGCCGCGATCTGGCTGACGATCGTCTATTTTCCAATCGCGCACATGGTGTGGGCATCGGGCGGGCTGTTCTTCAAGATGGGGGCGCTCGACTTCGCCGGTGGCACCGTGGTGCACATCAATGCGGGCGTCGCCTCGCTCGTCGCCGCGCTGATCCTGGGCAAGCGGATCGGCTATCCGACCGAGCGGATCGTGCCGCACTCGCTGACGATGACGGGCATCGGTACCGGGCTGCTGTGGGTCGGCTGGTTCGGGTTCAACGCAGGGTCCGCGCTTGAAGCGAACGGCTCGGCCGGCCTCGCGATGATCAACACCTTCGTCGCGACCGCGTCGGGTGCGCTGTTCTGGATGCTCGCCGAGCGGATCAACGGTCACAAGGGATCGGCGCTGGGCTTCTGCTCGGGTGTGGTCGCCGGCCTCGTCGCGGTGACGCCGGCCGCGGGCAACTCGGGTCCGTTCGGCGCCATTGTCTTGGGCGCGGTCGCCTCGGTGATCTGCTTCTACGCGGTGTCGGTGGTGAAGCCCAAGCTCGGCTACGACGACGCGCTCGACGCATTCGGCGTGCACGGTGTCGGCGGTATCGTCGGCGCGATCGGCACCGCAATCGTCTACGCGCCGTCGCTCGGCGGGCCGGGCAAGCCCGATTACGACATGGCGCACCAGCTGATCGTGCAGATCGAGGCGGTGTTGACCACGATCGTCTGGACCGGCGTCGGCACCGCGGTTGCGATGTTCGCCGCGCGTGCACTGACCGGCCTGCGCGTCGCAGCCGATGTCGAGCGCGAGGGTCTCGACCTCGGTGAGCATGGCGAGCGCGCCTACAATTACTGACGCTTTTCGGGTGCGGGCCGGTGGCTCGCTCCCATCACGATGTTCCTCCTGCGGACAAACACCTGTGGCCCGGTACGGAAACGTACCGGGCTCTTTTTTTGTAGGCCGCCAAGCCAAGTCGGCTCGACGGCGCGGTGCTCAATTCTTCGCCAGCGTGATCTCGAACATCGTCGGCCACAGCTTGCCGGTCACGAACAGGCGCCGCTTGCCCGCATCCCACGCAATGCCGTTGGCGACCGCTTCGGGATCGGTCGCGCCCACCTCGGCGACGATGGCACGCAGGTCGACGATCGCGTTGACGTGACCGTCCGCGGGATCGATCCGGACGAGGAAGGGTGCGTGCCAGACGTTGGCCAGGATTTGCCCGTCGACCCATTCGAGTTCGTTGAGCTGCGTGATCGCGCGGCCGTTCAGCGTGACGTCGAGGCGGCGCTGGACCGCGAGCGTGGCAGGATTGTGGAAGGTGAGCGTGGCCGATCCATCGGAACGGATCAGCGAGCGCCCGTCGCTGGTCAGCCCCCAGCCCTCGCCGCTGTAGCGCGCGGTGCCGAGCGGCTTCAACGTGCGCGCCGACCACAGATGCGCGACGCCGTCGTGCCAGGTCAGGCTGACCAGTCGGTCCTTGTACGCCGCCAGCCCCTCGCCGAACTGCGCAGGCGGGATGACGACGCGCTGCTGCACCTTGCCCGTCGCCAGATCGACGCGGCGCACGTCGGAACGCCCTTCGAGGCCGACGCTCTCGTACAAGGCGCCGTCGTGCCAGACGAGACCTTCGGTAAATGCCTTCGCATCGTGTGGCATGCGCGCGACGATGGTGGGGGCGAGCAGCGGCGGGCGCGCGTCAGGCTGTGCCGTGGGTGCTGCGCTCGCGGGTACTGCTTGCGGTGCCGCGGGCGCATCGGGTGTGCGCAACGTGATTGCGGCTGCCCCAGCGGCGGCAAGCGCGACCGTGGGTAAGATCATCCAACGCAGCGTCATGCGTGCCACCTACTCGATTGTGTCTGAACGAGAACGGCCCGCCCGGCATGGTGCCGAACGGGCCGTCCCTGTTTCACCTGATCGAACGATCAGCTGTTCGGGGCGAGGTTCACCGCTGCGTACTTGCCGCGACGATCGACCTCGATCTCGAAGCTGAGCCGGTCGCCTTCGTTGAGCGTCGGCATGCCGGCGCGCTCGACTGCCGAGATGTGCACGAACGCGTCGGGCTGGCCGTCGTCGCGCTGGATGAAGCCGAAGCCCTTCATTGCGTTGAAGAACTTGACGGTGCCGGTCGCCTTCTCGCCGGTCAGCGAGCGCTGCGGGCCACCCTGGCCGCCGCCGCGCGGGCCGCCCGGTGCGCCACCGAAGCCGCCGTCGCGCGGGGGCGCGCGATCGGTCACCGGCATCGGCTCGCCGTCAATCTTGAGATCGGTCGCCGAGATGCGGCCACCGCGGTCGACGAGCGTGAAGCCGAGCGGCTGACCCTCGGCCAGACCCGACAGGCCCGCCTGCTCGACCGCCGAGATGTGCACAAACACGTCCTCGCCGCCGTCATCGCGCACGACGAAGCCGAAGCCCTTCTGCGCGTTGAAGAACTTGACCACGCCGGTGCCCTCGCCGACGACCTGCGGGGGCATACCGCGGCCACCGCCGCCGCCACCACCGAAGCCGCCACCGCCGCCGCGGAAACCACCGCCGCCACCGCCGCCGAAGCCACCGCCGCCGAAGCCGCCGCGGTTGCCGCCGCCGAAGCCGCCGCCACCACCGCCAAAGCCGCCGCCGCCGAAGCCGCCACGATCACCGCCTTCGAAACCGCCGCCGCCGAAGCCGCCGCCGAAATCGTCACCGCCGAAACCGTCGCGCTTGTCGCGTCCACGCCCACCGCGTGCACCGCGGCCGCCCTTGTCGTAACCCATAAACCTGTTCAACTTCCCGGTCCGCCCGTCGCATCCATTGCGAAAACCACGCGCAGGACGGCGAACGCGGCTTTCGGGGCGCGATCGAATAGGCGCCTTGCCCATCGCATAACCTATCGCGAAAGGCGGTGCGAATCGTTTTGTGCGGTCTTCGCCACAAAAAAAGCACAATGTGCCAAATCTGCCGCAAGTGGCGCACGTCGTGGCGCTGGCGTCGCCATCACGCCCGCCCAGCGCCGCCGACGAGTCGCGGGCGCCGGCTCAGGACCCGAACGTGCCGGCGCGGTACAGCAGCGTGATCGCAACGCGTCGGTTGCGCGGATCGCCCGGATCCTTGGTGATCATCGGCTCGCGATCGGCGACGCCCTCGATCCGGTTGAAGCGCGCTTCCGGAATGCCGGCAAGCGCCAGACGGCGCCTGGTCGCCTCGGCACGGCCCGAGGAGAGCATCCAGTTGTTCATCGCGCGCGGATCGCCGTAGGGCAGGCTGTCGGTGTGGCCGCGGATCATGATCGGGTTGCCGGTCGCGGCAATGCCGGTCGCGACGGTGCCGATCAGTTCGGATGCGCGCGCGTCGAGCGCGGTCGTGCCGAGCGCGAACATCGAGTAATCGGCGTCGTCGATCAGGTCGATCCGCATGCCGTCGGGCGTCATGGTGAAACGTATGTGTTTGGCGAGCTTCGCGATGTCGGCCTTTTTCGCCATGCGCTGCATGACCTCGCGCTTCAGCTTGGCGAAGTTCTTCTGGTCCTCCAGCATCGCCTCGCGCGGGGCGCTGCGCAGCGATCCCTTGGGACCGTAGCCGCTCTGCACGCCGCCTTCCGAGCGGACGACCGTCGCGATCGCCTGCATGCTCGACTGGCCAGCCTGCGGCCCGAGCTTGTTCTGCGACATGATCGATTCGCCGCCGAACGGGCCGATGCCGCCGATGCCAAGTGACTTGTTGTCGATCAGCGTCGGCGCGAAATAGTCGGCGATACCCTTGCGCTGCTTCTCGGTCGTGGCGCCGAGCAGCCAGAGGAGCAGGAAGAACGCCATCATCGCGGTGACGAAATCGGCATAGGCGACCTTCCACGCGCCGCCGTGGTGACCGCCGTGGCCCTCGATGTAGATCTTCTTGACGATGATCTTGGGTGGCACGTTGGCGCCGTGGGGTGCGCGCGCCATCTTACTTGCCGCGCAGACCGTCGAACACTTCGGCGAAGCCGGGCTGGTTCTTGTGCTGGATGCCCGAGCGCGCCGCCTCGATCACCAGCGGCTGCGGGTGGCCGTGGAGCGAGGCGATGATGATCTGCTTGACCACGTGGTAGATCGCGGCGTCGGCGTCGATCACCTGCTTGAGGCGCCCTGCGAGCGGCGAGACGATGCCGTAGGCGAGCAGCACGCCCATGAAGGTGCCGACCAGTGCCGAGCCGATCATCGCGCCCAGGATCGAGGGCGGCTTGTCGATCGAGCCCATCGTCTTCACGATGCCAAGCACCGCGGCGACGATGCCGAGTGCCGGCAGCGCGTCGGCCAGGCTGGACAACGTCGTGTGCGGCCCCTCGACCTCGTGGTGGTGGGTCTTGATCGCGTTATCCATCACGTCCTCGACCGCGTGGACGTCGAGCGTGCCCGACGAGACGACGACGAGCCGGAGCGTGTCGGCGATCAGGTTGACGAGCGTGTGGTCCTTCAACAGCTTGGGATATTCGGCGAACACCGCCGACGAGCTCGGATCCTCGACGTGCGGCTCGAGCGCGATCGGGCCTTCCATCCGGAGCATCTTCATCAGTTTCGACACCAGGAAGATGACGTCGAGATAGTCCTGCTTCTTGTACTTCGGACCCTTGAACACCTTGGCGAGCCCGCCGCCCATCGCCTTCAGTTCCTTGCCGGAATTGCCGATGATGAGCGCGCCCGCCGCCGCGCCGCCGATGATGAGCATTTCGTGCGGGATCGCCTCGAACACGGGGCCGAGTGCGCCGCCGGTGATCGCGAAACCACCGAACACCATGACGAGGAGGACAACGAGGCCGATGCCGGCGAACATGCGCGATTCCCTGGGTTATTCGACCGCATGGTTAACCGGCAGGTGGTAGCGAAGTGGTTAAGCGCGGCCGCGTTTAATCGCGCGCGCGTTCGACCTTTAGCGGATGTAGTCGAACAGCGAGAGCTGCGACAGCTTGGAGAAGCTCGCCTGCGTCGCAGACAGGATCGTCATCGTCTTCTGCAACTCGGTGATCGCGGTGGTGACGTCGACGTCTTCCATGTCGGAGCGCGCGGCCTCGCGGTCGGTACCGACCTGCGTGAAATAGGCTGCCTGCAGGTCGACACGAACCGCACGCGCACCGACCGAGGCCTGCGCCTGCGTCGTCTGCGCCGAGATTGCCGACAGGTCGGCATTGTCGTCGTCGGAGAGCGTGCCGCCCGCCTCCAGCGTCGCGATCATCGAGGTGATGACCTCGCCGATGTCGCGCCCGGTGATGGTACCGTCGTCCTTGATCTTGAGCACGTCGCGCGCGGCGACGCTCGGCTGCACCGTCTGACCGTCGCCGATCGGGATTGCGGACGGCTGCCCGGCGGCAAAGGTGAGCGCGCCGGTAGCGGTCTGCGTGACCGCGGGCGTTTCCGCCTGGCCAGCGACCGCCGCCTCGGAGCCGCCGAACAGCGGCGCACCGCGCGCGTCCTTTGCATTGGCCAAGCCGACGATGCTGGCGAGCACATCCTTCAACTGCGTGGCGATCGCCTGTTTCGCGTCCTTCGACAACGTGCCGTTGCCCGCCTGTACCGCGAGCTCTGTCGCCTTTTGCAGCTGGTCGCCGACGCTGCCGAGCGTCGAGTCGGCGGAGGCGAGCACGCCCTGCGCGATCTTGACGTTCGCACCAAAGGCCGCGTCGTCCGCGCCCACGACCCGCATGCCCTGCAACCGCTGGTACGCGACCGCGTCGTCGGAGGGTGCCTGAAGCTTCTTGCCGGTCGACACCTGCGTCTGCAGCGCCTCGGCGCGCGCGGTGAGCGCGTTCATCGCGCTGGCGGAGCGACCGTAGAAGCCGCTGGTGGAAAAACTGACCGACATCAGCGGATCTCCATCAGCGACTGGAACACGTCCTTCGCGATCGAGATGACACGGCTGGACGCCTGATAAGCTTGCTGGAAGCGCAGCAGCTGCACCGCCTCGTCGTCGAGGTTGACTGCGCTGATCTGATCGCGCGCGGTCGTCGCGCCCGACAGGATCGCGTTCTGCGCGTCGCCGACGATGCGGCGGTTGGCGATCGCGGCGGCGTTGCCGGCGACGAGGCCGGTGATCCCGCCCTCGAAATTGCCGCTGGCGCGGGTTGCCTGCAATTTGGCGAGATTGCTGCCGTCGCGCATGCCGCCGCCGGTCGCGGCAGCAGCGATACCGGCGGGATCGGTCATCGCGACGGACATCCGCGTCGGATCGATCTTGTCATAGGCGAAGATCGGCTGACCGGGTGCGTTGTTGAGATCGACGCCCTCGGCCTGGACCGCGTTGACGCTGTCGGCGAAATCGCGCGCGGTGTCGGCGATCAGCCCGCGCGTGTCGACGATCCGCTGCGCCGCATCAGCGATGCCGGCGAGCGAGCCGCCGCTCGGCTGGAACATCTGCGCGTCCTTGCCGCGCGTGACCGTGAAGGTGACGTTGCCCTGCGCACTGCGCGCGTAGGAGACGACGCCCGCATCCCGGCCCGAGACGAGCGCCGGCCCGGCCTCTCCACCGACACGGACGGTAGCGCGACCGGCGGCGTCGAAGGTCGCCGACACGTCGGACAACGCGCTCATCTGCTCAAGCAACTGGTCGCGCTGATCGGCGAGGTTCGCCGCCGAAGCGGTGCCCGCCCCCGCCCGGCCAAGCCCGTCATTCACCTTGGCGAGCGCGCTCGCGAGATTGGAGAGCGTCGCAGCGTCGCCGTCGGCGGCCTGGTCGAGGTCGGTGACGACCTGACTGAGCGCGGCACCGGTCGCGGCGAAGCCCGAGGCGACGCTCTGCGCATTCTCGAGCATCACACTGCGCTGCGCACCCGAGGCCGGATCGGCGGCGAGCGCGGTGGCCGAGGTGTAGAAACTGGAAAGGCGACCCGACACGTCGGCGCCGGTCATCGCGGTCTGGATGCGGTCGAGCCAGGCCGAGCCCGCCTGCGTACGCGACAGGTCGGCGCCCGCGCTGCGGACCGCGGCCGAGCGAATCGAATCGGCCGCGCGCTGCGTGCCCGTGACGAGGACGCCGTAGCCGTTGACGCCCTTGATCCCCGCGGCCGAGACCTCGGCCATCTGCGCGGTGCGGCGCGCGTAGCCGACCGTACCCGAATTGGCGATATTCTCCGACGTGGTCGTCAGCGCGCCCTGAAACGCGCGAACGCCGCTGGCGCCGATGGAGAGGAGATCGCTCATTCGGCCGGTTTGCCACCGTCCTCGTTAAGATTCGGTTGCCCGCGCCCCAGGAATTCGGTCATCGCGCGGCCGATGCCGAGCGGCGTGTGCTCAGCCATCGATTGCACCGTCTTCTGATCCTGCATGTCGCGGAAGGTGTCGAGCGCCTTGCTGTCGAACAACGGGTCGGCGAGTTTCGCCTGCCGCATCGATTTCAGCATCATGCCTGTGAACACCGATTCGAACTGCTGCCCCGCCTTGGCGAGGTTCTCTTTCGTGTTCGCGCGCGCGAACGTGCCGGTGGCAGCAGCCGGGGTGAGCGACGCGCTCGCAGCCGCGATGTTGGGGGTGTCGGTCACAGGACGATCAACTCCGCTTTCAGGGCGCCGGCTTCTTTCAGCGCCTCCAGGATCGCGACGAGGTCCGCGGGACTGGCGCCGATCGCGTTCACCGCCTTCACCACGTCGGCGAGCTTGGGGCCGGGATTGATGAGGAACATCGGCTTGCGCTCCTCGTCGACCGAGACGCCCGACTTGCGCTCGAGCGCGGTCTGGCCCTGGCTGAAGGGAGCGGGCTGGCTGATGCGTTGATTCTCGTCGATGCGGACGGTCAGCTTGCCGTGCGTGACGGCAGCAGCGCCGACGCGCACCGCGGAGTTGATGACGACCGTGCCGGTGCGCGCGTTGACGATCACCTTGGCGGGTGGTTCGGCACTGGCAACGTCGAGGTTCTCGATCTGGCTCATCAGACCGGCGCGGATATCGGCGCCGACCGGAGCGCGCACCGCGACCGACACTGCGTCGACCGCCTGCGCGGTGCCGAAGCCCAGACGCTGGTTGATCGCGGCCGCCACGTTCTGCGCGGTGGTGAAATCGGCGCGCTGCAGATTGTAGGTCAGGAACGGCGTGTCGGCGAATCCGGTCGCGACCGCGCGCTCAACGGTCGCGCCCTCGGGGATGCGGCCGGTTGAGGGCACGTTGATGACGATCTTGGAGCCATCCGCGCCCTCTGCACCTAGGCCGCCGACCGCGAGATTGCCCTGCGCCATCGCGTAGATCTGCCCGTCGGCGCCCATGAGCGGCGCCAGCACCAGGCTGCCGCCGCGAAGCGACTTGGCCTTGCCCATCGAGGCGACCGTGATGTCGATCCGCTGCCCCGGTTTTGCGAACGGCGGCAGCTCGGCGGTGATCATCACCACCGCGGCGTTCTTCAACCCCGGATTGACGTTGGGTGGCAATTGCAGGCCGAAGCGCGACGCGACCGCCTTCACCGACTGAACGGTATATTCGAGGTTGTCGTCACCCGTGCCGGGCAGCCCGACGACGATGCCGTAGCCGGTCAGCTGGTTCGAGCGGATGCCCTGGAACCCGCCCAGATCCTTGATGCGGTCGGCGTGTGCCGGCGCGGCGAGCGCGACCAGCGCCAGCGTGGCCGCGAACAGGTGGCGGACGAGCAAACGAGCGGAGATGAATCCTGTCATGGTGGGTGAGCCTAGGCGGAGCATGGTTACCACGGCGCTAACGCTTGGTGTCAGAACGGCGAGATCACGCTGAAGAAACGCGACAGCCAGCCCTGGCGACTGGCGCGAGCGACATCGCCCTTGCCGGTATAGGCGATCTGCGCGTCGGCGACGCGGGTCGAGGGGACGCGATTGTTGATGTCGACATCCGCCATCCGCACCAATCCCTTGATCCGGACGTATTCGTCGCCGCGGTTGAGCGTCACACGCTTCTGCCCCTGCACCAGCATCGTGCCGTTGGGGTAAACCTGCGCCACCGTGACGGAGACCTCGCCCGAGAGCGAATTGGCCTGGTCGGCGCTGCCCGCACCGTTGAAGTTGCGGTTGCCGCTGGCGCGGATCGAACCCGGATCGATGAACGACAGCGGACCCGTAGCGGGCGGGGTCAGTCCGCCGCTGCCGGCCGAATCGAGCTTCGACGACGCAGTCTTCGACGCAGCGGTCCGTTCCACCAGCACGATCGTCAGCGGATCGCCGACGCGGCGGGCGCGCCAGCCCTCGGTCAAGGCGCCGTACCCATCCGCGACGTGGAAGATCGCGCCGTCGGCGGGCGGTGGCGCGGCGGGCACCATCGGCGCGCGCACCGCGGTGAAATCCTCCGCCGGCTTCTTCGAACCGAACAGCTTCGCATCGGCCGAGGACGGCACGACGGCGGCGGCGACGAGCGCTGCGGCGGTGACACCGAGCGCGAGCTCGATCCAGTGTGCGGAAATGGAATGGGGCATGCGGCTGGCCATCGTCTGTATTGCCGTCAGATGTTCTGGTTGACGTATTTGAGCATCTCGTCGGTGGCCGAGATCATCTTCGAATTGACCTCGTACGCGCGCTGCGTCTCGATCATGTCGACCAGTTCCTCGACCACGTTGACGTTGGAGGCCTCCAGCGCGCCCTGGCGCACCTTGCCGCGGCCGTCCTCGCCCGCGACGCCCAGGTTGGCGGCGCCCGACGATGCGGTCTCGCGCAGGTAATTGTCGCCGGTGCTCTGCAGACCCGCCGCGTTGGGGAAGCTTGCGACCTGGATCTGGCCGAGGTTCTGCGCATCGGTCTGCCCCGGCACCGTCGCCGATACAGTGCCGTCCAGGCCGATCGTCACCTGCGTCGCGTTGGGTGGAATGTTGATGCCGGGCATTACCTGATAGCCCTCGCTGGTGATCAGCTGCCCCTCGGGCGAGCGCGAGAAATTGCCCGCGCGCGTGTAGCCGAGCTCGCCGCCGGGCAGCTGGACCTGAAAATAGCCGTCGCCGTCGAGCATCATGTCGAGCGAGTTGCCGGTCTGCTGCGTCGCACCCTGCGTGTCCATCCGCGCGGTGCCCTGCACGCGCACGCCGGTGCCGAGGTTCAACCCCGTCGCGTACTTGCTCTCCGCACTCGACGCCGCGCCTGCGGCGGTCACGACCTGGTACGACAGCGTCTCGAACGCCGCGCGGTCGCGCTTGTAACCGGTCGTGTTCACGTTCGCGAGGTTGTTCGAGATGACGCGCATCCGCATGTCCTGGGCGTCGAGCCCGGTGCGCGCGATGTGCATGGCGGCGGTGGTCATGAGGCGGTTCCTGTTCGGTTATCTGGTCGGTTCGGGCGGGTCAGCGGTGGAAGCGTCGCGTCAGGTCGGCAGCCGCATCAGCGACGCGCTCGACTCGTCCATCGACTTGGCTTCCTTCAGCAGATTCGCCTGCACTTCGTAGCTGCGCTGGTTCTCGATCATGTCGACCAGCGCCTTGGTCATGTCGACGTTCGACCCCTCGAGCGCGCCCGAGGCGAGCTTCGCGTCGAGGTTCTCGGGCAGGTTGCCGCCGCCCTTGACGTGTAGGAGGTTGTCGAGCCCCTTGACCGTGGTTGAACCCTTGTCCGACACCAGCTTGATCTTGTCGATGACGGTGGTCTCGGTCGCTGCGGCGCCGAGCGGCACGATCGAGATCGAGCCGTCGCCCGCGATCGACAGGGATTGATATGGCGGGATCGTGATCGGACCTGACTGCCCCATCACCAGATAGCCGTCGCCGGTCTGGAGCGTGCCCGACTGCGTCACCGACAGGTCGCCGCGGCGCGTGTACGCCTCGCTGCCGTCCGCCGCCTGAACGCTCATCCAGGTGTCGTTGCCCGTCATCGCGACGTCGAGGTTGCGCCCGGTCTGCTGGAGTGCGCCGGGCGTACGGTCGGCGTCGGTCACTTCCTCCGCGGTCGGCTGGCGTGCCGACAGCGTTTGCGTGCCGTCCGACAGCGTGATGCGGTCGAACACGACGCGGTCGGCGCGAAAGCCGGTGGTGGACGCGTTCGCCATGTTGTTGGCGATCGCCGCCTGCGCCGCCATCTGCGCGCGCAGGCCCGTCGCCGCGGTATAGACGAGCTTGTCCACCTATCCTGCTCCCGACCGATCGCTTAGGCGCGGATGTTGAAGATGGTCTGCGAGATCTGGCTCGCGGTATCGAGCGCCTTCGAGTTCGCCTGGAAGTTGCGCTGCGCCGCGATCAGGTTGACCAGCTCTTCGGTGATATCGACGTTCGATCCCTCGATCGTGCCCGACATCAGCTTGCCGTAGCCGTTCTCGTTCGAGCTTCCCATCGTGGCCGAGCCCGACAGGCCGGTCGCGGTCCAGTAATTGCCGCCGTTCTGCTTCAGTCCTGTCGGGTTGACGAAATTGGCGAGCGCGACCTTGCCCAGCTTGATGCTGTCGCCGTTCGAGTAGCTGGCGGTGATGATGCCGGTTTCGTCGACCGCGACGCCCGAGAACTCGCCCTTCGCCTTGCCGTCCTGCGTGCGCGACACGACCGAGAAGGGCTGCTTGGCCGCGGTGCTGCCGGCGAGGTCGAGCGCGATGGTGCGCGTGGTGCCGTCTGCCGCGGGAGCGAATGCGAGCGCGGTCGTGCCGCCAGTCGTCATGTTGCCGTCGCCGTCGAACGTGACCGGCGTGCCGTTGCCGTTGTTGAGCGGGGCGCCCGCGGCGTAGCTGTACATCGTCCACGTGGTCGCACCCGACGCGTCCGCGGCGGCACCCTTGACGAAGTAATTCGTCAGCGTGGTGGTGTTGCCGGCCTTGTCGACGATCGAGGTGCTGGTGGAGGTGTTGTAGCTCGACGCATCGCCTGCGTTGAACGTGGCCGTCGCAGGCGCCGCCGCCGCCGCGTTCAGCTTCATCTTCAGCGTCACTGCGGTGGTCGCGGTCGCATCACCGCTGCTCAGCGGGATCTTCACGTCGCCCAATTGGCTGTTCGCGGGCACGGTGCCGTCGGTTTCGACCGCATAGGCCTGCAAGCGGCCGCCCTGCGAGTCGGTGATGAAGCGGTTGGTGTCGAGCGAGAAGGCGCCGTTGCGCGTATACGCCTGCGTGCCGACTGCGTTCGGCATCTTCACTGCGAAGAAGCCGTCGCCCGAGATCGTCAGGTCGAGCGAATTGCCCGTCGTCTGCAGGCTCCCCTCGCTGAACTGCTGGCGGTTCTGTTGCAGCACCGCGCCCGAGCCGATCATGCGGCGCGGGTCGGAGGTGAAGTTCGACGCCATCACGTCGGCGAACTCGCTGCGCGACTTCTTGAACCCGTTGGTCGACACGTTGGCGAGGTTGTGGCTGATCGTCGAGAGATCGGTCTGAGCGGCCTGCAGGCCCGAGAGCGAGGTGTAAAAGGACATGAGGGTTACTCCGAGAAAGAGGGAAAGGTGATCAGCCGATCTGGCGAACGGCGCTGGCAGGAATTTCGCCCAGACCCGGTGCGGTCAGCACGGTCTGGCCGGTGGCGGTGGAGACGGACTGAACCGGCGCCCAGACCAGGTTGGTCGCGGACACGAATTGCCCGCCGTTCGACGCCGCGACGCTGACGGTGAACGGACCTGAGCCCGCATCCTCGCCGGCGTCGGTCTTGCCGTTCCAGTCATAGCTGACCGTTCCGCCCGATTTCGCGCCGAGCGACAGGTTCTTCAGCACCATGCCGTTCGCATCGGTAATGGTGACGCCGACGTCGCTTGCCGCGCCGCCCAGCTCGATCGCGCCCGCGATCCCGCCCGACGTGCGCGCATAGGCGGTCGAGCCCGGCGTCAGCACGGTCTTGCCGATATAGCTGACCGCGTCGGCGGTCGTCGTCGCCCCCAGCTTGTCCGAAATCGCCTGCAGCGTCGTCGACATCTGCGTGATGCCGGCGAGCGAGGAGAATTGCGCCATCTGCGCGACCATCTGCGTGTTGTCGACCGGGTTGAACGGGTCCTGGTTCTTCATCTGTGCGGTCATCAGCTTCAGGAAGTCGCCCTGGTCGAGCGTCGTCTTGGCACCCGTCAGCGCCTTGTTGGCGTTGGTCGCCGCACTGGTGCCGGTTGTATTGGTGATCGTCGTCATCGTCAGCGGCCCAGCTTGAGGGTGTCGATGATGAGCGACTTGGCGGTCTGCATCACCTCGACGTTGTTCTGATAGGTGCGCGCCGATTCCATCATGTCGACCAGCTCGCGCGATTCATCGACCGCGGCCTCGAACACGTTGCCGTCCTTGTCCGCCATCGGATTGGCGGGGTCGTAGCGCTTGGTCGGCGTCTCGCCCGCGGTGACGATGCGCTCGACATCGACCGTCGACAGCCCCGATGCGGCATCGAAGCTGGTGCGGAACACGGGCTTGATCGTCTTGTAGGCGGCGTCGGCCGAGCCGGCGACGTTGCCGGCGTTCGCCAGGTTCGACGCACTCGTGTTCATCCGCGTCAGCTGCGCGGACATCGCGCGCCCCGCGGTCTGGAAGATGGTGACGGGTGTGCTCACGTGCTTACTCCCCCTTCAGCGCGCGGGTGATCTGGCCGATGCGCCCGTTCAGGAACGAGAGCGTCGTCTGATACTGGACAGCGTTTTCGGCAAAGGCGGTCTGTTCCGAGGCGAGCTCGACCGTGTTGCCATCCATGCTCGGCTGGCTCGGCACGCGGTACTTCGTCTGCGCGGTGATGCCGGCGTCGACGTTGCCGGTCGCGGTCGCGCTCGCCAGCGCCGACTTCCAGTCGACGTCGCGCGCCTTGAAGCCCGGCGTCGACGCATTGGCGATGTTGGACGCGAGCACGCCCATGCGCTGCGCCCGCACCTCCAACGCCGATCCATGTACCCCGAACAGACTGTCGCCAGCCATGTTTACTGCCTCCTGCGATGCGCCGGACGAGGCGCTCGCGGGAACATCAGCAAAGCGCGTGCCAGTTTTTCCGTCTACAGCGGGTGAACTGCGATGCCCGATCTTCGCCGGGCGTAAGCGGCAAAGCCTTGCCGGTTGCCGGCAATCGCGCTTGCCGCCGGCGGCAGTGCTGATGGTCCGGCTCGTGGTTACCGAGCACGTCGTGCTGCCGGATGCACTTGGCCCGCGCCTTGCACAGGCGAGCGCGATGACACCCGGCACCTTTCTCGACCCGCTAGCACTTGCCATCGTGATCGGCGGCACCGCGCTCGCCACTGCGCTGCGCACGCCGTTCGCCGACCTTCGGCGCGCAGTCGCGGCGCTCGGCGTGCTGGCGCGGCGAAGCTTTTCCGCCACCTCCTTGCTCGAACAGATCACCGCGCAGGACCGCATTGCCCGGCGTCACGGCGCGATGGCGCTCGACCGCAGCGTGATCGCCGATGCCGATGTCGCGAGTGGTATCGCGGGCGTGGTCGACGGCCTCGCACCCGAGGTGATCGCCGCCGAGCTCGACGCGCGCCGCCGCGCGCGGATCGAGCGCCACCTCGCCGCCGCCGATTGCTGGGCAGGCGCGGCGGAGGCTGCACCGGCGATGGGTATGGTCGGTACGATCGTGGGACTGGTCGTGATGTTCACGCGGATGAGCGATCCCGCCGCGATCGGCGGGGCGATGGCGGTCGCGCTGCTCGCCACGCTCTACGGCGCGCTGGTCGCCAACCTGATTGCGCTACCGATCGCCGCGCGGCTGCGCGCCGCAGCGCGGGTCGAGGCGGCCGAGCGGCAACGGCTGGTCGCGCCACTGGTCGCATTGGCAGTGCGCGAGGCACCGCGTGCGAGCGGTGTCACCGCGATCCGGGCGAACGCGGCGTGAGCGCGCTCGTGCGGCACTCGCTCGATGACGAGTTTCCGGCCTCCGCGCCGTCGCGCCCGTTGTGGCTGATGACACTCGCCGATCTGGCGCTGCTGCTCGTCGGCTTCTTCGTGCTGCTCGAGGCCAATCGGCAACTCGACCCGCGCGTGATCGCGCGCGCGGTGTCGGCGGGGTTGGGCGTCGAGCCGCCGCCGCTTGCGGTCGCGGCGCAGATCGTCTCCGGGTTCGAGCGCGGTTCGGCGCGCGTGCCGACCGACACAAACGCGCTCGCTGCCTGGGCGCGGACCGAACTTCGCGATCCGCGTGTCGCCTTGCGCGTGAGCGGCGCGACCGACGGCAGCGCTGGCGACGTCGACCCCGCCAGCGGCAGCGCCGCGCTGCTCGCCACCGATCGCGCGCGCGCGGTCGCGGCCGCGCTGGCCGAGGCCGGCGTGCCGATCGAGCGCACGCAGATATCCAATGCCGACCCAGGGACCCGCCCCGCGCGCCAGGTTCTCATCACGCTCGCCTTCGTCGGCGAGGAAGGAACACGATGATCATTCTATCGCTACTCGCCGCCGCGTCGTTCCAAGACACCGGCTCGCTCGACCGCGCGGTGGCCGCGTTCACCGCGCGGCCGGTCGGCAGCGAAGGCGGCGCGCGCGCGCCGGTCGACCCAAGGCTGCGGCTGGCGCAATGCCCGACCGTCGCGCTTTCGTGGCGCAGCGAGGCGCATGACGCGGTAGTGGTGTCTTGCGCCGGTCCCGATTGGCGCATCTTCGTTCCCGTGCTGGCGCCGCCGCGCGCCGCGCCGGCAACACCGGCCGTGATGAATGCGGGCGCGGCGATGACGCCCAAGGCCGCGCCGCCCGTCATCCGCCGCGGTGATCCCGTTACAATCGAGGCGGGGTCCGAAGGCTTCTCGATCACCCGCGAGGGCGTCGCGATCGCCGATGCCGCGCCCGGAGCGCGCTTCATGGTGCGCGTCGACGGCACCCCGCGTCCGGTACAGGCGGTGGCGGTCGACGCGGGCCGCGCGACGCTGCCCGGCTGGAGCGAGTGAAAAAACTACTAAAGTCCGCCACGCAACGGCCGTTTCTCTGCATGTCAGCGACAACCAACAGGTGCGGACATGGTGGAATCGGTCAAACCGACGACGATCAAGGCAAACGATCTGCGCATCGGCGCAGTCACGCGGGTGGCAAATGCCGCGCCCGCGGTGACGACCGCGCCTGCACAGACTCCCGCCGCCGCCGCACCCACGCTGGCGCGTGTCATGGCCGCGTCCGCGCCGATGGACGTGACGCGGATCGCGCTGATCAAGGAAGCGGTCGAGAACGGTCGCTTTCCCTTGTCGCCCGCCAGCGTCGCCGACGCGCTGATCGCCGCCAAATACGAGTGGATGTCGCATGACGCGTCGTGATGCCCTGGTCCGCGTGATCGACGCGCTTCACGCCGAGATCGCCGCGCTCAAGACCAACGATGTCGCGGGCCTAGAACGCGCGACCAGCGGCAAGCTGCGCGCGATCGAAACCTTGCAGACACTTGGCGACGGCCCTGCCACCCCCGAACTTCGCGGGCTGGCGGAAGAAGCCGACCGGCTGAACGACACCTGCCGCATCTACGTGAACCTGATGGCGGCAAATGTTCGCCGCCGCCTGCAAGTCTTGTCCGGTGACAATGCCGGCGCCTACGGCCGCGGCAAGCTCGCCTACGCCTGAGGCGCGCTGCCAAGGCGCGTGAACGCGCTTGGCACGACCCTTGCTGATCGTCCGGCTCGTAACAGGGCCTTTTCAGATCAGCATGAGCGTTTCCGCGATCACCAGTGCGAGCCAGCGCGTCACCTCCGCGATCCAGCGGGCGGCGGCGCGTACCGGCATCGACTTCGATTACCTGATGGGTCAGGCGAAGCTGGAAAGCGGCTTCAATGCCAACGCACGCGCGGGCACCTCATCAGCGAGCGGGCTGTACCAATTCATCGAGCAGAGCTGGCTCGCGGTGATGAAGCAGCACGGCGGCGAGCATGGGCTCAGCTGGGCGGCCGACAGCATCCAGAAGGTCGGCGGGCGCTACGTCGTCGCCGGCGGCAATCGCCAGGCGGTGCTAGGGCTTCGCAACGATCCCGAGGTCGCCAGCCTGATGGCGGCAGAGCACGCCAGCGACAACAAGGCCGCGATTGAGGGCGCGACCGGGCGCACCGCGACCGGCACCGACCTCTACATGGCGCATTTCCTGGGATTGGGCGGCGCCAAGCAGTTCCTGTCGGCGATGGCGAACAATCCGGGGCGCGATGCCGCGAGCCTGTTCCCCGCCGCCGCGCACGCCAACCGCAGCGTCTTCTATTCGAGCGACGGCAGCGCACGCTCGTTGTCCGAGGTCTATCAACGCTTCGCCAGCAAGCTGGGTGACGGCGCGGACGCGTCGGGCAGCGGCGTCGCTTCAACCGGCGGCCTGTCGACGATGCAATTCGCCGCGCAGGCGCTGGGAATGGGTGGCGATGCCACGGTCGTGACCGGCGCGGGCGAGAGCGCGAGCGATGCGCTGTCATGGGCGCGCTCCACGCTCGGGCAATTGGGGGGCCAGATCAAGGGTCAGGCGTCAAGCCAGGCGTCGCTGCTGCGCCCCAGCCCCGACAATGCGCGGCTCGCCTATCTGATGCTCGCGTCGATGGGGGGCCGCTGACATGAAGCTGCTCGCCAACGCGCGTCAGGCGGCGCTGCCCGCCGCGATCCTGCTGCTCGTCGTGCTGATGGTGGTGCCGATCCCGGCCGCCATGCTCGACATCTTCTTCATCATGAACATCACGATCAGCCTGGCGGTGCTGATGGTCGCGCTGAACGCCGAGAAGCCGCTCGACTTCTCCGCGTTTCCGACCGTGCTGCTGTTCGCGACGCTGTTCCGGCTCGGCCTGAACGTCGCGTCGACCCGCGTCGTGCTGGTCCACGGGCACGAGGGCGAGTCGGCCGCGGGCCACGTGATCGAGGCGTTCGGCACCTTCGTGATCGGGGGCGACTATGTCGTCGGCCTGTTCGTGTTCGCGATCATCGTCATCATCAACCTGATTGTCGTGACAAAGGGCGCGGGCCGCGTGTCGGAGGTGTCGGCGCGCTTCACGCTCGACGCATTGCCCGGCAAGCAGATGGCGATCGACGCCGACCTGAACGCGGGCCTCATCACGCCAGACGAAGCCAAGAAGCGCCGCGTCGATGTCGCGACCGAGGCCGAGTTCTACGGATCGATGGACGGTTCGTCGAAGTTCGTGAAGGGCGACGCGGTCGCGGGGCTGCTGATCCTCGCCGCCAACATCGTCGGCGGACTGATCCTGGGTCCGGTCAGCCACGGGCTCGGCATCGCCAAGGCAGCGCAGACCTATACCATGCTCGCGATCGGCGACGCGCTGGTCGCGCAGGTGCCCGCACTGCTGCTGTCGATCGCTGCCGCCTCGATCGTGACCCGCGTCAAGTCGGAGAAGGACCTGGCGGGCCAGATCGGCAGCCAGTTCGGCTCCGCGCGCACCTGGACGCCGGTTGCCGCGATCCTGACGCTGCTCGGCATCCTGCCGGGCATGCCGCACCTCGTCATCCTGCCGATCGCCGCGATTGCCGGCTTCGCCGCGTGGAAGCTCAACCAGATCGCCAAGCGCCCTGCCCCCGCCGAGCCGGCGCCCGTCGCCGAGGCACCCGATCTGTCGAAGATCGGCTGGGACGAGGTGACCGAGGGCATGATGGTCAACCTCGACATCGGTTACGGCCTGGTGCCGCTGGTCGACGAGCGCCGCGGTGCGCCGCTGATGGCGCGGATCACCGGGGTTCGCCGCCAGCTGTCGAAGGAGCTCGGCTTCGTCGTGCCGCAGGTCCGCGTGCGCGACGACATCAATCTCGCGCCCTACACCTATCGCCTGATGCTGGGCGGCGTGTGCGTCGGCGAGGATCAGGTGTCGCCCGACGAGATGCTGGCGCTCGACACCGGGCAGGGCTTCGGTGAGCTGCTGGGCAAGAAGGCAAAGGATCCGACCTTCGGGCTCGACGCGACCTGGATCGCACCGGGCGACGCCGATGCCGCGACCGGTCAGGGTTATTTGGTGGTCGACGCGGGCACCGTGATCGCGACGCATCTGAACCACGCGCTCGGCGCCAATTCGTCCGACCTGCTGGGTGCGGACGAGGTGCAGGCGCTGCTCGATGGATTGAAGGAGCGCTCGCCGCAGCTGGTCGCGTCGCTGTCGCCCAACCCGCTGCCGCTCACCACGCTGACCGCGGTGCTGCGCGCGCTACTGGCGGAAGGCGTCACCTTGAAAGAATTCCGCCGCATTGCGGCTGCGATCTCGGCCTCGGCGCAGCACAGCGCCAATGCCGAAGAGATCGTCGAGCTGGCAAGGCCGCTGCTGGGTGGCCTCATCATCCAGAAACTGGCGGGCGTGCGCGAGCCGCTGCGCGTGATGACGCTGGAAGGCGGGCTGGAGCAATTGCTCGGCCAAGCCGTCCGCGCCGATCCGTCGCGCCGCCACGTGATCGAGCCCGATCTGGGTCGCCGCATCGTCGACGCGCTGCAAGCCGCGGCGCAGCCGATGATCGCCGAGGCCAAGCCCTTCGCACTCGTCGTCCAGCCCGCGATCCGCGTGGCGGTGCGCAAACTCGTTCGAACCGTTCTGCCGGATACCCCTGTCATGAGCTTCTTTGAAGTACCCGAGGACAAGGCCGTCGAGGTCGTCGCCGTGATCGGCGGTGCGGCGCAACCCGCGCATGTCGGCCACCAGCAGGCGCTCGCCGCATGAGCGCCGAGCCCATGCGGAACGCGTTCGCCGACGCGCAGCCTGTCGCGACGCCCCCCCTCACCTATAGTCCGCGCGTACGCGCGCGTGACGACGCGGCGCTGGTGCAGGCGCATCTGCCGCTCGTCCGTCGGATCGCATGGCATGTCCATGGCTCGGTCTCGACCGCGGTCGAGGTCGAGGATCTGATCCAGGTCGGGCTGGTCGCGTTGGTCGAGGCGGCGTCGGGCTGGGAAGATCGCGGCCAGGTGACGTTCAAGCAATATCTGACCACGCGGCTGCGCGGCAGCATGATCGACGAGCTGCGCCGCCACGCCGCGATGACGCGCGGCGCGATCCGCCGTCGACGCGAATTCACGCGCGCGACCAACGCGCTGTCGCATGAACTCGGCCGCGCGCCGGTCGAGCGCGAATTGGCCGATCGGCTCGGCGTTTCGATCGAGAAGCTGCGCAGCGACTATGCCAGTG
This sequence comes from uncultured Sphingomonas sp., assembly GCF_913778135.1. Classification (GTDB taxonomy): domain Bacteria; phylum Pseudomonadota; class Alphaproteobacteria; order Sphingomonadales; family Sphingomonadaceae; genus Sphingomonas. The sequence goes on along the minus strand of NZ_CAJYVU010000120.1, from coordinate 11,532 downwards.
CGGACGCGATCAAGTATGAATCGATCGACGAGGTCTATGCCGACGACCAGCCGTGGTTCGCGAGCGACGAGCCCGACGCCTTCACGCAACTGGCCGAAGCCGAGCAGCGCGACGCGCTGATCGCGGCGATCGCCAGCCTGCCCGAGCGCGAGCAGCTGGTGATCCAGCTGTATCACGTCGAGGAGCTGAACCTCGACGAGATCGGCCAGGTGCTGGGTGTGGGTGCCGCACGCGTGTGCCAGATCAAGGGCGCCGCGCATGCCAAGCTCAAGAAGGCGATGCTGCGCCGCTGACGCTGCCCTGACTTCTCCCGACCTGCCCCGCCCGCGCCCCAAGCGCCGGCGGGGTTTCTTTTGCGCGCGCGGTGCGTTTGGGGTGCGAAGGAGAGATCAGATGACCGACCAGCGTAGCCCCGAACCCGAGCAGCCGATCGGCGACGTGGATGCGAGCGGCGTCCCGATCGGCCACGAAGCGGAGCGCCGCCCGGCCGAGGACGACGACGACACGGCCGCGCACGACGACGGCACCGACATGGATACCGACGACCTGACCGTGCAGGGCGGCGAGTAGCTAACCGGTCGAGACGAGCGTCGTCGAGGCAAGTTGACTGAGTGCCGCATGTCGTCATCGGTGGCACGCGCGAAAGGTCCCGGAAAGTTCCGAAGGTCACGCGCCTACGCATGTGCGCGGGCGCGCGCGGCTGCGCGCGGGCGAATATAGCGATGTTAAAGAGTAGCGGAGTGGCGCCCTGGCGTACCGCGCGCGTGTAGGACAGCGCCGGATGCGCCTTGCACAAGCGAAAGCCCCGGCGGTCGCGTGACCGCCGGGGCTTCGTTTCACCCCAAGGCAGGGTCGGGCTTAGCCGAGCAGCTTCAGCACGCCCTGCGCCGACTGGTTGGCCTGCGCCAGCATCGCGGTCGATGCCTGCGACAGGATCTGCGCCTTGGCGAGGCTGGTCGTCTCGGTCGAGAAATCGGTGTCCTCGATCCGGCTGCGCGCGTCGGACAGGTTGGTCGAGGTGGTCGTCAGGTTGTTGACGGTCACTTCCAACCGGTTCTGCATCGCACCCAGGTCACCGCGGCTGGCGGAGATCTTGTCCATCGCGGCATCGATCACCGACATGGCGCGCGATGCCCCCGCCTGCGTCTCGATCGAGAGCGCACCGGCGACTGTGTCGTCGTTACCGCCCTGCGCGGTGAGACCCACCTTGGTCAACGTGGCCGCCGAACCCTCGACGCGAACGTCGGAGCCGCTCGGCGAGGACAGCGTGATCGTTCCGCGCGAGGCCGCCGAGCCGTCGCTGACGCCCGCCGAGCCGTCGGCGTTCTTGACCGCTGTGGTGAAGGTGCCCGTGTCCTTGACCGTGATGTCCTGTCCGGTGTCCGAGCTGAGCACCAGCTTGCCATTCGCATCAGTCGATGCCTTGATACCCGACACGTTCGCGTCGTTGATCGCCTTGACGGCTCCAGCGGTATCGGTCGCGCCGGTCAAGTCGATGACCGAACCATTGATGCTGAACTTGTCCGCAGCAACGTTCGCAAGGTCGACATCAAGCGTGACCTGGTTGCTCGCGCTTGCGGTTACGCCAGTCTGGCCCGACACCGCGTTGATCGCCGCTGCCTTCGATGCAGCCGAGGCATCGCTCGACTTGCCGATCGACACACCGTTGATGCGCAGGTCGTCACCCGCCGCCAGCGCGTCCGCACTGGCGCCAATGCCGGTCACCGATCCGTTGGCACCCGTGGCATTCAGACCGAAGGCAGCGAAATCGTCTGCCGCGCCCGCGTCGCCCTTTGACACGCTGATCGCCGCACCGTTCTGGCTGTTGAGCGCAACGAAGCCTTCGAAGTCGCCATCGGTGAAGCCGCCCTTCGACGAGGCAGTGCCGCCGATGCTGATCTTCGTGCCGGTGTCATTCGACAGCGTGATCTTGCCGTCCTTGAGCGTCGCAGTGACGCCGGCCACGTCGCGGTTGATGTTCTTGACCAGCTCATCCGCGCTCGCGCCGGTGACGCCGATGCCATTGATCTCCAACTCACCGTCGGCCACGCCCGTCGACGATACGGTGCCGCTCGTCAGCGTGTTGTAGGCGGTAGCCGACACGCCGGTCTTCGACGTGTTGGCGTTGATCGCGGTGGCGAGCGCCTTGGCCGTGTCGGTCGCGGCCGACTGATCGGTTGCGAGCGCGTCCTTGCCGTTCAGCTGGATATCGCCCTTGGCCAGCGTAGCAAGGCTGCCGACGCGGCCGGTGGTCAGCTGACCCTCGACGCGGTAGCCGGTCAGGCCAAGCGCACTGGCCGACACTGCACCGACCGTCATGGAAACGGACTCGCCCGAGTTCGTGCCGGTCTGAAGCTTCAGGTCCTTGACCGAACCGTCGAGCAGGTTGAGGCCGTTGAAGTTCGTCGTCTTCGCGATGTCGTTGATCTGCGAAGTCAGCTGCGTGACCTCGGCCTGGAGCGCCTTGCGGTCCGACGCGCCGAGCGTGCCGTTGGCCGACTGGGTCGCCAGCTCCTTCATGCGCTGCAGCATGTTGGTGACTTCGCTGAGCGCGCCTTCCGCGGTCTGCGCCATCGAGATGCCGTCATTGGCGTTGCGCACCGCGACGTTCATCGACTTGATCTGGCTGGTCATGCGGCTCGAGATGGCGAGGCCGGCGGCATCGTCCTTGGCCGAGTTGATGCGCTTGCCGGTCGACAGGCGCTCCATCGAGGTCGCCAGCGACTTGCTCGCCATGGTCGACGCGTTGGCGGCGCGCAGCGAAGAGATATTGGAATTGATCACGGTCACGGTGAAGTCCCCTTCAATCGAGATTGCCGGGCCCGCTTCACGTTTCGTCGGGCCGTCACCGCATCAAACGACCGGGTGCGGGCAGGCTTAAGCGACTTTTCGTGAGAAAATCCGCCGCGGCCTGATGCCGGGCACGGCCCCTCGCGCGCCCTCGCCCGTGTGTAGATACATCCCGCGCGTGCCTGTGCGGCCGCGCCCGGAAAATATCTGCCGTTCCACCGGCAACGATACGCAGCGTTAACCAATTCGGCCGCAAAGAAGTGTCACGAACAAGGGGGAATCGTTGCAATGCGTTCGATCGTGCCATCGGCGAGAGTGATGAACGAGCATCTGACGCTCGTGTCGTCCTTGCGCGCGCAGGGCTTTGCGGTGGAGCTGCCGGGCGGCCGCGCGCAGGCAGGCGCCGGGCATCTGGTCGCCGAGGGCGAGGCGATGGCGGTGCCGGCGCGCACGCTGATCGTTGCGCGCGTCGACGAGGGCGAGGCGCCCGGCGTACAGCCGTTCCGCGACGGACAGCCGGCGCGGATCAGCTACGCGCACCGCGACGCCGCGGTCGGCAACGCGTTCGCGCGCGCGCTGATTGGCGGACCTGCGCTGCCGACCGCCGCCGATCCCGAGAGCCTGGCGCTGCTGGCGTTGGCCGAGCGTGTGGCCGAGGCCGACATCACCGTGCTGATCAACGGGCCGACCGGGACCGGCAAGGAAGTGCTGGCGCGCACGATCCACACGAACTCCGCGCGGGCGGATGGTCCGTTCGTCGCGCTGAACTGCGCCGCGCTGCCCGAGACGATGCTGGAGGCGATGCTGTTCGGGCACGTCAAGGGCAGCTTCACCGGCGCGACCGCGGCCGGTGACGGCTTCTTCCGCGCGGCGCACGGCGGCACGATCCTGCTCGACGAGATCGCCGAGATGCCGATCGGTCTGCAAGCGAAGCTCTTGCGCGTGTTGCAGGAGCGCGAGGTGGTGCCGATCGGCGCGACGCAGCCGGTGCCGGTCGACGTGCGCGTGATCGCCTGCGCCAACCGCGATCTGCAGGCCGAAGTCGCCGCGGGTCGCTTCCGCGCCGATCTCTATTACCGCCTGTCGGTGTTCCCGCTGACGACCAAGGCGCTGGCCGAACGGCCGCAGGACATTCCAGCACTCGCCGCGACGATGATCCTGCGCCATGCAGGGAATCGCGCCACCGTGCCGTGGCCGTCGGACGAGGCGATCGCCGCGCTCTTGGCACACGATTGGCCCGGCAACGTGCGAGAGTTGGAGAATGTGATCCAGCGCGCGCTGCTGTTCGCCGGAAATGCGAAAACGATCGAGGCGAGCCATATCCTATTCGACCGTCCGGCTTCAGCCCCTGCCGCGCTGCCGGTAGCCGAACAGATCGACGCGCCCTCCACGCTGGGTCAGGTCGTGCAGCTGTCCGAATTCGCCAAGATCCGCGAAACGCTGGCGGCGTGCGGCGGCAGCCGGATTGAAACGGCGAAGCGCCTCGGCATTTCCGAGCGCACGCTGCGCTACCGGCTCGCCAAGGCGCGCGAGCAGGGTGACGACCTCGCCACGCTACGGGTCGTGGGCGCATGAGCGCGATCGGAGGCGTCGGCGGCGTCGACCGGGTGATGGCGCTGCGTGCGCAGATCCTGGAGCGCAACAGCGCGTTGCAGCGCGCTAACACCGCCGCAGCGGCACCCGCAATCGACAGCGCGACCGCGGCCGCGCCGACCAGCTTCGCCGACACGATGCAGAACGCACTCGCCAAGGTGAACGACGGTCAGCAGCGCGCAACCGCATTGTCCGAGCAGTACGAGCGCGGCGAGACGATCGACATCGCCAAGGTGATGCTCGCACGTCAGGAAGCATCGGTCGGCTTCGAGGCGACGATGCAGGTCCGCAACAAGATCCTGTCCGCCTACAAGGACATCATGAGCATGCCGGTCTGACATGAGCAACGCACTCGCCCCCTCCACGAATCTCGTGCCCGAGAGGTTCGCCAACCCGCTGCGGCAGATCCAGGGCGCGCTCGCGCAACCCGCGGTTCGGCGCGCGGGCCCGATGGCGCTGATGGTCGGTCTGATCGGCGCGGCCGGGCTCGCCTGGTCGGCGCTGTCGACGCCGCCGCAGAAGACGCTGTTCGCCGGGCTTCCCGACAGCGACAAGGCAGCCGTCACCAGCGCGCTGACCGCCGCGAACATCCCAAGCCACATCGACGACGGCGCAGGCACGCTGACCGTCAACGAGGAGGATTATTCCAAGGCGCGGCTGTTGCTGGCGGGTCAAGGACTGCCCAAGGCCGCGCCGGGCGGCTACGCGATCCTCGATCAATTACCGATGGGTGTCAGCCGCGCGGTTGAGGGCGAGCGGTTGCGCCAGGCGCGCGAGACCGAACTCGCGCGCTCGATCCAGGAGATCGACGCGGTCGCCGAGGCGCGCGTCCATTTGGCGGTGCCCGAATCGACCGTGTTCGTGCGCGACAATGCCGCGCCGTCGGCGTCGGTGGTCATCAAGTTGCAGGCCGGGCGCTCGCTGTCGGACGCGCAGGTATCGTCGATCGTCAATCTAGTCGCCTCGTCGGTGCCGGGGATGAAGCCCGATGCGGTGACGGTGGTCGATCAATTGGGCGCGTTGCTGAGCAAGTCGGGTGACGGCGCAAGCGACAGCGGCGACGCACGGTTGCGCGTGCAGCGGCAGGTCGAGGACAAGGTACGCCAGCAGCTGAACGCGCTGCTGACCCCGCTGGTCGGCGCGGGCAATTTCACCGCCGAGGTGCAGGCCGACGTCAACATGGACGAGACCAGCGCCACGCGCGAGAGCTATGACAAGAACGGTATCCTGCGCGCCGAGACGGGCAACTGGACCGGCAATCAGGCGAACACGCAGGCGCCGGGCGGCATACCGGGTGCGCTGAGCAACACGCCCCCGCCCGCCTCTCAGCTGTCGACGCCGCAGCCGGCGACCGGCAACCCCGGCACGCCTGCGGGCGCCCCGGTTGCTGGTGGCCCTGCCCCCGACGCGAACAAGCAATCCGACTCGTTCCAGCGCGCCTATGACCTCGGCAAGGAAGTCTCGGTTACGCGCGCGGCGCCGGGCAGCATCAAGCGACTGTCGGTCGCGGTGCTGCTGCGCGACCCTGAGAAGGGTCGCCGCACCGCGATGGAGATCGGGCAGATCGACAGCCTGGTGAAATCCGCGGTCGGCTTCGACGGCAACCGGCAGGATCAGGTGACGGTCATCAGCCGCAAGTTCGCCGGCGCCGACGATGCGGCGAAGACCGGCCCGGCGTGGTACGACAACAACTGGCTGCCGGTGCTGGCGCGCAATGTGACCGCGATCGTCATCGCGCTGCTCGTGCTGCTGCTCGGCGTGCGGCCGATCGCCAAGGTGCTGATGAAGAAGCGCGAAGATGCAACGCCCGCGCTCGCTGCCCCGCAAACGCTGGACGAGGACGGCAATCCGCTGCCCGCGGTCGACGCCGACGGCAATCCCGCGATTACGGTCGCCCCGCCGGTCAGCCTTGAGCAGATCGCCGCCAGCCGCAGCTACGAGGAGAAGATCGGCGCGGTGCGCGGCTTCACCCGCGACAATCCCGCGCGCGCCGCGCTGGCGGTGCGTGACATGATCATGGCGGACGCGAAGTCATGAGCGAGCAACTGCCGATGCGCCACTTCACCGGCGTCGAACGCGCCGCGGTGCTGATGATGCTGGTGGGCGAGGAGGAAGCCGCCGCGATCCTACAGAAGCTGGAGCCGGAGGAGGTTCGCCGTCTGGGTAGCGCGATGTTCGCGGTCGCCGACGTCAGCGAGGACGATGTCGAGCTGGTGCTCGATGATTTCGTCGGTCGCGCGCGTGAGCGCAACGGCATCGCCTTCGATCCGCGCCCGCACGTCGCGGCGGTGATGAACCGCGCATTGGGGCCGGAGAAGGCCGAAAGCGTGCTGGCGCGCATCACGCCGGCCGAGGCCGCGTGCGAGATCGAGCTGCTCGACTGGCTCGACGCGCCCGAGATTGCGCAGATGCTGGAGAAGGAGCATCCGCAGATCGCCGCGGTGCTGATCGCCAACCTCGATCCCGCGGTCGGCAGCCAGGTGCTCGAACTGCTGCCCGACGCGGTGCAGCCCGACATCCTGCACCGAATTGCCAAGCTCGGCCCGATCACGCCCGAGGCGGTCGAGACATTGCGCCAGATGATCGCCAACCGCACCGCGACGCGGTCAGGTCGTGGCCCGGCGCAAGGGTTGCAACTGGGCGGCACGCGCGAGGCGGCGAAGCTGTTGCAGGGCGCGCGCAAGGCGACCGAGCAGCGTGTCATGCCCAAGCTGTTCAAGCTCGACCGCGATGTCGCCAAGCAGATCGAGGAGGCGATGTTCGTCTTCGACAACCTGCTCGACATGGACGACAAGAATCTGGGCACGCTGATCCGCAACGTTGACGGCGACGTGCTGACGCGCGCGCTGAAGGGCGTCGACGAGATTGCGCGCAACCGCTTCCTCGGCTGCATGTCGGCGCGCGCCGCCGACGGCATCCGCGACGAGATGGAAGCGCGCGGGCCGATGAAGCTGACCGACGTGCTGGAAGCGCAGAAGGCGATGATCCAGGTCGCGCGCAACCTTGCGAAGGACGGCACGATCCAGATGGGCGCGGGCGACGACGATTATGTCTGAGACTTCGTTCAACGCACATACACAGACGAGGTCATCGATGGCGGATGCTGGCGGTTTCGTCGTCGGTTTCCCTGCGCGCCGCGACGCCGCCGCGATGGCGCTGGCCGACGCGCACGCGACGCGCGCCTCCGGCTTTACCCCGGCCGAGCTGATCGCGCGGATCGAGGAAGCGTTCGGCGGCGGGCCGAAGCATTTCTCACCCGCACCGGCGGGCGCGCCCGCGCCGCAGCACTTCTCACCCGCAGACCGCGACACTGATCCGACCGCGGGCTGGGATCCGATGGACGCAGACGCCGAGCCGACGCCCTTCATCGATCCGGTCGAGACCGCGCGCGAGCAGGGTTACGCCGAGGGCGTTGCCGCGGCGCGTGCCGAGATGGAGGCGACTGCGGCGCGCGATGGTGCGATGCTGACCGAGCTCGCCGCCGCGCTGGCGCAGGCAAGCGGGTTCGACCGCGACCTGCTCGCCGGGCGGCTGCGCGCCACTGTGATGACACTCGTGTCGCGCGTGATCGGTGAGGCGGGCGTCTCTGCCGAGCTGCTGGCGCGGCGCGTCGAGGCGGCGACCGACCTGCTGGCGGATGCGAGCGAGTCGGCGATGCTGCGCGTCCATCCCGACGATGTGGCGCTGCTCGACGGGCACCTGCCCGCGACCGTGTTCGCGGTCGGCGACGAGCAGGTTGCGCGCGGCAGCTTCGTGCTGGAGGCCGCCTCGACGATCGTCGAGGACGGACCGGAAATGTGGCTCGACCAGCTGACCGCCGCGATCGACCGCGTCGCGCTCCCCACTCACGCCTGATCGGCCGACACACCCATGCTCAACCGTTTCTCGGGCGATTACCTCGACACGATCGCCAACGCCGATTTCGCGCCGCGCGCGCGTGTGTCGGGGCGGCTGTCTTCCTACGACGGGTTGCTGATGGAGGCGGTGGGCCTGTCGCTGCCGGTCGGCACCGTCTGCCGCGTCGGCGACCATGTCGAGGCCGAAGTGATCGGGTTCCGTAACGGTCGCACGCTGATGATGAACCTGGGCGGCCCCGCTCCGCTGCTGCCGCAGGCGCCGGTGCGCCCGAGCGGGCCGGCGGGCGAGGCGGAGGTGGGCGCGGCGATGCTCGGCCGCGTCGTCGACGGTGCGGGCAAGCCGATCGACGGACTGGGCCCGATCCGCGGTGCCGGCAAGTGGCCGCTCGCGGGGCATATGCAGTCACCGCTCGACCGCGGGCGCGTGCTAGAACCGCTCGATGTCGGCGTTCGCGCGATCAACGGCCTCTTGACGATCGGTCAGGGGCAGCGCGTCGGCATCATGGCGGGATCGGGCGTCGGCAAGTCGGTGCTGCTTGGCATGATGGTGCGTGCGGCCCAAGCCGACGTGATCGTCATTGGGTTGATCGGCGAACGCAGCCGCGAGGTCGCCGACTTTCTCGAAACCAAGGTCGCGGGCGAGGCGCGCGCGCGCTCGGTCGTGGTCGCGGTCCCGGCCAACCACTCGCCCGTACTGCGCATCCGCGGCGCGCTACGCGCGACCGCGATTGCCGAGGCCTTCCGGGCCGAGGGCAAGAACGTGCTGCTGATCATCGATTCGCTCACCCGCGTCGCGCACGCCGGGCGCGAGATCGGACTGGCGCTGGGCGAGCCCGCGTCGGCGCGCGGCTATCCGCCCTCCGCCATCGCGATGCTGCCCAATCTGATCGAGCGCGCGGGGTCGGACGTCAACACCGGCGGCGCGATTACCGCGATCTACACCGTACTGGCGGACGGCGACGACGGCAACGACCCCGTCGTCGATTCGGCACGGTCGATCCTAGACGGACACATTGTGCTGACGCGCGCGCTGGCGGAGGCCGGCGTCTATCCCGCGATCGACATCTCCAAATCGGTCAGCCGCGTGATGACCGACATCGCCGAGCGGCCGCATTTGTCGGCGGCGCGCGCGCTCAGGCGGCACCTGGCGACTTACGAGCAGAACCGCGATCTCGTGCTGATGGGCGCGTATCGTTCGGGCAGCGATCCCGCGATCGACGCCGCAATCGCCTATCATCCAGCGGTCATGGAGTTCGTGCGGCAGGACACCGAACAGTCGGTCAACCTGGCCGATGCGGTTGCCGAGCTGACCGGCGTGTTCGGCGACGCCTGAGCGTGGCGCTCGACCCCAAACGCCTCGCGCGCGTTCACCGCGTTCGTACGCTGCAATTGGGACTGGCGCAGGCCGACGAGGCACGCGCGCGCGAGCAGGTGGCGAGCGAGCAGGCGCTGGCAGGGCGCATCGCGCAGCTCGCCGCCGCGGTCGCGCCGACCCGGACCGAGGCGGGCGCGATGGCGCTGGCGGCGAGCGCGCACTACCGTGAACGGCTGCAACGCTCCGCCGAGGCGGCGAACAACCGCGTCCGCACCGCCGAGCAGGCGGCCGAGCGGACGGTCGCCGCGACGCAATCGGCCAAGCGCGACCAGAGCGCGATCGAGAAGCTGATCGAACGCGGGCAGCAGGCGCTGATCGAGGCCGAGCTACGCGCGCTCCAGGACCTGCCGGGGACGCCGCGGAAGAACCGGCACGATCCTTGCTGATCCACTCACCGGTATCCTCTTGCCGGTGAGTTCATACGCCTTCCATGACCGCGATTGCCAGCCTGTTGTCGACCACTGCCGTCACCCTGCCGGGCGCGTCCGCGCCGATCGGAGTGGCGACCCTCGCGCCGTTCCCGGATCTCGGAGTGGCGCAGGCGGCGGTGGTTCCCGCGGCGAGCGGGCGGCAAGCAATCGCCGGCAGCGGCAACACGCTGCCGGTCGCGACAGGTGACGTGGATGCACTAGCCTGGCTCGCCCCCATGCTGGCGGATGTGGGCGGTGGGGCCGAGCAGGTTGCACGCGAAAGCGTCGCCGCGTCGTCGCCAACGGCCGCAAACGGCATTCCTGCGTCCTCAACGCGTGCGACGATCGTCGGGGCGGGCGCTGCGCCGGCGAGAGCGGTGATCGGCAACCGCTCAGCGCTATTTTCGGACATGAAGACCGATGTGACCGCGCTGCCGCTCGCGGCATCTCGGGTTCAAACCGCCTCGACGCCAATCACGACCAGCGCACCCGAGGACCATCTGCCGGGCGTCGACACGCCCGCGGACGATGCAACGCGTGAAATGGCGGATGATGATGCGCCGGTCGATACGCAGCAGCCGGGTTCGGGTCAGCGCGGCGGCATGATTTCGCAGCCGGCGATCGCGCCTGCGACAATGCCGATCATGCCGCCATCCGCTCAGGTGACAACGGCAGCGACCGAGGTGTTGCATGGCGTTCCTGCGGAAGAGGCCACGATCGCTCCGCCCGCCGATACGGGATCGCAGCGCGCCGCCAACGCCCGCGAGAATGCGGTTCCGACTGCTGGCGCAATGGCGTCCGCTCCTCCGGTTGCGGGGTCGGGGCCATCCGGCACGACGCTCGCGCACGCGGTTGTGCCGCTCTCCGAGCATGCAGCACCAGAAACGCTTCGGGTGGCCGGCGCCCCCGTCCGCGCGGTGTCGAACGACGCACCTATCGAGGTAGTCAAGGGCGCCATCGCACCCGCGCCGCGCGACGCCGGGGTGCATCCGCTGGCGATCGGCGCGACTCCTGCCATGGTCGCGCCTCTCGATGCAGAGGTCGCCTTGCCTGAGGCAGGTCGCGCAGCATCGCCGCGCGCAACGCTGACGCCGATGCCAATTCCGTTGCCAGCCGATACATCCCGGGCAGAGAACAAGCCTGCGGCGCCGGTGCCCGTGGATACCCCGATATCGGCTACCCACAGCGGCGTTGGTGCTTCGCCGTTGAATATGGCTCCGTCCGCCAGCGCCACTGCTGCGCTCGCGGAGCCGGTCGCGCGCGGGTTGCCGCGCGTTCGCGGCGTGCGCCCGACCGATCGACATCAATCGGACGTTCCGGCTAGCAGTCAGACGTTCGTTGCGGGCGCGGACGCGCGCGTACCGATCATTGCCGGCGCGCCATTGCCGCTCGCGACATCGGCGGGAACAGCCACGTCGGTCAGTGCTCCCGAACAAGCGTTCAGGCTCTCGCCCACGCAGCTGCGTGTTCCCGCGACGCAAGCAATGACGACGACGGCGGGGGCAGC
>NZ_CAJYVU010000119.1 GCF_913778135.1 uncultured Sphingomonas sp. | reverse complement strand
AGAGCAGACCCGGCAGCAGCGAGGGGCGCATCACCTTCAGCTCCTCGCTGATCGGGTTGGCGAGCGTCCAGGCGCCACCGCCGAACGCCGCCGCGGCGTCCTCCGACACGAAGCTCCACGTCACCGCCTCGTCGAGCCCCCGCGCGGCGGCGGCGCGGCGGACGCGGCGCTCCAGCTTCTGCGCCGGCGTCGCGGTCGGCGTCGCGACGCCGGCGGGGCGGGGCAAGGCGACCGAGGGCACGTTGTCGATGCCCTCGATGCGGATCACTTCCTCGACCAGATCAGCGCTGCCGTCGATGTCAGGACGCCACGTCGGCGCCGTTACCTGCCAGTCATCGTCCACGGTGAAGCCGAGCGAGGTCAGGATCGCGCGCTGCCGATCGGGCGCGACCGCGAGCCCGCCGAGCGTCTCGACGCGCGCGGGATCATAGGCGTAGCGGCGCGGCTCGAGCGGCGGCTCGCCGACGCGGGTGACTTCGCTGGCGCGACCGCCGCACAGGTCGACCACCATCCGCGTCGCGGTCGCGAGCCCATCGTCGAGGAAGGCAGGGTCGACCCCGCGCTCGAACCGGGTCCGCGCGTCGCTGCTCAGTTGCAGCGCCTGTCCGGTGCGCGCGATGGCGTCGGGGTCGAAGTAGGCGCACTCGATCAGCACGTCGGTCGTGCCGGCGGTGACACCCGAATGCTCGCCGCCCATGACGCCGCCGATGTCGTGGACCGCCTGATCGTCGGCGATCACCGTCATGCCGGCGCGCAAGGCATAGGTGCGGCCGTTGAGCGCGAGTACCTCCTCCCCGTCCTTCGCCGCGCGCGCGACCATCGCGCCGCTTAGCTTCGCCCGATCGTAGACGTGCAGCGGGCGGCCGAGGTCGATCATCACGTAATTGGTGACGTCAACCAGCGCGCTGATCGGCTTCTGCCCGATCGCATTCAGCCGCCGACGCAGCCACTCGGGCGACTCACCATTCTTCACGCCCGACACCCCCTGCGCATAAAAGGCGCGGCAGCCCTCCGCGTCGTCGATCCGCACGTCAGGACCCGGACCCTCTCCGGCAACCGCCGCCACGTCGAGCGGCTTCAACGTGCCAAGTCCCGCAGCGGCGAGGTCGCGCGCGATCCCGCGCACGCCCATGCAATCCGGCCGGTTGGGCGTGACCGACACATCGATCACCGGATCGTCGAGCTGCGCGTAGCTGGCAAAGTCGATCCCGACCGGCGCGTCGGCGGGCAGTTCGATGATCCCGTCGTGATCTTCGCCCAGCTCGAGCTCGCGGGTCGAGCACATCATGCCGTTCGATTCGACCCCGCGGATCGCGGCGACGCGCAGCACCATGCCGTTCGCAGGAACCGTCGCGCCGGGCAGTCCGAACACGCCGACGAGCCCGGCGCGCGCGTTGGGTGCGCCGCACACGACCTGCAACGGGCCATCCCCGGCATCAACCGACAGCACCTGCAACTTGTCCGCCTGTGGGTGACGCTCCGCGGTCAGCACCCGCGCGACGCGGAACCCCGACAGGCGCTCGGCCGGGTTCTCGACGCCCTCGACCTCCAGCCCGACTCGCGTCAGCGCGGCCAGGATGTCGCCCAGCGACGCATCGGTGTCGAGGTGATCCTTGAGCCAGGAAAGCGTGAACTTCATGTCGAAAACTTCCGTGATCCCGCATACGCGGGTCGGTAAAAGAAAAAGGTTGGTTCAGGCGGTGCCGAGACCGCCCGACCCAACGCCCGCAGAAAGCGTCGGCACGTCGAGCGCGGCGAAACCGTAATGCTTCAACCAGCGGATATCGCCCTCGAACACCGGACGCAGGTCGTCGATGCCGTATTTGAGCATCGCGAGCCGGTCGATGCCGCAGCCAAAGGCAAAGCCCTGCCACTCGTCGGGATCCAGCCCGGACGCCGAAATCACCTTGGGGTGGACCATGCCCGAGCCCAGCACCTCCATCCAGCCGCCGCCCGGACCATTCGGATCGCCGCCGATCACGCGCTTGCCCTTCTCGATCGTGAAGCCGACGTCGACCTCCGCCGAGGGTTCGGTGAACGGAAAATAGCTCGGCCGCAGCCGCAGAACGACGTCGTCGCGCTCGAAGAACGCGCGCAGGAACGTCTCCAGCGTCCATTTCAGATGGCCGAGCGTAATGCCCTTGTCGATCACCAGCCCCTCGATCTGGTGGAACATCGGCGTGTGCGTCGCATCCCAGTCGGAGCGGTAGACGCGTCCCGGCGCGATGATGCGAAGCGGTGGCTTCTGCTGCATCATGGTGCGGATCTGCACCGGCGAGGTGTGGGTGCGCAGAACGAAGGGGGCTGCGCCACCGGCGGAGCCGGTGTCGTCGGACGAGGCGATGCCCGCCTCGCCGGCCGCTCTCGCGGGACGCTCGAGATAGAAAGTATCCTGCATTGCGCGCGCGGGATGCGTGTCAGGAATGTTGAGCGCGCCGAAATTGTGCCAGTCGTCCTCGATCTCCGGCCCGGTCGCGACCGCGAAACCTAGATCGGCGAAGATCTCGGCGAGTTCGTCCATCACCTGGCTGACCGGGTGCACGCTGCCCGCAGGCATCGCGTCGACCGGCAGCGTCACATCGACGCGCTCGGCGGCGAGTTTCGCCTCCAGCGCGACATTCTCCAGCACATCCTTGCGCGTCGCGAGCGCCTGGGTCACCGCCTCGCGCAGCCCGTGGATCGCCGGGCCCTGCACCAGCCGCTCGTCGGGCGACAATTTGCCCATCGTCTTCAACAGCGCGGTGACGCGGCCCTGCTTGCCCAGCGCCTCGACGCGGACGGCCTCCAGCGCCTCCAGCCCGGCGCAGGCTTCGATCGCGACGAGATAATGCGCCTTCATGTCTTCAATATCGCTCATGCCCTCCGCCGTCCCTGAGGTGGCGGCGGAAATCAAGCCCTGCGCGCCTCCGCCCGCCCCGACGGTGCCACGCTGGACCTTCCCGCGTGCCCGGCGATCGGCTAGGCCGGACGACAATGCCCTCCACCATCCTATGCGATGTCGCGATCGTCGGCGGCGGGCTCGCGGGTTCGCTGACCGCGCTCGCGCTTCACGCGCGCCGGCCCGACCTCGACGTGCGCGTGATCGAGGGCGGCACTGTGTTCGGCGGGCATCATCTATGGTCGTTCTTCGGTGCCGATGTGGTGAAACCGCACCGCCCGCTGATCGCGCCGATCGTCGCGCATGCCTGGCCCGATTACGACGTCCGCTTTCCCGCGCACGCGCGCACGCTGGCGCAACCCTATTACACCGTCCGCTCCGAGCGGCTCGACGCGCACGTCCGCGCAACACTGCCCGAACTCGCGCTCATGACAGGGCGGAAAGTGCTGGCCTGCAGCGCCACCGCGGTGGTGATGGCGGATGGTGACCGCGTCGAGGCGCGCGGCGTGATCGATGCGCGCGGCGCGGGCGACCTCTCCACGCTCGAATGCGGCTGGCAGAAGTTCGTCGGGCAGGAACTGCGCGTCGCCGGCGGCCACGGGATCGAACGGCCCGTGGTGATGGATGCGACCGTCCGCCAGCACGACGGTTACCGCTTCGTCTACCTGCTACCCTTCTCCGCCGACACGCTGCTGGTCGAGGACACCTATTACAGCGACACGCCCGACCTCGACCGCGCCACCTTGCGCGACCGGATCGGCGACTATGCACGCGCCGCGGGCTGGGGCGATCACGTGGTCGCGCGCGAGGAGCACGGCGTGCTCGCGGTCGTACTCGGCGGTGACTTCGAGGCTTACTGGCGCTCGACCGGCAAGGTGGCGAAGGCAGGCGTGCGCGCCGGGCTGTTCCATCCGACGACCGGCTACTCCTTTCCCGACGCGGTCCGGTTCGCGCATTTGATCGCGGATGCGAACGACCTGTCGGGGGCTGCCCTGCATGATCTAACCCACGCGCACGCGGCACGCGCCTGGGCGAAGCGCAAATTCTACCGCATGCTCGATCTCATGCTGTTCAAGGCGGCCGAGCCGGCGGAGCGTTACCGCGTGCTGGAGCGTTTCTACAGCCTACGTCCCGGATTGGTGTCGCGTTTCTACGCCGCCCGTTCGACGACGCTCGACAAGATGCGCGTGCTCGCCGGCAAACCGCCGGTGCCGATCGGGCGCGCGATGGCTGCTTTGAAGGATGCATCATGACGCGTGCAGTGGTGATCGGCGCAGGCTTCGGCGGGCTGGCGCTCGCGATCCGGCTCCAGTCCGCCGGAGTCGAGACGACGATCCTCGAGTCGCGCGACAAGCCTGGCGGGCGCGCTTATTATTGGGAGCGTGACGGCTTCACCTTCGACGCCGGGCCTACGGTGATTACCGATCCGGCCTGCCTGGAGGAACTCTGGAACCTGTCGGGCAACCGCATGGCCGACGACGTAGTGCTGGAGGCGGTGCAACCCTTCTACCGACTCCACTGGCCCGACAGCACCACCTTCGATTACACCAACAACGACGAGGTGCTCCGCGCCGAGATCGCCAAGCTCAATCCGGCCGATGTCGCCGGCTACGGCCGCTTTCTCGATTATTCCGCCGGCGTCTACCGCGAGGGATATGAGAAGCTGGGCCACGTCGCCTTCCTCGACTTCGCGTCGATGGTGAAGGCCGCGCCCGCGCTCGCCAAATACCAGGCGTGGCGTTCGGTCTACTCGATCGTGTCAAAGTTCGTCGAAAGCGAGAAGCTCCGGCAGGCGCTTAGCTTCCACACATTGCTGGTCGGCGGCAATCCAATGACCACCAGCGCGATCTACGCGCTGATCCACAAGCTGGAACGCGACGGCGGCGTCTGGTTCGCACAGGGCGGCACCAATCGGCTGGTCGCCGGCATGGTCGCGCTGTTCGAACGACTTGGCGGCAAAATCCGCCTGAACGATCCGGTGTCGAAGATCGAGACACTCGGCGACCGCGTCACCGCGGTGCAGACCGCGGGCGGGTACCGGCAGGAGGTCGACCAGATCGCCGCCAACGCCGACATCATGCACGTCTACCGCGACCTGCTGCCCGATTCGGGCGCGGCCCGGCGCACCGCGGAGAAGCTCGAGCGCAAGCGCTACTCGCCGTCGCTGTTCGTCGTCCACTTCGGCGTCACCGGCACATGGCCGGGCATCCCGCACCACATGATCCTGTTCGGCCCGCGCTATAAGGGACTGCTCGACGACATCTACGATCACGGCGTCTTGAGCGAGGATTTCTCGCTCTACCTGCACCACCCGACCGTCACTGATCCGAGTCTGGCGCCTGAGGGGCATTCGACCTTCTACGCGCTGGCGCCGGTGCCGCACATGGGCAAGTTCACCGGCGACTGGGAAACCGTCGCGCCGATCCTGGAGAAGCGCATCCTCGACGAGGTCGGCCGCCGGCTGATCCCCGACATTCATTCGCGCATCGTCACCAAGTTCAGCTACGCACCGACCGATTTTCAGCACGACCTGAACGCGCATCTGGGCAGCGCCTTCAGCCTCGAGCCCGTGCTGACGCAGAGCGCGTATTTCCGCGTCCACAACCGCGATGACGCGATCTCGAACCTGTTCTTCACCGGCGCCGGCACGCATCCGGGCGCAGGGATTCCCGGCGTGGTCGGCAGCGCCAAGGCGACCGCGGCGCTGATGCTGGAAGGGTTCCGCACACCGGTCGCGGCGTGAACGCCGCGCCTGACGGTTGTCGACCCGCCTCGCTTGGCCTAGCGGGGCGGGGATGAAGCGTCTCGCCGTTTACTGTGGCTCAGCTACTCCCGCCGACCCCTCTTACGTCCAACTCGCGCGTCAAGTCGGCGAGGGACTTGCAAAGCGCGGCATCGGCCTAGTGTACGGCGGCGGACGGCTGGGGTTGATGGGCGCGGTAGCGGACGGCGCGCTGTCGGCGGGCGGCGAAGTGATCGGCATCATCCCACAGGCGTTGGTCAACGCGGAGGTCGCGCACCGCGGGCTCACCGAGCTTCACGTCGTCACCGGCATGCACGAGCGCAAGCGCGCCTTCACCGACCTGTCCGACGGCTTCGTCACGCTGCCCGGCGGCACCGGAACAATGGACGAATTGTGGGAAGCGCTCAGCTGGGCGCAACTCGGCTACCACGCCGATCCCGTGGGGCTGCTCAACGCCAACGGCTATTACGATCACCTGATCGCCTTCTGGGAAAAGATGGGCGAAGTCGGCTTCCTGCGCGCGCAGCACCGCGACCTTTTGATCGTCGCCGACACATTCGACGCGCTGCTGGACCGGATGGCGGACCACCGCCCGACGCAGCCGATCGTGCGGATGGCGGCGGAGGACCTTTGAGCCATAAACCCGCGTTCCCCTCGCGCGACGCGATCGTCGCCGCGGCCGAGGAATCGATCGCGCGCGGATCGAAGAGCTTCGCCGCCGCCTCGCGTCTGTTCGACCGCGAAACGCGCGAGCGCGCGTGGCTGCTCTACGCCTGGTGCCGCCGATGCGACGACATCGTCGACGGCCAGGACCACGGCCACGGCATGCGCCGCGTGGCCGACGCCGAGGCGCGAGTCGGCGAGGTGCGCCGGCTGACCGACCGCGCGCTCGATGGCGAGGTAATCGGCGATCCCGCGTTCGACGCGCTGCGCATCGTCGCCGCTGAAGTCCGCCTGCCGCGGGCCCTCGCACATGACCTGATCGACGGGTTCCAGCTCGACGCGGAGGAATGGCGCCCGCGCAGCGAGGCCGATCTCTACCGCTACTGCTACCATGTCGCGGGCGCGGTCGGGTGCATGATGGCGCTCGTCATGGGTGTGTCGCCCGACGACGAGGCGACGCTCGACCGCGCGTGCGACCTGGGACTCGCATTCCAACTCGCCAATATCGCGCGTGACATCGAGGAAGATGACCGCGCCGGGCGCTGCTACCTGCCCGACGAGTGGCTGGCGGAGATGGACATACCGCCGGGCCAGCACATGAAGCCGCCGTTTCGCGACCGTTTGGTCGTGCTCGCGCGCCGGCTCGCCACCCGCGCCGAGTTGCACGAGTCGAGCGCCCGCGTCGGTACCAAGGCGCTGTCACGCCGGTCGGCCTGGGCTGTGCTGGCGGCGGCGGGCATCTATGGCGACATCGCGCGCAAGGTGGCGACACGCGGCCCCGCGGCGTGGGATCACCGCGTCACCACGAGCAAGTGGGAGAAGCTCGCGTGGATCGCGCGCAGCTGCGTCGCGGCGCGCGGGCGCATGGCGATCCCCGATGCGCCGCGCGCACCGGAGTTGTGGACGCGTCCGCGTCGCTGATCCCCACGCACGCTGCTGCGCGGTGCACTGCAATCGGCTACAGCTGCTCGCGATGAAACGCCTGCTCGCCTCGATCCATGACGTGTCGCCCCGCTTTGAGCGCGAGGTCGACCTGCTGCTCGCGCACCTGGCGCCGCACGTCGGCGAGCGGCTGGCGATGCTGGTCGTGCCCGATCACTGGGGCGGCGCGCCGCTGACGCCGGCGTTCAAGGCGCGGCTGCGCGACTGGTCCGATCGCGGGATCGAGATGTTCGTCCACGGCTGGTTCCACCGCGATACCAGCGACCATGCCGGCACCGCCGCGTTCAAGGCGCGCCACATGACCGCGGGCGAGGGCGAGTTCCTCGGGCTCGATCACGATGAGGCGCTTGCGCGGATGCTGCGTGGCAAGGCGTTGGTCGAGGACACGATCGGGCGCGCGGCGGCCGGCTTCATCGCCCCGGCGTGGCTCTATTCCGACGATGCGCGCCGCGCGCTCGGCGACGCGGGCTTCGCGCTGGCGGAGGATCACGCGCGCGTGTGGCAGCCATCCGGGCAGGTGCTCGCGCGCGGGCCGGTCATCACCTGGGCCAGCCGATCGCGCCCGCGCCAGCTCAGCTCGCTCGCCGCCGCCGCGCTGCTGCGCCGGATGCTGCAGCCTGTGCGCACCGTGCGCGTCGCGGTCCATCCCGGTGACACGCGCGTGCCCGCGCTGATGCGCAGCATCACGCGAACGCTCGGCGACTTCCGCAACCACAGCCCCGCCGCTTACGCCGACTTGCGCGCCTGACGATCACGCTCGGCGATGCGCTGCGTGTAGAAGCTGACCAGATCGGCGGCATGCTGCTCGTCCGACCGCACCTGCGCGGCAGCCTCCCGCGCTGCGGCACGTAGCTCGGCCTGATCGCGCGCCAGCAGCCGCAGGATCGCAGCGGAACAAGCATAAGCGTCGCCCGCGCGGTACGTCTCGGCATAAGCGGGAGCGGCGACCTCGAACGCGCCGCCCTCGTCGGGCACGATCAACGGCATGCCGCTCGCCAGCGCCTCCGACGCGACCAGCCCGAATGTCTCGTTCGACGCGCCGTGGATGAACGCGTCGGCGCTCGCCATGAAGGTGGCGAGCTGCGGGCGGTCGTAGACCGGATGGTAGAGGCGGATATGCGGGCTGCTGCCGATGTGGCGTTCGAGCGCGGCGGTATTGGGGCCCTGCCCCAGCATCATCATGCCGACCGGTGCCCGCGCACCCGCGCGCTGGACCGCGTCGATCACCATCGGCCAGCGCTTTTCAGGGTGATGCCGCCCTACTGCCAGCAGCAGGTGCGCGTCGGGCGGCAGGCCGCATTCCGCCAGCATCGATGCACGCAGGCTTTCGTCGCGCAGCGTGGGCGAGAAGCGGTGACGGTCGATGCCGAGCGGAAACGCCGCATCGACGCGGACGCCGCGTGCGCGGTAACGCTTGAACAGCACCGGCCCGTTGGTGACGACCGTGTCGTAGCGCGCGAAGCAGCGGTCGAGATAGCGGTTGTACCAGTCGAACGCGCGCTCGACCCGCTCGGGCGACGCGATCCGTCCGAACCAGCGCTTGGGATAAGCGTCGAGATTGTCGTTGTGGAGAAACCAGCTCTTGAGCGCCGGCCCCGGCCAATCGGCGACGATCCCGGCAGAGCGCCACGGCGAGCAATTCTCCACCACGTCGGGCTGTAGCTCGTCGAGCAAAGCGTGGATCGGTGCGGCGTCCCAGAACAACCCATAATTGCGGTCGATCGGAATCGTTGGCGATTTGACATAGATGACACGCCCGCCGGCCGACCGCTCCTCGATCCGCGTCGTGCGGCCGGGCGCAATCACGATCAGCTCATGGCCTTGCCGCGCCATGATCGCCAGCTTGGCATCGACGTAACTCTTCACGCCCCCGCCGGTCGGCGAGTAGAGCTCGTTCACCTCGACGATGCGCACGGGACTAGAACCCGAACCCGCCCAGCCCGCGCAAATATTGCGCGCGAATGACCGTCTGCGTCACGCCCGGCCCGACCTGGATCAGCGCGTCGGAGAGTTTGGGGCGCGAGCGGCCGATCTTGCGGTTGCCCGGAAAGCCGGCGCCGTCGCTCCAGAAGTCGAACTTGCGCTTGCCGTCGCGGTCGTGACCGAAGAACAGCGCGTAGCGGCCCGGACGCGGCACGCGGATGCACATGCGCGCGACATCACTCGCTGGCGCGGCCACCGTGATGCGCCGGAACACCTTGCCCGCGGCGAGCAGCTTCTTGTCGTCCTCCAGAAAATCGGTCTCGTTCGCCGGATAGAGCTCGAGCTTGATCGTGCCGCGCGCATCCTTCAGCCCCGTGATCGTCGCCAGGATCGCCGAACCCTGCCCGCCGCTGCACGCCGGCGCGTCGGGACCCAGCACCTGCGCGCTCGCCGACACTGAAGTGACGCTCGTCATTCCCGCCAGTGCGATCAGCGCGCCTCGCCAGACCTTCGCCATTCCTTGACCCTTTCCCACACGTACCCGGCGCCGAAGACACCGACCATGACGATATGCATCAGCAAGGTTGACGCCGCGGTGAACGCCATCAACTCCGACAGTGCGCGGTCGTGCCCGATGACCAGTATCGCGAAGTTGGCGAACAGCAGATCCTTGTTGGGCAGGAACGGCAGGCGCGAGACCAGCAGCCGCCCCGCCATCAGGAATACCCACATGAAGACCGACGCGCTCGGCATCGCGAAATGCCACGCCACCGCCAGCGCCAGGCTGCTGATCGCGATGCGGTACATCGTCCAGCGATAGATCCACCACAATTGCCTGCGCGCAAGCGAGAAGACGATTGGCGACAGGAACAGCAAAGCGCCGACGATCACCCCGGTCAGCCCGAGCGACCACAGCATCGCGTGCAACACCGGCGGATCGATCAACTTGTAGCCGAGCGGCAGCGCGATCGCGCCCAGCAGGATCGCGGCGGTGTTACCCGCCAGACCCGACAACAGGCTGACATCCTTCACTGCGCCGAATGGCGCCGTCACCATCTTCAACCGCGCACGCGCCCAGGCGTAGAAGTAAGCGTCGCCGGTCACGCCGATCAGCAGGTCGTTGGCGACGCGTTTCAGGTTCAGCGCGCCGAACGCGCTCGCCGGCACCCGCCACAATCGCCGAAAGATGATGAAGTCGACCACCGGCGTGGTGAAGTAGGACAAGAGAAACAGCAGGTAGAACCAGCCGCTGCGCGGCAGCCTGTTGGTTAGGCCACGTAGACCGTGGTCGAGCAGCTCCTGCGCCAGCCCGATCAGCATCACGCCCGTCAGCACCGTTGCCAAAACGCGCGGCCAGCGCGACCGCCGCCGCCGGATCGGCTCGAGTGTGCTCAGATGCGCCTCGTCCGGTGATGGACGGCCGGCATCGTCCCCAATCGCGCCCGCGGTCATCGCGCCGCGCCCTTGTCCATTCCCGGTGGCACCGTCATTACCCGACCATTGAACGCACGCGATGTTGCGCGATGCAAGCCGCTCAGCGCGGCCGCACGCAATCCGGGTGCGCGGCTGCGACCTCGGGCAGCGCCGCCATCGCTGCGTCGGCGGCGCATAGCCGCGGCATGTCGCCGAGCGGCACCTCGAATCGGCGCGCGTTGTAGAGCTGCGGCATCAGGCACAAATCGGCGATGTCGGGCGCCTCTCCGCCCAGGAACGGTCCCTCGGGCGTGTCCGCCGCCATCGTCTCGAGCGCGGTCAGCCCCTCGATCACCCAGTGGCGGTACCAATCGTCCCGCGCGGCCTGATCGGCGCCGAACTGCTGCTCCAGCCGTTTCAGCACACGCAGATTGTCGATTGGGTGGATGTCGGCGGCGATCACCAGCGCGCGCGCCAGCTGGCCCGATCGAATGATCGGGTCGCCCGACACCATCGCTGGTTCGGGAAAGGTCGCGTCGAGCCAGTCGATGATCGCCAGGCTCTGCGTCAGCGCGTGGCCGTCGACCACCAGCGTCGGCACCAGCCCCTGCGGATTGATCGCGCGATTGGCCTCGCCTCTCTGCGCACCCTCCAGCAGGTTCACCGCGACCGAAGTATAGCGAACGCGTTTCAGGTTGAGGCAGATGCGCACGCGGTACGCCGCCGAGGAGCGCCAGTAATCGTGCAGGACGATGTCGCTCATTGGGCTTCCTCGGCCTTCTCCGACCGCCGCTCCATCGCCGCCTTGATCATCGCGGTCATCGGATCGGCGAGCGCCAGCCCGATGATCCCGAACAGCGCACTCGCGAGGATCTGCGCGCCGAGCGTCAGCGCGGGCGGCAGGTCGACCGTCCTCTTTGCCACCATTGGGATCACGACATAGCCGTCGATCACCTGCACCGCTACGTAGATCAGGATCGCGAGCACGCCGGTGTGCATGCCGGCCGAGAAACCGACCGCGATCGTCATCGCCCCCGACACGAACGCGCCGACGTTGGGGATGAAAGCGAGCATACCGGTGACGATGCCCAGGATCAGCGCCATCGGCACGCCCGCGATCCATAGTGCCACGCCGACGAACGCGCCCTCGAACGCCATGCCGAGGAGGCGCCCGGCGAGCAGGCGGCGCAGCGTGCGCGCCATCCGCTGCATCGTCACCGCCACTTCGGCACGGTTTTCCTCCGGGATCATCCACTGGAACCCGCGGTCGTAGACGCGCGGGTCGATCGCGACGAACAGCCCGATCACCAGAATCATGAACATCGTCGTCAGCGCGCCGAATGCGGTGCCGACGAAGGCGGTGACTTTGCCGACCGAGCCGAGCGCCTGGCGCGCGATGCCGTTCAGGTCGGACGCACCCGGCATCAGCCCTTTCGACGACAACCAACCCGACAATCGCACCAACTGCGTCTCGACCGTCGAGCGCAACTGCATCACCTGCTCGGTGATCTGCACACCCGCGAGATAGAAAGTGCCGACGAGGAAGGCGAGCGTCAGCAGGCAGACGATCAGCAGCCGCCACCCGCGCGAGATCGGCAGCACGCGCCCGAGCAGCCGCACCCCGCCATCGAGCAGCGCGGCGAAAACGAGTCCCGCGAAGATCACGAGCAGCGGCTGCACCAGCAACACCACCAGCGCGATCGCACCGGCAAGGCCCAGCCACACCGCCGCGCGCTTGATCTCCGCACGCACGGCGGGATCGCGCACCTCGTGCGGGCTCGCGCCTTCGACCACGGTCACCTGGTCGTCGTGCTTGTTCATTGCATGCGCTCCGGATGCAGCGACGTACCCGCGCGACCGGCCCGCAGCGACGACCACCAGGTCAGCGGGTTGAGCGTTGCGTCGCCATCGACCGAGAAGGTGATGAACTCCGCACGCCCGCCCAGGTTCTCGACCGGCACCGGTCCCCCCAGCCCGCGCTCGAACCCGCCCAGCGCGAAGCGGCTATCGGCCGACCGGTCGCGGTTGTCGCCCATCAGGAACACGCGACCGGCAGGGATGCGGACGGGGCCGTAATCGTCGCCGGGCGAATCGGGCTGCAGGTCGACCGTGTCGTAGCGGCGCCCGTTCGGTAGCGTCTCGGTCACGATCGGCAAGTGGCAGACGCTGCGCCCGTCGGCGAGCACGCGGGGCGCGCCGGGATATTGCAGCGGATCGCAGGTCGCGTTGGCATCGACCGGCAGGTCACGGAAGTGCAGCGGCCCGCGCGGCACCGCCACCCCGTTCAGGAACACAACACCGCCCCGCACCTCGAGCGTATCACCCGGCAGGCCGATGACACGCTTGATGTAATCGCTTGACGACCCCGGCGGCGTCACGATCACCACGTCGCCGCGCTCGGGCAGGCTGCCCCAGATGCGGCCAGGAATGAAGGGCAGCTGCACCGACCAACTCTCGACCGGCTTGTGGAGGACAAGATCGTCGATGATCGCGACCGGATCGGGGATCGTCGGCGACACGAACGACCAGCCGTAGGCGAACTTCGACACCACCAGCCGGTCGCCCACCATCAGCCCGGGCAGCATCGACTCGCTCGGAATATAAAACGGCTTGGCGACAAACGAATGGAAGCCCAGCACCGCGAGCACGAGCCAGAACAGCCCCTTCGCCTCGCTCCACCAGTCGAAACCGGCGCGCTCGCCCGGCTTGTCGGCCGGGGTCGCGTCGCTCGGGTGACCGCTGCCAGAGTGACCGTTGGGAGTGAGCGTGAGGTCGTCGGCCACGTGCAGCTTATCCGATGGGTAACGCTTCGATAATCACGAAGGCCTGCGCCCACGGATGATCGTCGGTCAAGGTCAGATGGATGCGTGCTTCATACCCCGCCGGCACCATCGCGTCGAGCCGCGCCCTGGCGCCGCCCGTCAGCGCCAGCGTCGGCGCCCCCGACGCTGCGTTCACGACACCGATATCGCGCATGAACACGCCCGCCTTGAACCCGGTGCCGACCGCCTTGCTGAACGCTTCCTTCGCCGCGAAGCGCTTCGCGAGTGTTCCCGCCCGCGTGAACGGGCGCTTCGCCGCCTTGGCACGTTCGACCTCGGTGAAGACACGGCGCTCGAATCGCTCGCCGAATCGGTCGAGCGACGCCTGGATGCGCTCGATGTTACACAGGTCGGAGCCGAGCCCGATGATCAAGCGCGCGTCCTCACCGTACCGCCGCCATTTCGGTCTTCATCCGCCG
The DNA here is from genome assembly GCF_913778135.1 of uncultured Sphingomonas sp. GTDB lineage: Bacteria > Pseudomonadota > Alphaproteobacteria > Sphingomonadales > Sphingomonadaceae > Sphingomonas. The sequence continues at coordinate 6,417 of NZ_CAJYVU010000119.1, read as the reverse complement.
TACGCTCTCGTACAACCCGACGAAGATCGCCTCGCCGATCAGGAAATGCCCGATGTTGAGTTCGACCACCTGCGGAATGGCGGCGATCGGCTGGACGTTGTCGAACGTCAGCCCGTGGCCGGCATGCACTTCGATGCCGTTCTTGGCGGCGAGCGCGGCGGCATCGCTCAGGCGGCGTAGTTCGTCGCTGCGTGCCTCACCCTCGCTCTCGGCGTAGCGGCCGGTGTGGAGTTCGACCACCGGCGCACCGAGCGACACCGCTGCGGCCACCTGCTCCGCCGATGGTTCGATGAACAGCGACACGCGCACGTAGGCGTCACGCAGTTCGCGCACCATTGGTGCCAGTACATCGTGCTGCCCCGCCGCATCCAGTCCGCCCTCGGTGGTGCGCTCCTCACGCTTCTCCGGCACGATACAGGCAGCGTGCGGGCGGTGCCTGAGCGCGATGCCGAGCATTTCCCCGGTCGCCGCCATTTCGAGGTTGAGCGGAACCGCGCGGTCGAGCGCGGCCAATTCGCTCACCAGCCGCGCGATATCGTCATCGGTGATGTGACGGCGATCCTCGCGCAGGTGCGCGGTGATGCCGTCGGCTCCGGCGGAGGCGGCGAGCACCGCCGCGCGAACCGGATCGGGCACCGCGCCACCGCGCGCGTTGCGGACGGTCGCGACATGGTCGATGTTGACGCCCAGGCGCAGCGGCTGCGCCATCTCAGGCCGCCGCCCGGCTGCCGGGCTTGATCGCAGGGATCGCCTCCAACGCGGGCGGCAGCGCGTCCGCGGCGTAGCTCGGCACGTCGAGTGTCAGCAGCGGGAAGAACGGCACGCCGATGTCGGCTTGGCCGTTCGAGCGATCGACCAGCGCCGCGCCCGCGATCACGCGCCCGCCTGCCGCCTCGATCGCCGTGATCGCCTCGCGCGAGGAAAGCCCGGTGGTGACGACGTCCTCCATCATCAGCACCTCTTGGCCCGGCTCCAGCCGAAAGCCGCGGCGCAGCTCGAACGTGCCGGTCGGCCGCTCGACGAACATCGCCTCGACGCCCAGCGCACGCGCCATCTCGTAGCCGACGATCACGCCGCCCATCGCGGGTGCGACCACCGCGCTGATCCGTGTGCGCAACTCGGCCGGGATCGTCCGCGCCAGTGCCTGGCACAGCCGCTCTGCCCGGCGCGGGTCCATCAACACACGCGCGCATTGCAGATAGCGTGGGCTACGCAGCCCTGAGGATAGGATAAAATGCCCCTCCAGCAGCGCGTCGGCGGCACGGAACTCGGCCAGCACCTCGTCCTCGGTCATCGCGTGCACTCCTGATCGTTGCCGGCCTTGTCAGGCTTGCGCAGATACGGTCGCATACGGCTTGGCGCAACGCAGCTGGCTAGCGAAATATTCGCGCAATCGCGCCCTCTTGAGGCAAAAGGGGGTGCCGCGTATAGGCAGACCAGATGGGCGACAATGCCCGCCAGGTCTGGGGGGGCACTCCCGTGCCGCGACGCAGGGGTGATGGAAGCACGATGAACCGCTTGAAGACGATGATCTTGGCAGGCGGCCTCGCGCTCGCCGGCCTTGCGATGGGCGGAGGCGTTCACGCCCAGACGCCTCCGGCCGCACCCGAGATCAAGACGGCGCAGCCCGGCGTTCCGAGCGCGCTCGAACCCGCCAACGCCGCCGATCCCGCCGCGCCGAAGATGAGCGCGGCCAATCCGCCCAAGCTCAACGAGAAGGCACCCGCCGCGCTCGAACTGGCGCAGGACGGCGCGCCGACGATGAGCGCAAAGCCGATGATCGGCCAGCCCACCGACGGGCTGATGCGCATCCAGCCGCAGGTGACCAAGAACGGCCTGCGCGCGCACTGGTTTCACGACCGCATCCTGTTCCCGCTGATCACGGTCACCTCGCTGTTCGTGCTGCTGCTGCTGGTGCTGGTGATCGTTCGTTTCCGCGCCGCGCGTAATCCGGTGCCCTCCAAAACCAGCCACAACACCTTCATCGAGGTAGTGTGGACGCTCGCCCCCGTGCTGATCCTGGTCGCGATCGCGGTGCCGTCGATCGGGCTGCTGCAGGCGCAGTTCAAGCCCGCGCCCGCGGGTGCCGTCACCTTGAAGGCTATCGGCAACCAGTGGTTCTGGAGCTATCAATATCCCGACAATGGCGGGATCGAGATCACCGCCAACCTGCTCAAGGAAAAGTCGGACGTCGCAGCCGGTGAGCGCTACCGCACCGATGCCGACGGTCCCCGCCTGCTCGCGACCGACAACCGTGTCGTGCTGCCGGTCGGCGTGCCGATCCGCCTGATCACCACCGCCAACGACGTGATTCACAGCTGGGCGATGCCCGCCTTCTGGATCAAGCTCGACGCGATCCCCGGGCGCCTGAACGAGACGAGCTTCACCATTGAGAAGCCAGGCCTCTACTTCGGCCAGTGCTCCGAACTGTGCGGCGCGCGTCACGCCTACATGCCGATCGCGGTCGAGGCCGTCTCGCCGGCCGCGTTCGCACGCTGGGTTCGTGCCAAGGGCGGCACGATGCCGACGCCGGGCAAAGCCTCTGACGCGGTGATCCCGCAGCCGGGCGCTGACAATTCGGCCACTGTCGCCAGCGAGGCGGCGATCGTCGACAATTTGACCGGTCCGACCGAGAACGGCACCGCCACTCCTCCCGTCATTCCGCAAGGCGCAACCGGCAACCCCGGCGGCGTCGGCGAAGCTGGACGCTGACCATGACCGACACCGCTCTTCACCCGTCCGCCTTCCAGGCGCACGACGCGCATCACCATGACGCGCACGCCGACCATCTGCCGGGCTTCTTCGCGCGGTGGTTCATGTCGACGAACCACAAGGACATCGGCACGCTTTACCTGATCTTCGCGATCGTGGCCGGCATCATCGGCGGCGCGATCTCGGGTCTAATGCGCGCCGAGCTGATGCATCCGGGCATCCAGTATCTGCCCAAATGGGTCGCGATGCTGCACGGCGGTCAGGAACAGACGTTCGATCAGGCGCTCCATCTGTGGAACGTGTTGGTGACCGCGCACGGCCTGATCATGGTGTTCTTCATGGTCATGCCGGCGATGATCGGCGGGTTCGGCAACTGGTTCGTGCCGATCATGATCGGTGCGCCTGACATGGCGTTCCCGCGCATGAACAACGTCAGCTTCTGGCTGCTCGTGCCGGCGTTCCTGCTGCTGCTCGCCTCGCCGTTCTTCGGCGGTGCGGGTACCGGCTGGACCGTCTACGCGCCGCTTTCCACTTATGGTGAGCCGGGGCCGAGCGTCGACATGGCGATCCTGTCGCTCCACCTGGCGGGCGCAAGCTCGATCCTAGGCGCGATCAACTTCATTACCACGATCTTCAACATGCGCGCACCGGGCATGACGCTGCACAAGATGCCGCTGTTCGCCTGGGCCGTGCTCGTCACCGCGTTCCTGCTGCTGCTGGCGCTGCCGGTACTCGCGGCCGCGATCACGATGCTACTGACCGACCGCAATTTCGGCACGACCTTCTACGATCCGGCGGGCGGCGGTGATCCGGTGCTCTACCAGCACCTGTTCTGGTTCTTCGGCCACCCCGAAGTGTACATCATGATCCTGCCGGGGTTCGGCATCATCAGCCACATCGTCGCGACGTTCAGCCGCAAGCCCGTCTTCGGCTACCTCGGCATGGCCTATGCGATGGTCGCGATCGGCGTGGTCGGGTTCGTCGTCTGGGCGCACCACATGTTTACGACCGGCATGAGCGTGAACGTGAAGATGTACTTCACCGCCGCGACGATGGTGATCGCGGTGCCCACCGGCATCAAGATCTTCTCGTGGATTGCAACCATGTGGGGTGGTTCGCTTCGTTTCCCGACTCCGATGGTCTGGGCGATCGGCTTCATCTTCATGTTCACCGTCGGCGGCGTGACGGGCGTCGTGCTCGCCAACGGTGGCGTCGACGATTACATGCAGGACACCTATTACGTGGTGGCGCACTTCCACTACGTGCTGTCGCTGGGTGCGGTGTTCTCGCTGTTTGCGGGCTTCTACTACTGGTTTCCCAAGATGTCGGGGAAGATGTATTCGGAGCTGCTTGGCCAGTTGCACTTCTGGGTCTTCTTCGTCGGCGTGAACCTGCTGTTCTTCCCGATGCACTTCCTTGGCCTGCAGGGCATGCCGCGTCGTTATCCGGACTATCCGGACGCCTTCGCGCATTGGAACAATCTCGCCACGGTTGGCTACATGATCATGGCGGCGGGCATGGCGATCTTCTTCGTGAACGTCATCTGGTCGCTGATCGCGGGCAAGAAGGCCCCCGACAATCCATGGGGCGAAGGCGCCACGACGTTGGAGTGGACGCTATCGAGCCCGCCGCCCTTCCACCAGTTCGAGACACTGCCGAAGATCGATTGACGATCGCGGACGACAACCGGCGGCGGGGCGGCGACAGCTTCCCCGCCGTCGATATTTTAGGGGAGCACGCATGACGGCCAGTACGCTGGCGTGGCGCGTGGAGCGCGCCTGCGCCGTTGCTTACCCGCCGCGGCTCGTCGATCGGATCGGGGGATGGAGCGTTGCGCGCTCGGGCGGCGGCAGCCGCCGTAGCAATGCCGCCAGTGCGATCGCGGCCGATGCCGCGCTCGATCACGATACATTGGCAGCGATCGCAGCGTGCTACGCCGCTGATGCGCAGCCGACGATCCTGCGCCTGACCGATCTCGCGTCAGTCGCGAGCGGGGTGCTCGACACGCGCTTTTCCAATCGAATCGCGGGCGAGGTGAGGATCGGTGAAGCGCCTGATGCCATGTGGCTTGCCGCGCGCCGCCGCCTGTCTACCGGTATCGAGGAGCCGCGCGATGTCGCCGCCCGCCTTGTCCATCCCGCCGCCTATGCGAGACGGGTTTGGGAGGGGCGGACGGTAGCGATCGGCTATGTCTGCATGCACCATGGCGTCGCGATCCTCGAAGCGATCGCCACCGAGCCTAGCGCGCGGCGGCACGGTCATGGCGCCGCGATCGTCGCCGCGCTGATCGACTGGACGGAGGCGCAGGGAGCCGAGGCAATCGCTTTGCAGGTCGAGGAAGCGAATACCCCGGCACGGGCGCTCTACGCCCGGCTTGGATTCACCGTGGATCTCTACGGATACCATTATCGCAGGAGCGGCCCGTGCGCAACACTCGCCTGATCGACACAGGGACCGCGCGGCTGCGCGTGATGGTGGAGGCGCCGGTTGAAGGGCAGCTGCAACGTCCGCTCGTCCTGATGGTGCATGGCTTTCCCGAGGGGTGGTATAGCTGGCGGCATCAGTTCGCACCGCTTGTCGCCGCCGGCCACACCGCCGCCGCGATCGACGTGCGCGGCTATGGTGGCTCCGACAAACCCGAGGCGATCGAAGCCTATGCGATGGCGGAGATCGTTGGCGATGTGATCGCGGTGGCGGATGCGCTGCAACCGGACGCGCCGGTGGTGCTCGTCGGCCATGACTGGGGCGCGCCGATCGTCTGGTACAGCGCGCTGACGCGCCCCAATCGGGTCGGGGCGGTCGCGGGGTTGTCGGTGCCGTTCACGGGCGTTCCCACCCGGCCATTCACCGAGATTTTCCGGCGCGCCTTCACCGATCGGGAGCGTTTTTTCTATCAGGAGTTGTTCCAGGAACCCGGCCCCGCCGAGCGCGAGGCGGAAGCGGACGTGCGCGGCTATCTGCGGCGGCTGTTCTACGCCATCAGCGGCGATGCCCCGCCGGGGGCGTGGCCGGAGAAGCCGGCCGGCGCCACACTGCTGGACGGAATGGTCGATCCGGACACCTTTCCACCGTGGCTCGAAGAACCGGACTTCAACCACATGGTCGCGGAGTTCGAGTCCGGCGGTTTTCGCGGTCCGCTGAACCGGTATCGCAACCACGAGCGCGACTTCGTGTGGGCGCAGGCATGGCGGGGGCGGCGGATCGAGCAGCCGGCGTTGTTTATCGGCGGGACTCGCGATCCGGCGTCGTTCGGCTTCGGGGCGTTCGGCGATCCGCTTGCCGTGATGCGCCCGCACGTGCCGCTGGTCGAGGGGCATATGCTGGAAGGGTGTGGACACTGGACGCAACAGGAGCGTCCGGTGCAGGTGAACGCCATCCTGCTGGAATGGCTGGCGCGGCTTCCCTCCGGCGTGCGCGCGGCGTAAGACCGGCGCCGATCATGACGCCCGCCGCTCCCCTGTTGCCGCCCGCCGACTGGCGCGATTTCCTTGCGTTGACCAAGCCGCGCGTGATGACGTTGGTGGTCTTCACGGGGCTGTGCGGGATGCTCGCGGCGCCGGTTGCGATCGATCCGGTGCTGGGATTCACCGCAATATTATGCATCGCTTTGGGCGCGGGCGCGGCGGGTGCGTTGAATCAATGGTATGAAGCGGACATCGACGCGGTGATGAAGCGCACCGCGCAGCGGCCGCTTCCCGCCGGCCG
>NZ_CAJYVU010000118.1 GCF_913778135.1 uncultured Sphingomonas sp. | reverse complement strand
AGCCAGATCGCGAACATCAGCTCGCCCGAGTAACCGACCAGCGCGCTGTTGTAGACGCGCTTGCGGATCAGCACCGGGAACGCGCGCGGCAGCGCCCGGCGAAAGATGATGCGGTAGATCACCGTCTCGGACGCAGGCAGCACCAGGAAATTGACGAAGAACAGGATGTAGAACAGCGGGTTGGTCGGCAGCGACGTGACCACTTGCCGCCAGCCGATCGCGCGCACCTTGAGCACGAGCCAGGTGAACATCGCGGCGAAGAACAGGACGCGCAGCGCGATCGCGACGCGCTTGGCGTCTTCCGTCCCCGCCCAGGCGCGCGCGCGCGTAGCCAGCGTCATCAGAATAGCCCGAGTGTGCGCGAGTGCGCGAAGAAGGCGTCGAACGATGCCCGCTGCCGCCCCGTCAGGCGGAAGCGCGAATAATCCTCGGTCCGTCCGAGCATGCGGCGCACGCCCCATTCGATCCGGTCGCGCGGGGTGAGCGCGATGCGCTTCTCGAAATGCGTGCGCTCCCATGTGTTATTCCCGTGAAAGCAGCGGATCAGCAGCGCCGCCTCGCCCTCGTCGAGCAGCGTGAATCCCAACCGCCGCCAAGCATCGCGATAGGTGCTGTCCTCGCCGCGACGCTCCAACGGGTAGCGGATGTCGTCGCGGCGGTGGTGCAGGATCGTGCTCGGCACCCCGCCCTGGAACCAGCCGATGTACGGGCGTTCCAGCCACTCGGGCTCGGCAAGATGCATCAGCGCGACCGGGCACCAGCAGGCGGCGTGGTCGCCAAGCACGACGATTTGCCGCGCCAGCCGCTCGGGATCGAACCAGTCGTCGTCGTCCCATTGCGCGATCAGGTCGCCGCGCGCGAGGTCGAGCGACAGGTTGCGAAGTGCGCCGAGCGTGGTCGCCGGGTCCTTGGCGATGCGGTGATGGATCAGCCGATCGGCGGGCACGCGCGACAGGATGGGCGAATAATCCTGCTCGCCGTCGTCAACGACAATCAGCTCGCGGTTGGGATAGGTCTGCGCCAGGAAGCAGTCGACCGATCGCTCGGCCAGCGCCATCCGGTCGGCGGTCACCATCAGGCACGAAATGCGGGGGCCGTCTTCACCGAACGGCCGAAGTACGGGCTTCACGCCATGATCCTAGTCAGCGCGAAAGCGTGCTGGTATCCGCCGCGCCTTGACATGACACGCATCGTCTTCGTTCTTTCCTACCCGACGTATCACAGCGTCGCCGATCCCGCGGAGTGGCTGCGCTGGGACAATCGCGACCGCCGGATGCCCGCGCTCCTATCGGCGCTGGGAGCCGATGTCGAGTTGTGGGGCGTGGCGCGCGAGGACGCTACCTTGCGCTGTGACCCCGATCTGGGCGCGCCGTACACGCTCAGGCTGTTCGCGCGCGACGGCGGGGGCAGGAAATCGCGCGATCACTACAGCGACGCGATGGTCGCCGCCGCGCGCGCCGACGCGGCCGATCTGTTCGTCGTGATCGGCAGCAACGGCGGCGCGGGATATCGGCTGTTCGACCGCGTGCTCAAGCCCGAGGCGCGCCGCTTCGCGGTCATCATCGGCGGCGATTACTGGAGCCGGCTGGTCCCGCACGCGGCGATGGTGTTCACCGAATCGGAGCTGCAGGAACGCGCGCTCGCCCGCCCGCGTGTGCCGTGGCGCGCCGCCATCCCTTATACGCGGATGGAGCGGCTGCCCAAGTCGATCGACACCGAACGCTTCCGCCCCGTGATGGGCGAGCGGCGGCGCGACGTGATCGCGGTCAGCCGGCTGACGCGGTGGAAAAGCTTCTCCGAGGTCGGCGCGCTGTCGGTCGAGCACCGCGTCGCGGTCGCCGGCGGCGGGCCAGACGCCGAGGCGCTGGCAAAGCGTTATCCCGAGATCGACTGGCTCGGCCATGTGCCGAACGCCGCCATCCCCGCGCTGCTCGGCTCGGCGGCGGTCTATTTTCACGCCGGTCGGCGCGATTACTTCCCGCGTGCGATCGTCGAGGCGATGGCGTGTGGGCGCCCGGTGGTCGCCTTCGCCGACCGGATCAGCGCCGACGTGCTGCCGGCGAACTGCGGGCTGCGCGTCACCAACCGTAACTATCGCCACGAGGTCGCCGCGTTGCTCGCTGATCCGACGCGGATGGCAGCGATGGGGCTGATGGCGCGCGCGCACGCGCTGGCGACGCATGGACTGCGGTCGAGCGAGCCCGCGTGCCAGACGCTGTTGCGGCTGGCGCGGGGAGATGCGTGATGGTGCCCGAATGGACGGTCGTTCTCGCTTATTACAATGAGGCCGATTACCTAGCCGCGACGCTTGCCAGCCTCGACGCGCAGACGCTCAAGCCCTTTCGCCTTATCCTGGTCGATAATGCCTCCGACGACGGTTCGACCGAAATCGCGCGCACGGCCGCGGCGGCGATGCCTGATGTTGAGGTCGTCCACCTGTTCGAGGCGCAACCCGGCAAGATCCACGCGTTGGAAACCGCCAACCCGCACATCACCACGCCGTTCGTCGCCTTCACCGACGCCGACACCTTCTACCCGCCGCACTATCTCGCCACCGCCGCGCAGGCGTTCGCGGCAGGCGGCGAGCGCGTCGTCGCGGTGATGGCGACCGACGTCACCGATCGCGCCGACGGCCCTGCCGCGCTTGCCAAGCGCCGCCACAACCAGCGCGTGAGTCGGCTATGGCCGAAACAGACGCACACCGGCGGCTACGGGCAATGCTTCCGCACCCAGGCGTATGTCGCGGCGGGTGGCTACACGCACGCGCACTGGCCCTACGTGCTGATGGATCATGAGATCATGGAGCGCGTGCTCGCGCACGGTGACGCGATCTACCCGTACGACCTGTGGTGCGTCCCCTCCCCGCGGCGCTCAGACCGGACACGCGTGCGCTGGACGCTGGCGGAGCGGCTGCTCTACCATTTCACCCCGCATGGCGCGAAGAACTGGTACTTTTACCGCTTTCTCGGCCCGCGTCTCGCGCAGCGGCGGCTGACTCATCTCAACCTGCGCGAGAAGACGTGGAAGTCTGAAACCTGACGGTCACACTTGTGTTGCCTGAATACCACACCATCTAGTCGGCAAGTTATCAGGGGACAGACATGAACCTCGACAAGTTTACCGACCGCGCGCAGGGATTCCTCCAGTCCGCGCGCACCGTCGCGATCCGCATGAACCATCAGCAGATCGCGCCCGAACATCTGCTAAAGGCGCTGCTCGAGGACGAGCAGGGCATGGCCGCGGGGCTTATCGTACGTGCCGGCGGTGACGCGCGCCGTGCCACCAGCGAAACCGACGCCGCGCTCGCCAAGATCGCATCCGTGAGCGGGTCGGGCGCGCAGACGCCACCGGGGCTCGGCACCGACACGGTGCGCGTGCTCGATCAGGCCCAGGAGATCGCGAAGAAGGCGGGCGACAGCTACGTCACCGTCGAGCGGATGCTTGTCGCACTTGCGCTCAGCCTCAACACCGCGGCGGGCAAGGCGCTCAAGGCAGCGGGCCCGACTCCTGAGGCACTCAACAGCGCGATCAACGAACTGCGCGGCGGCCGCACCGCCGACACGCAGTCCGCCGAGGACCGCTATGACGCATTGAAGAAGTTCGCGCGCGACCTGACGCAGGCGGCGCGCGACGGCAAGCTCGACCCTGTGATCGGCCGCGACGAGGAAATCCGCCGCACCATTCAGGTGCTGGCGCGTCGCACCAAGAACAATCCCGTCCTGATCGGCGAGCCGGGCGTCGGCAAGACCGCGATCGTCGAGGGGCTGGCCTTGCGCATCGCCAACGGCGACGTGCCCGATGGCCTCAAGGACAAGACGCTGATGGCGCTCGACATGGGCGCATTGATCGCGGGGGCCAAATATCGCGGCGAGTTCGAGGAGCGGCTGAAAGGCGTCATCGACGAGGTCAAGGCCGCCGAGGGCGACATCATCTTGTTCATCGACGAAATGCACACGCTGATCGGCGCGGGCAAGTCGGAGGGCGCGATGGACGCGGGCAATCTGCTCAAGCCCGCACTCGCGCGCGGCGAGCTCCACTGTGTCGGCGCGACCACGCTCGACGAGTACCGCAAACACGTCGAGAAAGACCCCGCGCTTCAGCGGCGCTTCCAGCCCGTCTTTGTCGGAGAGCCGACGGTCGAGGACACGATCTCGATCCTGCGTGGGCTCAAGGACAAGTATGAGATGCACCACGGCGTGCGCATCACCGACGGTGCGCTCGTCTCCGCGGCGACCTTGTCGAACCGCTACATTACCGACCGCTTCCTGCCCGACAAGGCAATCGACCTGATGGACGAGGCCGCCAGCCGCATCCGCATGGAGGTGGAGTCGAAGCCCGAGGAGATCGAGACGCTCGACCGCCGCATCCTGCGCTTGAAGATCGAGCGCGAGGGGCTGCGCCGCGAGTCGGACGAGGCGTCGCGCGACCGCTTCGCCAATCTCGAGCAGGAGCTCGCCAACCTCGAACAGCAGTCGGCCGAGCTGACGACGCGCTGGCAGGCGGAAAAGGACAAGATCGCGGGCGAGGCGAAGCTGAAGGAACAGCTCGACACCGCGCGGCTCGAGCTTGAACAGGCGCAGCGCCAGGGCGATCTGGCGAAGGCGGGCGAGCTATCTTACGGCCGCATTCCTGCGCTCGAGCGCCAGCTGGCCGAGGCGCAGGGAACCACGCAGGGCGCAATGCTGCGCGAGGAAGTCACCGCCGACGACATTGCGGGCGTCGTCAGCCGCTGGACCGGGGTGCCGGTCGAGCGGATGCTGGCGGGCGAGCGCGAGAAGCTGCTCGGCATGGAGGAGGTGCTCGGCAAGCGGGTCATCGGACAGGCCGACGCGGTGCGCGCGGTCTCGACCGCAGTGCGCCGTGCACGCGCGGGCTTGCAGGACCCGAATCGGCCGTTGGGCTCGTTCCTGTTCCTCGGGCCAACGGGCGTCGGCAAGACCGAGCTGACCAAGAGCCTCGCCGAATTCCTGTTCGATGATCCCAATGCGATGGTGCGGATCGACATGAGCGAGTTCATGGAGAAGCACGCCGTCTCGCGTTTGATCGGCGCCCCGCCGGGCTATGTCGGCTACGAGGAAGGCGGCGTGCTGACCGAGGCGGTCCGGCGTCGGCCGTATCAGGTCGTGCTGTTCGACGAGGTCGAGAAGGCACACGGCGACGTGTTCAACGTGCTCCTGCAAGTCCTCGACGACGGTCGCCTGACCGATGGTCAGGGCCGCACGGTCGATTTCAGCAACACGCTGATCATCCTGACCTCGAACCTCGGATCGCAGTTCCTCGCCAACATGCCCGATGACGCCGACGTCGAGAGCGTAGAGCCGCAGGTGATGGACGTGGTGCGCGCGCACTTCAGGCCGGAATTCCTCAACCGGCTGGACGAGATCATCCTGTTCCACCGGCTAGGCCAGGCGCACATGGGGCCGATTGTCGACATCCAGGTGTCACGCGTCGGCAAGCTGCTCGCCGATCGCAAGGTGACGCTCGACCTGACGGATGCGGCACGCGCGTGGCTGGGCCGTGTCGGCTACGATCCGGTCTACGGCGCGCGGCCCTTGAAGCGGGCGGTGCAGCGCTACCTGCAGGACCCGCTCGCCGACCTGATCCTGCGCGGCGAGGTCAAGGACGGCACGACCGTCCACGTCGACGAAGGTGACGGCAAGCTCGCCTTGTCGGCGCAGTAAAGCGACAGCGTTCGGGCGGGCAGTGTCTCGCCCGCCCGGACCTTCCTACACCTCGTAGCCCAGCTTCTCGCACCACGGTCGCAGCAGCGCGGCGGCGTCGCCGAAATAGCGTTCGTAGCGCCGCCAGCGGTCGATCGCGCGGGTGTAGATCGGCTCGGTCACCTGCGAGTAGCTGGCAGTGGCGATATGGCCGCGGCGGCTGGCGCTCGCCTGATTGTCGAGGAGGTCATCGTTCCACGGCACGTCGAGGAAGCGCATCAGCGGACGCAGCTCCGCGTCGGGATCGGCGACGAGGCGCTCGTAGCGGAAGCGATGCACGTTGAGCGGAAGCTGGCTTTCCGCGTTGGCGAAGCTGGTCATCGTCGCGTCGTAGAGCGCCGCCGCCTCACCCAACGAGGTCAGGTGCCGCATCGCGAAGTTGAGCTGGAAGTTCGCCATGAAGCAGCTCAGCACCACGTCGAACGGATGCCGCTCGACGAAGATCATCCGCGCGTCAGGAAACATGCGGTGCAGCAGCGGCGCGCGCGCCAGGTGGAGCGGAAACTTGTCGACCACCACCGCATGCCGATCGTTCGGCGCGACCTGCGCGAGCAAGTCGAAGTAGCGCTGCCGCAACTGATCAGGGTCGGCGCGGTCGACACCGCCGGCGGCGCGCGCCTCCGCCTCGATCGTGCCGACGATCGGCAGTTCCTCCATCACGTGGAAGTGCGGATCGTTCATCAGCAGCGTGTCGAGCAGGGTCGTGCCCGAGCGCGGGAAGCCCATGATGAAGACCGGCGAGGCTGGCTGGGTTGCTGACGCGGTCGAGCCGGTTCGGACGGTGGCGGCCAGTCGCCCGTCGCCTTCCCGGCGTACACGGGTCAGGTAGCTCGGCTCCTCACCCGCCCCTGCCCCCGCCAGCGCCGCATCATTCATCAGCGTAAATTCGGCGAAGGCCTGGTCGGTGTCGCCGAGTCGCTCCGCAATATCGGCACGGATATGATGTCGCCGCGCCGGCGCCACGTCGGTGCCGATCCGGTCCGCCTCGCGCGCCGCCTCGTCCAGCCGGTTACGCCGGCGGTGCAGCCATGCCGCGATCAGCGCGACGTGCTCGTCAGCGACGTTGTTTTCGCGCGTTTGAGCGACGAGTTGATCGAGATCGTCGATCCTATTCAGGTTCTCATACAACAGGCCGAGTTCGACGTAAGCGTCGGAGCGTTCCGGCGCCAACGCGGTCGCGCGCACAAGCGTCTCGACCGCACGATCGAAGTTCCTGCTGTTCGCTTCGGCAAGGCCGTGGTGGAAAATGATGTCATAGTCGCGTGGCAGCAACCCGGCCGCGCGGCTGGTCCACGCCAGCCGGTGGTCGTCGCGACCGGCGGCGATCAGCGCCTTCGCACCGTTGACGTGCGGCGCGGCCTCGTTCGGTGCGATCTGCACCGCGCGCTCGAACGCCTGGATCGCGTCGTCGTGACGTCCGAGCGCGGTGTAGCTGTTACCGATATTGTTCCAGCTCTGCGCATCGCCGGGTTGCAGCCGCAGCCACGCGGCATAAAGCGTCGTGGCCTCGTCATGGCGCCCCCGCTCGGCCGCGAGATATGCGCGCACCCTCAGCGCGCGAGGGTTCGCCTCGTCGAGCAACCGGGCGGCCTCATCGGCCTCTTCCAGCGCGCGCGTGTCGATCAACGCCACGACCAGGTTGAAGCGACTTGCCTGATCGCCGGGATCGAGCGCCACCGCGCGGCGCAGCAGCGTCACCCCCTCCGCCGGGTCTCCGCTCTGGCAGGCGAGCAGCCCCGCCATCGCCGGCAGCATCGCGTCATCGGGCAGTTGCCTCATCGCCTCAGCCAATCGGGTTCGCGCACCGGCCCGGTCGCCCGCGCGCCAATAAGCCGCGGCAGCACCCAGCACCTGTTCTCTCATGCTCGTCATGGCGTCGCGGGATAGGCGATATCGAAGGCGACGGTAAGGCGCTCTCCCGCTGCGAACGGCATCGTGCCGTGCCACGTAGTCGAGGGGAACAGCACCAGCTTGCCGGGCTGCGGCTCGATCATCGCGGTCGGCGGAAGGTTTAGGCCGAGTTCGGCCGGCGGCGCACCGATTGCCAGCCAGCCGGAATGCGCCGGCTCATCGGCCGCTCGTTCCGGCAGGTCGATATACAATGCCGAACTGATCCAGCCGGCAGGGTGGACGTGGCTCGAATGGTGGCCACCGCCGCGCAGCCGCACTGACCAGGAACCGGCGAAGCGCGGCCGCGCCTGCCTGGGCGATCCCAGCAACGGATGACGCGTGTCCGGTGGCGGCAGCGCGTCGATATAGCGCCGCACGCACGCGCGGATCTCCTCGCGCAGTTGCTCGATCTCGGGATCGATCCGCGCGAGCAACATGCCCTCGGTCTGCGTGCCGCCGTTAACCGACTGGTTAAGGTGCGGACCGCCCGCATGGTGACGATCGCGCAGGAACGCCGCCAGCCGCTTGAGCGGCAGTGCTTTCGAAAGATCGTGCTGCTGCACCAGCCCCGCTTGCGCATCGAGCCAGTCACGGCGCGGATCGCCGTTCAAGCGCCAGACCAGCGAAGCATAAGGGTAGAAGGACGCCGATTGCGGGCGCCCCAACCACGGCTCGATCACCCGCGCTGCCCGATCGACACGCCCATGCCGCAGAAGATGTCGAACGTGGTAGACCGCCATTGCCGGGTCGCTCGCCAACTCGGGCGTGGAGAAAGCCTCGGCGTCGGCTGGCAACGATCCGCTTTCGGCACGCGCTGCAAGGTCGCTCGCGCGCACGAATGGCTGATCCCCGATGCTTGCCCTACTCGCACGCACCTCGCGCAGCACGTCATCATACCGCTTCGCCTGCAACAGCAGTTCGAGCAGCAACTGCCACTTGGCAGGCTCCGCCGGCTGCGCGGCAATGCTGCGCCGCAAGGGCGCGAACGCGTCCACGCCTGCACCACGCAGCCACAGCAGGTGCGCGAGTTCACGCTGTCCGTCGATCCACCTCGGCTCCTGCGCAAGCACGCTCGCCAGTCCGTCGCACGCCCGCGCGGCCTCGCCTGCGGAAAACAGCGCCGCCGCGCGCCCCAGCAGCAACCCTGCGTCAAATGGTGCCAATGCGAGCGCCGCGTCGAACTGGTCTAGGCTCGGCAACCCGGCCTCGTAGCGGCATTGCGCCAGCCCGTGCGCGATCCGCACATCGCGCGGGGCGAGCCGCGTCGCGGTCGCGAACGCGTCCAGCGCGCTACGCCGATCGTCGAGCGCGCGGTACAGCAGCGCGGTCCATTGCCACAGCCGCGGATCGCTACCAGCGCGGTGTGCGGCAGCCGCGACCTGTTCGACCGCCCGCTCCTCGCCGCCGTGCGCCAGCGCCCGCTCGGCGAGTATCGCCGCAGAGCGTGAGCGCAACGCCGCGGCCGCTCGATCGGCAGCCGGCGGCATGCTCCCGAAATGTCGTGATTGATCGGGCAAGGACATGGCCCGCAGTGGTAACGACTCGCGCGCACAAAAAAAGGGCCGGGAAAACATCCCGGCCCCCTCAAAGCTGATCGATCGATCAGAAGTTCAGCGTCACACCCGAGTAGATGTAGCGGCCGAGTGCGTCATACACCTGCGGATAGGTGTTGCCATTGGCGAAGCCGGCCGGCTGCGCATAGGTTCCAGCGCCAGCAATGAGCGGCGGATCCTTGTCGAGCAGGTTCTGCACGCCGAGGCGGAAGTTGAACTTCTCCGCGATCGGCGCGGTCAGCGCCAGATCGAAGTAGCTCTGCGGCTTGATGCGCGCATTGTACGCGGTGAAGCCACCAGCCAGTGCCGACTGGTTGCTGCTCGCGTCGATGCGAACCGCCGAGAAGTAACGCCACTGACCCGAGATACCGATGCCATCGGCGAGGGTGAAGGTCAGGCGCGTCTTGTGGCGCCACTCCGGTGCCGGCGTGCCGCACTGCGTGCCATAGTAACCCGCACAATCGTATGGATCGACGACGCCGTTATTGACCTTGTACTCGTTCAGCCAGGTACCGTTGAAGTTAAACGAAATTGTACCGACCGAGCCCACCTCGGAGTTGAAGTTGGCACCGACGTCGATACCGCTCGTCTGCAGCGTGCCGAGGTTACGCGTCAGATCGGACACGTAGCCTTGATTGGAACGCCACAGCGATCCGGT
>NZ_CAJYVU010000117.1 GCF_913778135.1 uncultured Sphingomonas sp. | reverse complement strand
GAGGGGTGGAAGGCGATCAACGAGTCGGACATGATCCTCAAGCCCGATCTCGACGCGGTCTACACCGACCCGTTCTCGGCGACCCCGATGCTGATCGTGTTCTGCGACATCGTCGAGCCGTCGACCGGCGAGGGCTATAGCCGCGACCCGCGCACTACCGCCAAGCGCGCCGAGGCCTATGTCGCGCAGACCGGGATTGGTGACACGGTGTACGTCGGCCCCGAGGCCGAATTCTTCATGTTCGACGATGTGCGCTTCGACACGTCGTACAACCAGTCGTATTTCAAGATCGACGACATCGAGCTGCCGACCAACACCGGACGTGAGTACGAGGGCGGCAACCTCGCGCACCGTCCGCGCGCCAAGGGCGGCTACTTTCCGGTCGCGCCGGTCGACTCGGCGGTCGACATCCGCGGCGAGATGGTGACGACGATGCTCGAGATGGGCCTGCCGTGCGACAAGCATCACCACGAGGTGGCGGCCGCGCAGCACGAACTCGGCCTAACCTTCGGCACGCTGACGCAGACCGCCGACCGAATGCAGATCTACAAGTACGTCGTGCACCAGGTCGCGCACGCGTACGGCAAGTCGGCAACGTTCATGCCGAAGCCGATCAAGGAAGACAACGGATCGGGAATGCACACGCACTTCTCGATCTGGAACGGCAAGGAGCCGCTGTTCGCGGGCAACGGCTACGCCGGGCTGAGCGACACCTGCCTCTACTTCATCGGCGGCGTCATCAAGCACGCCAAGGCGATCAACGCCTTCACCAACCCGACGACCAACAGCTACAAGCGGTTGGTGCCGGGCTACGAGGCGCCGGTGCTGCTCGCTTACTCCGCGCGCAATCGCTCGGCGTCGTGCCGTATCCCGTACGGCACCGGCCCGAAGTCGAAGCGCGTCGAGGTGCGCTTCCCCGACGCGATGGCGAACCCGTATCTCGCCTATGCCGCGCTGTTGATGGCCGGCTTGGACGGTATCCAAAACAAAATCCATCCCGGCGAGGCGATGGACAAGAACCTCTATGACCTTCCGCCCGCCGAATTGGCGGAAGTGCCGACCGTCTGCGCCAGCTTGCGCGAGGCGCTCGACAGCCTCATGGCGGATCATGACTTCCTGCTGAAGGGCGACGTGTTCACCAAGGATCAGATCGAGGCGTACGTCGAGCTCAAGTGGTCGGAGGTCGCCCGCTGGGAAATGACGCCGAGCCCGGTCGAGTTCGACATGTACTACAGCGCGTAAGGCTGGCGAGCCGCCAGCCGGTGCGAGCGGGCCGCTCGCATCCGCGCTGTCGGCCGGCCTCGCACCAGCAAGGACCGACGACGCGGCTTCGCCGCGGCGCTGCGACCATCAAGAAAAGGCGCTCGGAGCAATCCGGGCGCCTTTTCTCGTACGCAGACATAAGAGGCATCACCTCGGATCAAGTCAGGGGCGACGCGAGTAGCCCGAAGAAGCTCAGAAACTCAGCGCTGCCCTCGCCGCGATCCGGTCACCCGCGTTGTTCCGCGCCGCAAACGGCGACACCGCGCGCGTGTCGTCGATATCGGTGCCGGTATATTCCACCGTCAGCACCAGCGGCCCGGTCGCGTGCTGCACGCCGAACGACCAATCATAATAGGTGCCGCCCGGACGCAGCCGCGCCGCGCGAACGGAATCGCCGACCGCGCCGCTCGATCGCCCCGCGCTGGCGGTGAAGCTGAACGGCGTCAGCGGCACGCCGATGCGCCCACGCAGCGCGAGGTACAGGTTGCTGCCGCCGATCGCATCCTGCGACGGCGCGTAGCGCGCTTCGACACCCGCCTGCGCGGGACCGAGCGTGTAATTGGCGCTCGCACCGCCCTCGTAATAATCCAGCGGACCATCGCCGTTCGTAAACACGTGCCCGGTCGCGAACGCGTCGAGCCGGAAGCCGCCGACGAGCTGGCTGTAGCCGAGCGTCGGCTCGAACACCGCCTCGGCACCGCCGTGACGGGGATCGCCGCGTGTGGTCAGCACGCGCACGCCGATGTCGAACCCGTTCGACAGGTCGAGCCGCGCCGAGGCGGCGAGCGCTCCTCCACCGTCGCTCCAGCTGATTCCGCGGCGGCGCTCGTCGGTGGTCGCTTCGACGCTGGCGTGCGGCGTGACCTGCGCCTGCGCGGGCACGGAGGTCGCGGCGAGCAGCGCCCAGGCGACGAGAGCGGGTTTAGGCATCAACTATCCTTATATCTGTCCGAGTTCGGCGATCAGCGCCGCCCGGTCACGCGCCACAACCTGGACCAGGTGCACACGCATCCGCTCGCCCGTCGCTTTCGCTATGTCCGCATGAATACCCTTGGTCTGACTTTCGCACCACCCCGGGCGCGTGCCGCTCAGCCTCGCGGGAGCCTCAATCCGCCGCGTGACGACGCCGCCGCTATGGCGCATGACGGTCGACCGTGACGCGCGCCTGCCAGCGACAGCGCAGGGTCCGAGGCCTGCCCGGCGCGGAAACGCTGCCGACCTGCTGCATCTCGGTGTGCGACTGACCTTGGTAGGTCGCCTGGACGCGCGCCGGCGCAATCGAATTGCTCGTGATGGGTCAGCAGTACCGCATCGTGCGCGGTGAGCATTGCGGCGAACAAAATGGGCATGATCCTCTCCGACATGATCGGGCTTGAGCCCGTGAATTAGCCGAGATGATCCGCTCTCTGCCTGGCTTCAACATTGTGCCGGCAGGGACATCATTGGTAAGCTGCCAACCCTTCTTCGCTGGCCGAGCATTTCGTTACGGCCGCGACGCCTAAGGCACTGATCCACATCAACAACTTCATCGACGGCGGAACGCGCGTCTGATCTGCGCGCTTGTCGGGTTCCACGACGGAGGCTGGAATGACCGATAGCCGTGACGACGGTCCAACCGTGACCGCGAAGAAGAATTCCGATGAACTGACCGCAGCGACGGTCCCAAGCGCACAGGGCAGCAGCGCGGTCGCGCGCGCGGTGACGATCAACAAGCCGGTGGCGGAGGTGTACGCCTACTTCCGCGATTTCTCGAATCTTCCCTCGTTCATGGAGAACGTCGTCAGCATCGACACACCCGACGCGACACGCTCGCACTGGGTAGTGAAGGCGCCGGGCGGCACCACGGTCGAGTGGGACGCGCGCGTCACCGAGGACCAGCCAAACACGCTGATCGCCTGGACCAGCGAGGAAGGCGCCGACGTGCCGAACTCGGGCCGGGTGGAGTTCCGCGACGCAGGGCAGCGCGGCACGGTGGTGACTGCGACCATCCTCTACGATCCGCCCGGCGGTACGGTCGGCAAGCTGATCGCCAAGATGTTCCAGCGCGAACCCGCGATCCAGGCACGCCGAGATCTGCGCCGGTTCAAGCAACTGATGGAAGCCGGCGAGATCGCAACGCCGGCGATGAACCGCAAGCAATTCGAGGAGATGGGGTTGTGAGAGCGCTCACTTGGCACGGCAAACATGACGTGCGCGTCGACACCGTCGACGATCCCGGCATCGTCAACCCGCGCGATTGCATCATCAAGGTGACCTCAACCGCAATTTGCGGCTCGGACCTCCACCTCTACGACGGGTATATTCCGACGATGAAGGCGGGCGACATCCTGGGTCACGAATTCATGGGCAAGGTGGTCGAGGTCGGCGCCAAGTCGACGCTCAAGAAAGGCCAGCGCGTCGTGGTGCCGTTCACGATTGCGTGCGGCAGCTGCTATCATTGTGGGAAGCACCAATATTCCGCCTGTGACAACGGCCTGCCGGCGGACAATCAGGACATCGCGCAGGAGCTGTACGGCCACCCAATGGCCGGACTATTCGGCTACAGTCACATGACCGGCGGCTATGCCGGCGGGCAGGCGGAATACGTCCGCGTGCCGTTCAGCGACGTCGGCCCTATCGTCATCCCGGACGGCATTGAGGACGACAAGGTGCTGTTCCTGTCCGACATCTTGCCTACGGGGTGGATGGCGGCGGAGAATGCCGACATCGAACCCGGCGACACGGTCGCGGTCTGGGGCTGCGGACCCGTCGGCCTGTTCGCGGTGCAATCGGCGTTCCTGATGGGCGCCGAGCGCGTGATCGCGATCGATCATTTCCCGCGCCGGCTCGAGCTCGCGCGCAAGTTCGGCGCGGAGACGCTCAACTTCGATCAGACCGACATCTACGACGCGCTGATGCTGATGACCGGCGGGATCGGCCCCGATGCGGTGATCGACTCGGTCGGACTCGAATCGCACGGCCTCTACGTCGACAATGTCGTCGACCAGATCAAGACATCGACCTTTCTCGGCACCGATCGCCCGCACGCCAATCGTCAAGCGATCATTGCGTGCCGCAAGGGCGGGCGCGTGTCGATGCCCGCGGTCTATGGCGGCTTCGTCGATAAATGGCCGCTGGGCGCGTTCATGGAAAAGGGCCTGACGCTCAAAACCGGGCAGACCCACGTCCAGCATTACCTGCCGGGGCTACTGCAGGCAATCATCGACGGGAAGATCGACACCACGTTCCTCATATCGCACCGGATGGACCTCGAAGACGCGCCGACCGGCTATCAAAAGTTCCACGACGAGCAGAACGACTACACCAAGATCGTGCTCAAGCCCGGCCTGAACGGCTGAACAGGAGAGACAAAATGGCAGACAAATTCGCCATCATCACCGGCGCGTCGACCGGGATCGGGTTCGAACTGGCGACACTCGCCGCCAAGAATGGCTACGATATCCTCGTCGTCGCCGACGAGCCGTTGGTCAACGACGCCGCGCGCGATTTTAAGCAGTTCGGCACCGATGTACAGGCGGTGGAGGCCGATCTAGCCACCATCGAGGGCGTCGACACGCTGCTAGCCGCCGCGAACGGCCGCCGCATCGACGTGCTGTGCGCCAACGCCGGTCGCGGGCTCGGCCACGGCTTTCTCGACCAGAAGGTCGATGACTGGCGCCACGTGGTCGACACCAACATCACCGGCACCG